>ONFP01000065.1 GCA_900317105.1 uncultured Succinatimonas sp. | reverse complement strand
ACTGATCTATAAAGTTTGGGATCTTAAATGCTCCTTCGGGAGCATTTGTCATTCAAGAGCCTGATAAGGAGTCTGTATCTCCTGTTCTAATTCTTCCTCAAATAAGTCCTTTTCTTCAGCTTCAGTATCTGCTTCATAAGCTTCCTGTGCTAGCTCTTCACTTGGTTCTGGTATTCCCAGCGCTTTAAACAGCTCTTTTAATCCTCCAACAACTTCAGAATAATAACTGCCAAAGCTGAATCTGGTTTCAATAATACTATCGAGCTTATCCAAAACTACTGGTTCACTGTCATAGGCAAGTTTGAGTTTAGGATTATCCTTTAAGGCGTTTGCAATTCGTTTTCTGAGCATAATTGCTATTGAGGTTGCAATAAACTGAATAAAGGCCTTACCCTCAAGTGAATCGTTAGAGCTTACTCGCATACGGTTAAATCCAAGTCTTTGCTTGAATAATCTGAAGGCATATTCAACTTCATTTCGGTCAAAGTATGCTTTGTATGCCTCAATAGGATCTTTAACTTCGTTACTTACGAGAATTCTTACCCCTTTCATTTTCAGATAATCATCTAAAGCCTTTCTATTTGTTGAGTAGGTAATACTTCCATCAGATGAAACTGACTCTATAAGAAAGGTATCCTTAATATGCTTTAGCGCAGGAGAAAGAGTCTCTCCCTTCTGTAGCATTTTTGCCACCTTTGAAATATTGGTGGTGATAGTTCTCTGATGAGCATTAAAGATTTCACGATCATAGTAGATGTGCATATACATCTTTTCCTTAAGACGCGGGGCTCGTTTGCAGTCTGTCTTAAAGTTTACCGGGTATGACCAGGTAATTTCTCTGGAGGTGCAGCTGTTGTTGATGTCCTCATTGAAGTTGAGTGGATCAAATAAATCGAGTCGGGCTTCATCAAAAATATTTCTGCAGATGGAGAAAGAGGTTTTAAGGTTGATAAGGAACGAGGTTTTGTTCTGATAAAAACGGTGGATGTTGGCTACAGAGCCATAACCTTTATCTGCAACAAAAACAGCATTTGAGTCCAGTCTGATACGGGCATGCTCCTGAAGTAGATGTTTCACGGTGACAATATCAGGGACATTGCCGTTATAGGTTCTGTAATATACAGGCTCTCCTGTCTGCTGGTCTACTACCATTAAGACATTTACCTGAGGCAGATTATCTCCATCCTTGTTATGTCCGTATGAGGATTTGGATAAGTTTGTTGAATAGGTTGATATGGAGGTAGAGTCCAGGGCCCAGTATTTTGTTCTGCAGTCCTGCTTACTCTCATCAATCGAGAGCAGATTTAATTTAGCCACAAACCTGTCAATCTGTTCTGATGAGATATTCTGAAAGATTCTGGTAATAGCAGATGAGGTTAAGGTATGCTGCCAGGGTAACCTATGGGTAGCGGCAAAGTTCTCATACCTGGTCATGGCGTTGCCTTCAGATAGATTTAAGAAATAACTTAAGGACAGGATTTTCTTGTTAAGGTTATATTTACCAAAGGTTCTGTTTAAAGCTTTGACTAATGGTGTATCTGCAATTATATGGTCAAGTACCCAGGTGGCTCCGGCATGATATCTCTGAGCAGATAAAGCATCTTTAACGGTTATAGTCTGAGTTTCTTCATCCAAAGGAGAGAAGGTAATATTTCCTTTTTCATCTCTTTGAGAGATTAAAGATTCTAATGCAGGATATTCACTTAAGAACTCATCGCTCCATTTAATTTTTCCTGTTTTATCTCCAGAGACCATAATACCTACGCACTTTGTGCTGCCTTTAACTCGGTAAGACCTTTTCTTTTCAGCATCCCATGCATTCTTATAAGTATAAAGACCATAATATTTAGTACCTTTCATACAAAGCATACGAGGTAAATCAGGAGCCTGAACTAACATAGAAAACACCTTATAGATAATATAACAACATATCTAGTATAGCATATATAAAAATAGGAATGCAATGGTTAAATCGCATTCCTATGCAGTTTTATCAAATATTTTTATATTTACTTAATCATGTCTCTATCTATACTCGCAAAGTTTAGGTATATGAGGCAGTAAGGAGATTTTTTATTTTTTTACTAATTTGTATTTTTTTTGTCTAACGCTTTAAAAACAGACAAAATTATAAAAAAAAAATAATTTACTGACATAAAAAAAATAAAACGTCTTTTTATTAATACCTAACCTTCAAGTCTATCAGTTTGAATTTAAAACAGAAAATTCGAATTTTGTCACATTTTGATAAATTTTTTTCACTATAGTAATTTTGCTAATCTTTGAAAAATTTTTTTTTCAAAATAATGGAACAAATAATTTTTGTTATTTAAAGAAAATTTAAAAAATACATTTAAAACAAAGAATAAAACAAAAATTGTTAGAAAAATGTAACCACAAAAACAAAAATGTGATCAAGTTATAATATTTAATATTATAGTACCAAAATTAGTTGCAAACATATAATTGATATTTATACTAGTAAATAAGAAAACGGTTTTTTGACAGATACAACGATTTTTTTCTGACTTATGAGATAAATTTAAATAACGAGCATGGATAAAATTTGTTAATGCTCTGTCAGACCTAAATCGTTAAATAGTCAAAATAATTAGGAGCTAATTATGGCAGTAGATATCGATAATGCAGATGAATTAAATTTCCTCTTTGAAAGCAATGAACAGAAAGAGGCTGTATTAAGTGCATATAGACTAATAGAGAAGGGGTCAAGTCTTGGTGACCTGGTTGGTCTTGATTCAGATAAATTAGAAGTTATGTATGCATATGCCTACAATCTTTATTCATCTGGCCAGTATGCTGATTCAGAAAAAATCTTCAGAGCTTTAGTTGTTTATGATGGCTCAATTACCAAATACTGGGTTGGTTTAGCTGCCTGTCGTGAAAACCAGAAAGCATTCCAGGAAGCAGCAGAACTTTATGCAATGGGGGCAACCATGGGCGGATTACAGGACCCTGAGCCTATGTACTACTCTGCATTATGCCGTCTAAAGGCTGATCAGAAGGAGAATGCTATTGCAGCTTTAGAGTTCATTGACCTTATGGGAAAGGGAAACAGCCCTCACGATTTACAGATTAAAGCAAAGGCAAAAGCCTTGCTTGAAACCTTAAAGAATGTTGAAAAAAATGAGTAACTAGGAGCGTATATTATGTCTGACAGTGCTATTAACAAATATGGTTCTCAGGGTGTCAATTATGAGACACAAGTTCTGAACCTTACAAAGGATTTTGCTGCTGGTAAGATTTCTATTACAGAATATGCCCAACAGCTGAAAGCTCTTGAGCTTGCTGAGTTGCAGAAAAAATCAGATGTTGATACTAAACATGTAAATCTTGAACCACCATCTGACAAAGCTTTAGGTGATCTAAAAGGTCTTGGTCTTGAGGCTCTGCTTCAGTTTATTACCGGTGAGAACAGAACTTCTCAGCTGAAATCTGCAGAAAGCAGAATTGAAAACAACAAGCAGGAAAAAGAAGCAAACTACCAGCAGACTATGGATAAAATCAATGAGGCTATTAAGAAAGCCGAAGAGGAAAAAGAGTCTGGCTGGTGGAAGAAAGCCTTTGGCTGGCTTGCCAATATTGTTACAGCCGTTTTATCAGTTGCAGCAATTGTCGTCGGTGCAATGCATGGTAACGTGGCTTTGGTTGCTGCCGGAATCGCTGGTTTGTACTTCCTTTCATCAAATATCACTGAGCAGGTCACAGGAAAGGGGCTTACAACGCGAATGCTTGAACCAATGATGAAAGCCATGGGCTTTTCAGATACAACAATCGCTATTACCGGTATGGCTATCGACGCAATCGGCGGAATCATAGCTGGTATTTGTACCGGAAATGGTCTTGCTCATGCTGCAAAGCTTGCTGATATTGGTACTAAGGTCGCAATCTTCTGTGCAAGACTGTCCTACGGTGGTGCATTCCTTAACGGTCTATCTTCTGTAGGTACAGGTGCAGCAGGTATTGCAAATGCTGTCTACAAATATGATGGAGCTATGCTTAAGGCTGATGAGCTGGAACTTAAGAAAGCCTTAGAGAAACTTCTAATTGAAGATCAGGAAACTCAGAAGGCTATTAAGGCTATCCTAGAGTTCTTCCAGAAGATGACTGAAGATGCTGCTCAGGTTGTCAAGGATAAGGCTCAGGCTCAAATCAATGTAATGTCAATGGCTCCAACCGGTGGAATGGCTTAAATATTTAGAGGTGTGTTATGAAGAAATTTAATTTTGAAGACGGAATTTTTGAGTTAGATTCATTATTACTGTGCAATATTTCTGTTCCTAGCGCAACCGCAGGCGCTCCAGCTACTGTTCAGGACCCAGAGACTGATTCAACTGTAAATGGTGCGGACAAGACTAAGAAAGCCGACGGTGGAGATACTGTTCCTGCAGCTGATGATACAAAGGATAAAAAGGATCCTGGTAAAACTCAGTTAGATAAGCCAACTAAACCTATTACTCCTAAGAGTACTCAGGATCTATTTGCTCAAATTGGTAAAGTTGACACTGCTGTGACAAGTATTACAGAGCTTCTTATGGCAATCATCAAAATGAACCGTGACCGTAAGGATATGGAAGTTAAGATGATGTGGGCTGAGTGTCAGAATATCTGTAATAATATTCATACTCAGGCAGAAAATATGAGAGCAGATGCCAAGAGAGCTCTTATTATGGGAATTTGCTGTTCATGTGTATCCATTGCTGCTGGTGGTCTGTCGATGTTTTCTGCTGGAAGGAGTTTAAAGCAGCTAAATTCTATATCTAGTGAGCTAAAGGCAGGAACAATGGATAAAAATGCTTTCGATCTCGCAAAGGATGCTGAACAAGGATATTGATGCTCAGACAGAAGTATTACGTACAGCTATGGAAGAGATCAAGAAGGCTCTTGATGATGCTCGTAACGCAATTACAAGCTGTCAGTCTAACGTCAACGAACTGTTCCAGTCCAACCGTCAGACCTTGAATAAGGTTATGGGTTAATCTATGGAAATTCATAATCCAAAAGAGGCATTCGACTTCATCCTGAAATTAACAGGATGGAGTCCTGAAATTGGTGAACACGGAGAATACCTTGTCGAACTCGACAGCGGTGTTCTCTCTTTTTATTCTCCTGATGCAGTCTGCATCATCTTAAAACAGAAACTTATCTCTCTTCCAAAGGATGAACCTGATTTAAGCAGTATGTGTCGTGATATAGCAAAACTTAATGCTGGTCTTGTCAAACTTTCTCGCTGTAGGATAGTTTTGGACGGTGAAGATGTTATCTTAGAGCAAGTTTTGTTACCAATAGAAATAAATGAGTCACATATTGATGAAGTATTTGAAGATTTTCTTAACGACTTTGATTATATTAAAGGTAGACTAGAAAATCGTGTTTCAGTATCTCCTTTCTCGGCTATGCAGTTTTTCTTATAGATACAATAGACTGTATTCTCCAAGGGAAGGGGCTTTGGGGATGTACTTTGAAAAAGTTTCTTTGTATTTTTTTCGTTATATGGGCAATGATCGCAACTCCTGCTTTTGCCTATAATTTTTCATCTTCATATTCTCATTATTCTGATGGTGAAGACCTTAAGAGTGTTCTTAAGGATTTCGCCAGAGTTATGGGAAAGGACTGTGTAGTCTCCGATAAGGTGACCGGAATTGTCAGCGGCCGCTTTACTGATGTTCCTGGCAATCAGTTCCTTGACGGTCTTAAAATCGCCTATGGAGTCCGCTATTATGTTGTTAATGACACTATCTACTTCTTCCATGAAAATGACTGGGAACAGAAACTGGTTAATGTAGGTACTCCACAGCAGGCTAAGACTCTTGAAAAAACTCTATTAAACAGCGGAACAGTACCAGCTGAGCTTCCTTTGAAGACCAAAGGCAGTATGCTGGTTATTCAGGGGCCTGCAGATCTTGTTACCAGAATTGATTCTCTTGCAATTTCATTTAGTAAGAATCTTGATACTAAGAGTGTTATGCGTGTTTTCAAGTTAAAGCATGCTAAAGCAGATGATACCCAAGTTTCCTCTATGAACAGAACCATTGTAATTCCTGGTGTTGCCTCCATTCTACAGAAGATGGTAAACGGTGCGACTGTAGGTTCAAGCAATACTGTTGTTCCAATGAAGGCAACTGTTTCCAAGCTAAAGGGAACCGGTCTTGCCTCAATCGGTGCTTCTGAGAAGAAAAATGCGGAGAGTGATGGTCCTAAGGCTCCAACCTTAAGTGATGCTAATCCTGGTAACGATGAAGGAAGTTCTGTAAATATAATGGCTGATACTAGACTTAATGCTGTTATTATCAATGACGCCGAATACAGAATGGATTACTATGAGAAAGTTATTAGGGATATTGATGTTCCTGTTAAGCTAGTTGAACTTCATGCTGCAATCGTTGATGTTGATGTTTCTGCAGCAAAAGATCTAGGTATTTCATGGCATGGCAATAAGAGATTTGGTGCCTTTACTGTTGGTGCCGGTGTTGGTAAGTCTGCCAATCTCACCTGGGATGGCTCCAGTGCTGCAACGAATACTACTGGGGGCGGTATTTTTTCAACCGTGCTTAATTCAAACTCAGCACATTTCTTCTCTGCAATTAATTTCCTAGAGGAGAATCAGCAGGCTAGGACTTTAGGCAGACCATCGGTTATGACTCTTGATAATGTTGAGGCAACCCTTGAAAACACCACTACAAGATACGTAAAGGTTGCAGGCTATCAGGATGTTGATCTGTTCAAGGTTGAGTCTGGTACTGTACTGCAGGTGACACCTCATATTATTGAAGATACACCTGGTGAAAAACCTCTGATTTCGATGGTGGTTCAGGTTCAGAGTAATCAGGATTCAAATGACAGTAATTCTGCAGAAAGTGATTCTGTTCCTCCAATAAAGCAGACCAAGATTAACACCCAGGCTGTGGTCCGAGAAGGTCAGAGTCTGCTTTTAGGCGGTTATTATGTTGAGTACAAGCAGGATGATTCTTCAGGTGTTCCTGGACTTAAGGATGTATCTGTTGTCGGTAAGTTATTTGGTACTGATTCTAAGACAAAGTTTAAGAGAGAGCGTCTGATCCTGATTACTCCAAAGGTCTTGAATTTAGGTGAGGCTCAGGCTCTTCCTGATGATCTTGATGATTCTGATTTTGCTGTATCTGCAACTCAGGATAACTATCTAAAGCGTCCAGTTAAAAAGAAAGACAGTTCTGGTTGCAGTTCAAACAGAGCATCCAATAAGAACAGTTAAATTATTATAGATATAGAAGAACGATATGGCTGATTCATACACCTTTAAGGTGTTCACCGGACCTCACAACGGACTGGTTTTTGATTTAAAACCTGGTTCCTACACGCTTGGTACTGGCACAGATAACGATCTTATTTTCTCTGACGAGGAAATGAGTGTTTCTGCTGCTGTAATTGAGGTTACCCCTTTTGAGGTCAATATTACTGTAAATGAGCCTGCTCAGATTGATGGACAGCCACTAGAGCCGGGTAAGCACAAATGGGATAGCGGGGTATTTATCCTTCTTGGTGATACTCTTATATGCTATAGAGCCTCAACTGTTAAAGGTCCATGGGCAAAGCCAGCCTTTGCTTCAGAACAGACTCCTGCAGAGGCCCCTAAAGAAGGGGCTGAGGGTTCCGAGAATGTGGAGAATCCTCCTGCTGAAGGGGGAAAGTCAAACGCAGAAGGTGATGCTGTACCTGCTGAGGCAGAAACAGCTGCAGAGGGAGCCGAGTTAAAGGCTGCAGAGCAGGCTCCTGCATTAGCAGAATCTATTGATAAGCGCACAATTGCTTTAACTGCGGCAAGTGCTCTTCTTCTGATTTTGCTGCTGATTTTCCTGATGTTCGGATCGACTATATTCAAGACCAGTGAGCTTGATACAGATCTTGATGCATTGAATACTGTTATTCAGGAGAATAACTTTAAGGATTTAAAAACCGAGGTTAATGATGGAATTATTGACCTTAATGGCTCAGTTGAATCTAAGGAAAGATTCGCCAAGCTCATTGAAGTTATGCCTGAGCTTAAGACAACACTGAATCTGAATGTTGAAGTTAGAGATGATGAGATTCTTGGCGTAGAGAGAGATTTCCAGAATCTTGGCTATTATGTTCATGCGCATTATATTGATGATGGAAAAATCGGTGTCGATGGTTATATGTCAGATGCCTATGTTGAGGCAGAGGCATTTAATGCTATGGAGTCTCGCTATAAGAACAGACTTAAAGGCAGAATCGTATATAGACATGAACTTGAAAATGAGCTGAAGGATAACTGTGAGCATCTGGGGGTTCATAATATTCAGCTGGTTATTGGAAAGGGTAGAGTTTTCTATAAAGGCCGTACAACTCTTGAGGATCAGAATAATCTTGAAACAGCAAGATATCAGACATCTAAGAAATTTAGTATACCTTTAATGTTTACCGAGTATGATCCTAAGGCAAACGCAAGTGTTGAACGTCTTGACGGTACAGAAACAATTGAGTTGAGTTCCTCAACGGATGAAAAAATTACCTCGTTAAGCGAACGTTCTGCTGACGAAAGAAAAAGGAAAGCCTCAGAACAGAATGTGGATGAAACAGCTATACTTAGTGTAACAATGAAACCAATGCGCTTTATTACACTTAAGAATGGCAGAAAGTATTTTGAGGGCGGTGTGCTTCCTTCTGGATACGTGGTTTCATCAATTGACCTCAATAAGGTTGTGCTGATGAAGGGTAGCGAAGTTAAAGAGTTGCAGCTCAAGTAGAAATAAGGAAATAATTATGGTAACCACACAAACTAAGGACGATATTTCAATGCTGGTTCAGCTTGGAATGGCTGCCTGCATGAATGGCGATGTTTACAACGCTCGTAAATTATTTGAAAACCTTTTAGAGTACCAGCCTGATATGAGAGCTGCTTCATTAGGTCTGGCCTTCTCAAAGATTGTTACCGACGAATTTCAGGAGGCTGAGTCTATTCTGGATGACCTTTCTGAAGATGATGATACACTTTCTCTGAAGGTTATTTCATTAAGTCTGCAGCGTAATACAGATGAGGCAGAAAGTCTTTATACCAAGATAAAAGATAAGAAGTCACCAGAGGCACTTACTGCAAAGCAGTTCATGGATTACAGTGCTGAAAGGTAACAGGCAGATATAAGGTAGGTTTATTATGAATTACAATCTGGCGCAAAATGACGTTTTTAAGGCCTGGGAAGAAAAAGATCAGAAAGTCTTCTATAATTTGGGAAAGGAGTATTCAAACTGGTCTTTTGATCTGAAAAAGGCTATGGATGAAGGATTGGATTCCGTAACATTCAAAAAGCTAACTGCTTTAAAGAATGCTGTTGATATTGCAGTTGATATCTGCAATGCTCAGAGTTGATTGAGGTTAGATTGGATTCTCGGAGATTATTATGGATTTAGCTTCACTTGGTATTTCAGCTTTACAGAACAGAATGGATCAGCAGAAGGCTTCTTTAGAGGCTGCGATTGCTCAGGTATCCAACGGTGGTTCTGGTGATCAGCAGAAAGATATGATTATGTTGCAGTTTCAGCTTGGTCAGTACAACGCTATGGTTGAAACCGTTTCTAACATTACCAAATCAATGACAGATATGCTAAAGAGTTTAGCTCAGAAAGTATCTTAAGCTATTTTAATATCGACTTTATTATCTGTCTAAGGATTGCAATTTCTGGCGAAGTTGTGATCCTTTTGTTTTATGGGGGGGGTGGCGAGGAAGAGCTTTTACATACAACAAGAGAGGCTTTTTGCCTCTCTTGTTGAACTTTATTTGCTTCCGAAGATACTTCCAAGAACTCCTCTTACAATTGTTCTTCCGATCGATCTTCCTATTGAAGAGGTAATGGTTCTGCCGGTTGTTCTTATTATCTGATCGACAACAGTAGGATTTGACCTTGCAGCTCTTTCACTCTGTCTCTGCATTGCTGCCTGATGACGTTCCTGAGCCATACGTAGTCTTTCTTCCTGTATACGTTGTCTCTCTTCTAGAACAAGCTGCTTCTGTCTTTCTTTCTCCTCAATTGCTCGTTGAGCTTCTTCCTTGTCTGCCAGGGCTTTCTGTGTGAGGATTTCGTAGGCAGACTCTCGGTCTACAGCTGTGTCATAAATACCTGCAAGTAGAGAGGTTTTGATCAGATTCTTTCTCTTAGCGTCGTCAACCGGTCCAACCTGACTTTGAGGAGGAACAATAAAGCTCCTTTCTACCATCTGAGGAGAACCCTTTTCATCTAGGAATGAAATAAGGGCTTCTCCAACAGCAAGCTCTCCTATGGCTTTTTCTGTTGAAAACTCTGGATTGGTTCTGAATGAATCTGCGGCAGCCTTCAGGGCTTTCTGATCTTTTGGAGTATAAGCACGAAGAGCATGCTGAATCTTGTTGCCAAGCTGTCCTAAAACCTCATCTGGAATGTCTGCAGGATTCTGACTGATAAAGTATACTCCCACACCTTTTGATCTGATAAGTCTAACTACCTGACAGATCTTCTGCAGCAGGGATGACTCAACATCATTAAATAGCAGATGAGCCTCGTCAAAGAAGAATACCATTAGAGGCTTTTCCTTATCTCCTCTTTCAGGCAGCTTTTCATAAAGCTCTGAGAGAAGCCACAGCAGAACAGTGGAATAGATCTTAGGATTGCTGATAAGCTTTTGAGATTCAAGGATGTTAATCTGACCGTATCCATTCTCGTCAGACTGCATCAGATCCTCGATATTAAGTTCAGGTTCTCCAAAGAATAGATCTCCGCCCTCATCCTCCAGACGCAGAAGGCCTCTCTGGATAGCACCTATACTTGCTGAGGAAATATTTCCGTACTGTTCCTGATATTTTGCCTTCTCATCTGAAACGTGCTTGAGCATTGCCTTTAAATCTTTTAAATCTAAAAGCAGAAGACCGTTATCATCAGCTACTCTGAAGACAATGTGCATCAGTCCGCTCTGTACTTCATTAAGATTCAGAATTCTTGATAAAAGCAGTGGCCCCATGCTTGAGATGGTGGTTCGGAGTGGATGACCTTTTTCTCCGTAGACGTCAAAGAATGCTACAGGAAAAGCTCGTGATTCATATCCAAGCTCTCTTAACTGCAGTTTTTCTATTCTTTCTGCTATTTTCCCATTTGGAGATGATTCTGCTGCGATGCCTGATAAATCGCCCTTTACGTCAGATAGGAAAACAGGTACTCCAAGCTGACTGAAACTTTCTGCCATTGTCTGCAGGGTAACGGTTTTGCCTGTTCCCGTTGCCCCCGTAATTAGTCCATGTCTGTTTGCCATGTTTGACAAAAGATAAACTTCTTTAAGGTCATCTTTTGCGATAAGAATTTTTTTATCTTGTGTAATCACTTTTACTCCATTTTTTTTCATGAAAAAATACGGATGTCCAAGTCATATTAGGATAATTCCTTTTTTAATTAAGTGATTAGTAGCAAAAAAGATTAAATTCACCCATCTTTATTAACTGATACTTTCCTAATATCTCTGAATTCTAACAAAGACTTTGAAATATTTTTTTGGGGGGAGGAGAGGATAATATTTTTTTCAGAAGTACGGATATTGTCTATTTTTCTATAAAATTTCTGCATCATAAAAATATGCATACAGTTAAATTTCTTTACTCTCAAGAATGTCAGCTTATTATCCAATTTATAATTATTCTTAAAATTAAGAGATTAGTCTCAAAAAAAGAATCAAAATTCTTTGATTTTCTAACCGCTTCGACTGAAAATCTGTGGGTTACAAACTATAATTTTTTTTGTAGGGAATGTGTATTTGTGTTTGTCTGATTATTCTTGATATGTAAACCTTTAGACACTGAGAGCGTATTTGTTCCGGTTTACGGTCCTGAATGCTGAAGTAAAGATATTATTATGAAAAAATTTGCGGTTATACTGACTATATTATTTTCTCTGTTCCTTGTAGGCTGTAAGGAAACCTTATACTCAGGAATTACTGAAAAAGATGCCAATGAAATGTTATCTGCGCTGCTAAGGCGTGGTGTGGCCGCAGAAAAGGTCAGTGAAGGCAAGGGACTTTATCATATTGCTGTTGAGCATGAGGATATGGTCAGAGCATTGGATATCATTAAGGAAAACTCTCTTCCTCGTACTCCTTTCAAGAGTCTTGGTACTGTTTTCTCCGGTGATTCCATGATTTCCTCTCAGCTTGAAGAACAGGCAAGATTTGCATTTGCTTTATCTCAGGAACTCTCTGATACCTTCTCTAAGATTGATGGTGTTTTGGATTCCCGTGTTCATGTAACCCTGGTTCAGCATGAACAGTCATCTGGTATTACTACACCACCTTCAGCTGCAGTTTTTATCAGACACACTCCTAACTCACCTGTTGTTAATATGGTAGGTGCAATCCGCGAAACCGCTGCTAAGGCTGTACCTGGTCTTACCAGAGAAAGAGTGAACGTCATGCTGGAGGATTACCGTGAAAAGATTCTTCCTCCTGCTCTTAAGACTGTGCCTTGGTATCTGACAACTTCAGCTCTGTTATCCTTTGGTATTATTATTGGCATTGTATTTTCTGCTCTTGCGGTCTTTGGACTAAGATTCAAGAAACTTATTTCTCTTGAGTTGAATCTTCCTAAAAAAACAGGGGCCGATGCACAGGCAGCAGCAGAGTCTAAAGCTGATAAAGAAGCCCAGAAGTAAGTGATGGAGTTCAGTTATGAACAGAGAATTTGCTCTATCACTGCTAACTGAGAAACGAGATCTTCTCAAGAAAATCCTTGAGTATAACCATCTTGATGAGAAAGTGGTACTGCCTGATGAAATTATGAACAGCAGCAGTGCCCAGCGTTTTCTTGATAATCACGGACTTATAAGAAAGCTCTCGAAAATAAGCGAGGGCTATTTTGATTTTGAATCTCCTGCCAACAGATTCTGTTTCTGTTCAGGGGAACAGCTTGAACTTCTTAGAAAACTTCTATGTGCAAGTATCTGTTCTCAGATTCTGATTTCAGAAATCAAAAAAGAACAGGTTACAGCATACAGAGAGTATCTAGGTGAAGAGATTTATGCATTCGGATTTAGACGCGGTAGTCTTTACATCCCTGCATATCTGAAAAACAGAATCGTTTCGGCTTTTTCTTCAAGCGAACAGGCTGTCAAAGAATCTGGTGATGCAGTTTTGTCAAATATACTAAAGAAGGCTTCAGCAGAATGTATCGAAAAAATAAGTTATAAGCCAGAATCATCCGTTAGTCTGGATTTATCAGACAGTGATGAAAAACTAATCTTTGACTGTACAGTAAAAATTCTCTGTCTGGAGATCGATAGCTCATGTCAGAATATTTTCAATTAAAAGATACCAAATTATGGAATGTAAGACCGGGCTCTAAGGTGATCAAGGCTGCGGAGTATTCTCTGCTATCCAATGCAAATGAGCTGGTTGATAAGGTAAAGGCAGCTGCGGCTGAGGCTGGAGAGCAGGCAAAGGCAGTTTATAAGAAACGTTACGATGAAGGTTATGCTGTAGGTGTTGATGAAGGTAAATCCGTATATACCGAAAAGCTGATGGATATGGTTATGGGGCAGGTTGACTCCATTGAAGGTCTGGAAAAACAGCTTGTTGGTGTGGTTATGGATGCTGTCAGCAAGATTATAGGATCCTTCGATCATGACGAGCTGGTAACCCGAGTTGTTCATCAGGGATTAAATGCGGTTAGAGGCAGTAAAAGTATTCTGATGCGTGTTTCTTCTCAGGATGAGCGTGTTTTAAAAGAGACTCTTCAGAACTATCTTGTTGGACGAGATAATCCTACCGGCTATATAAATATGGTTGCAGATCCTAATCTTAAGGTAGGTGACTGTCTTTTAGAAACAGAGCAGGGTGTGGTTGAGGCAAGCCTTAACTCACAGCTTAAGATTCTGCAGCGCAGTTTAGAAAATCATATCAAGAGGAAGTAAATGGCCCTTGAATATATAGGTCAGATATTAGAAGAAGCTGTTCAGTCTGCCGCAACCGTCGAGATTCGAGGTAAAGTAGAAGAGGTTGTGGGCACGATTATTCACGCTGTTGTTCCTGAAGTTAAGGTCGGAGAGCTCTGTCTTTTGAGAACTCCTGGTCAGGCGGGTGAACTGCGTGCAGAGGTTGTTGGCTTTTCAAAAAACACAGCCCTTTTAACACCTTTAGGTGATCTTGAAGGTATTTCATTTCACACCGAAGTTATTCCAACTGGACATGTGCTGTCGGTTCCGGTTGGTCCTGAGCTTCTCGGAAGAGTTATCAATGGTGTTGGTGATCCTGCCGATGGCAAGGGTCCTCTCAACACTCATCATTTCTATCCTGTGTATGCAGATCCTCCTGCCGCTATGACCAGAAAGCTAATCTGTAAACCTATTAGTCTTGGTCTTAGAGTTTTAGATGCAATGCTTACCTGCGGTGAAGGTCAGCGTATGGGTATTTTTGCTGCTGCCGGTGGTGGTAAGTCAACTCTGTTATCCCAGATTATTAAAGGCTGCAGTGCCGAAGTCTGTGTTCTTGCACTTATCGGTGAGCGTGGTAGAGAAGTTAGAGAATTCATTGAACATGATTTAGGTCCTGAGGGTCTAAAAAAGACTGTTCTGGTTATTTCAACTTCTGACAGATCATCTATGGAGCGTTTAAAGGCTGCCTATACTGCAACTTCAGTAGCTGAATATTTCAGAGATCAGGGAAAAAGTGTGCTTCTGATGATGGACTCTGTAACCCGTTTTGGTCGTGCTCAGCGTGAAATTGGTCTGGCAGCAGGTGAACCTCCTACCCGTAGAGGTTTCCCTCCATCAGTATTCTCAACTCTTCCTAAACTTATGGAGCGTGCCGGTAATTCTGATAAGGGATCAATTACTGCTCTTTATACTGTTCTGGTAGAAGGTGATGATATGACTGAACCTATCGCCGACGAAACCAGATCTATTCTGGACGGTCACATTATTCTCTCAAGAAAGCTGGCCTCAAAGAACTTTTATCCTGCTATTGACGTGATGGCTTCTGTAAGTCGTGTTATGAATGCGATTGTTACCAAAGAGCATAAGGAAGCAGCCGGCAAACTGCGTAACATTATGGCTAAGTATCAGGAAATTGAGCTTCTGGTTCAGCTGGGTGAATACAAGGAAGGTTCTGATCCTGAGGCAGACTATGCTCTGCATAAGATTGGCGAGATCAACGCTTTCCTAAAACAGGGCTTAGGTGAGACCACCTCCTTTGATGAAACCATCTCTAAACTTATAAGTATTGTGTCTTAAGGCTTAATTGGCGTTCTCTTTCTGCAGCCTGTGATATATGGCTGTAACTTTCTTTACAAAGTTCTGTGTTTCTTCAAACGGAGGTATTCCTCCGTATTTGTTGACGTTTCCCATACCAGCGTTATAGGCTGCAAGTGCAAGGGAGAGATCTCCGTCATACATGTTGAGCAGCTGTGCGAGGTATCGGGTTCCGGCACTGATGTTCTCGTTTGGATCGAAAGGATCTTTTACTCCAAGCTCACTCTGAGTCTTAGGCATCAGCTGCATCAGACCCTGAGCTCCACACTGGGATACAGCGGTTACCACAGCTCCTGATTCAACTTCAATAACAGCCTTGATAAGCTCTTCTGGCAGCAGGTTGGTTTCAGCCGCATCGGCAATAAAACTGTGCCAGTCCTTTATTCTCTTCTTAACCTCCTTTGAGGTCTTAGGACCGTATGAAGGCATAACCATGTGATTAGCTCTTAAAAGGTATGCGTATTTTGAGAGCTTGTTGACATCAAGAGTATCAAT
>ONFP01000140.1 GCA_900317105.1 uncultured Succinatimonas sp. | reverse complement strand
ATTAATTATCAATCCGAGATCCTAATCCTTTCTCTTGCAAAACCACCTCTTTTTGCAAAATCCCAAACACTCTTCTAGCCACATATTTTTTTGATTCAGTGCTCATTATTTTTTCTGTAATACATACGTACTCGTACTAAAAAATGTACAGATATTCAATCTGTTAATATTCACCTTACTTCACTTTTTTAGAGAGGTGATTTATGACAGATAGACAAAGGTTTAAAACTAAACCCGTTATTCCCGACCACAACCTTTTTTATAGAAGAGTTAAATTTCTCTGTATTCATTCATCTTTTGCCGGAGAGCAGAATATTGATTTACAGATGAGTCACGGTGCTGCTGTCAGACTAAAAAAGAAAATTACAGAACTCAAACTAACCGAAGAACAGGTTCTTTCTATGACGCCATCAGAACTCATTGAAAAGTATTTCTCAAAGGATAGAGTTAACTCCAGAAAATTTATTATTAAGGGCATTCGTGGCAACGTAACCTACCTGGTGCCTGATTTTGGGGTAATGTCCAGGGAATACATGCGCAGCTGTGCTCACAGCGGAGGCTCAACCAACCGTAAGTTGGAACTGCAGCGAAAAGTTATATACGAGGATGTTTACTGCTCCGAGGAAAACAGGGAGAAATGCAGAAAGGAAAATCTCACCCTGTATTCTCTATCTAACTTTTGTCGCTTATGGAGAGCCTATGAAAAATCCAATATAGTTCCAACCTTCAGACGAAAGGAAGTGCCTGGAGCCATAGCTGAATTCGACTTTACCGGTGTCACCATGCGCTGTAAGGATGGTACCAGAGCTCAGTTTGCTGTTCTGGTACTGGCATATTCCAGACTTACCTACATCGAGGCAATTCCTTCACAAAGCGCTCCTGATTCTGCACAGGCAATCGTCAATGGCTTTAAATACTTTGGAGGAACAACTGAGTCGCTCCGCATAGACAACTTCAAAGCTGCAGTATCCTATTGCGGTAAATATGGAGGTGAATTTACCGCAACCTACAGAATGCTTGCTAACTTCCTTGGCTGCTCATTATCCTCAATGCCGGTTCGCAGTGGCTGGCTTAAGGGCCATGCTGAGGCTGCAGTTAAAATTGCGACTCATACCCTTATTGCAAGAATGAAGAAAAGAGAGCGTGACGGTCAGTCTTTTGAAAACATTAAGGAAATGAATGACTGGCTTATTCGTAACCTTGATTTAATCAACAATCATAAGGTTCGTGGTCTTAACTCAAGCCGAAGAGTAATTTTTGAGGAGGATGAACGAAACAAACTCCATCCTGTTGCAAACTGGGACCTTCATCTCTCAGAAATCGAAAACAGAACGGTTCCTGCAACCTCAAGATTCGAAATTAACGGCCATGATTACTGTTTACCTGCCAACCTTATAGGATGCAAGGTTCAACTGGAAATAAAGCCTCAGCAGCTGATTTTTTACGAAGACGGCCGACCATTGTGTACCTATAAGCGTCAGGATAATATTCCCGGTACATCAACCTGCAAAGGATACAATCCTCCTCAGCAGCTTTTTATTGAAGTCCTAAAGGAAACTCCTTTACCCATGCTTTATGAATGGGCACAGGCTATCGGTCCTGAAACACTGAAAAAAGTGAAGTCCATCCTTGGAGGGACAATCAATATCGATAAATTAAGGAGAGCTGTAAAACTTTTGAGTTTGCCTCATGAACTTCCTGAGGACTATCCTCTTTTTGAAAAATTTCTTAAGGAGCAGCCTGAATACAGAGGAGTAAGCAAGCTTAAGGAGTTATGGCGTGTATATCCAGACAAGAGTTCCAGCTCAAGATTAGATCCTGTTTATCGGTTCAACTACCTCTTTGAGAAGGTTGAAGCAAAACTTTATGGTGAAGATATAAATCTCTGCTGGGATAAAGAGACAAAAGAGAATCCCCATAAGAATGAACGAGGCATGGTATTTCTTAACTATCCAAAGACAAAAGGGGCTTCAGCAGAGATCACTTCAAATTGCAGTGATCCGAACAGATCAAATTGTAGTGATCCATCTAACACCAATGATCACGATCTAGTTAATCCACAAGAGAAGGAGCAGTAATAATGAGCACTCAGATTGAAGAACTGTTAAAAGATTTGAAGCTAAAATATGCAGTCTCTGCCTATCAGTCATTACAGGAAGATCAAAAGCTTTTAGCCAGCATAACCCTGGATGATGCTCTGTTATCTTTACTTACAGCAGAAATAGACGGCAGAAGCAAGCAGCGACAGATTATGTTACTGCGCATGTCAAAAATACCTGTACTGTCTGAGCTTTCAGATATTGCCTATGATGAAAATCGAGGTCAGAAATTCAGTAAGCTCATGGCAAGACTTAGAACCTTATCCTGGATAGAAACCGGACACAATGTCTGTATATTAGGAAGTTCCGGCAGCGGTAAGACCTTTATTAGTTCTGCTATTGCCAGAGAAGCAACACGTAAGGGATACAGTGTTCTATTCTCCAATGCCCGTGATTTAGCTGCACGATTCACTGAGCTTAGAGCTCAAGGCGCCAGAGTCTATACTCAGGCACGTAAGAGGTTGCAGAACCAGCGCTTACTGGTGCTGGATGATTTCTGCCTGACTCCACCAACGGTTGAAGACACACAGTCTCTCTTTGATATTATGAACGACCGCAGTGGAAAACATTCTACGCTGGTTACCTCTCAGAAAGATGCCAAGCGCTGGGTAGAAGAAATGGGCATTTCTGCGGTTGGAGAGGCAGTAGCAGAAAGAATTGAGGCTAATTCAATAACTATGGTTTTAGGCTCAGGTTCAAGGAGGAGAAAGGCCGATGAACAGTAAAAAGCTTAAAGAGCAATATGAGCAGCTCTCCAGCGACTATGAAATGCTGGGTAATTATTATGAATCACTTAAAGAGGAAAACGGTCAACTGGAGCAGAGCCTTAAGTTACAGTCGCAGGAAAACCAACTGTTATTAGAGCAGATTGATGAGCTAAAACAGATTATAGCAATGCTCCTTGAACAGAATTTACCGATGGACAGAAGTCTAAGGTGTTTGATCAGTAAAACACTGCGGGAAAATATCTCACTGCGACGCAAGGATACTTTGAACGATTCTGTTCCATTTTAACTGTACAGTTGTACACTTGATTTTTTGCTAACTGTACAGTAAAAATCCTGATGAATTTTATTGAATTCTCAGGATTTTTTTTGCATTTCTGTATCTGAAGAGTACACTTAAGGTTGAATGATACATATGTACGTATGATTCAATTTAAAAATAATTGAGTTTTTTGATATTTTTGTGATAAGGAGCACGCTATGCCGGTAAAAGCTAAAGCTACTTACGAGAGTGTACGAGATGCAGTCAATCAACTGGAAAAGGAAGGTAAAGAGGTTAATCCAACCAATGTCCTTAACCTAACAGGAGGCTCCAGAAGCACAGTATACAAGTTTCTAAGCCAACTCCAGTGCCTGAGCTTGAAGACTTAATTAATGAGCAGAGTACAGCCATAATTACATCTCTTTATGAAATCTGCAAACACCGCGCTGAAGAGGTTGTTTTAACCGAATATGAAACAATGAAGAAACGCTTTGCAGATTTACAAAAGACTGCAGAACATATGGATTTAATCGAAGAAAAATACCAGCTGAAAGCGCATAATTTCGAGCTTCAGGAACTGAAGTTAAAGACAGAAAATCAGGAGCTTAAAGAACAGAATAAAATTCTAAAAGATCAGGTTCAAACTTTGAAAGAACAGATTACTGCGTTAAATAAGATAATTAACAAACAGTAAAAAAAGTGTGAGCTGAAATACACTTTAATCGTACAAAAAGTATAGTTCAATCGTACACTTTTGAGCAAATTCCCAAAGTGTACACTTCAACTGTACGATTCAAATTAATTGAAATTTCTTTAAGGATTTTTTTACAAAAAAGGTACTTTTTGCAAAACAGTAAGATCGGATCTCTAATTGATAATTTGACGGATCAGAAATTGATTCTCAACATCTATTATATCTGGTAGACAATGCTTCATGATTACGTAACAGTCTGTATGCTTCTGCATCCTCACGGGTAAAGATTTTTTCTTTCAGCTGTCGCTCATTACAGAATCTATCTAACGCAAGTAATTTGAATATAAGAGTTCTAATCGTATATCCGGATTTTTCCCTTATTTTTAGATATTCAAGTATTTCTGGTGACAATACAGATGAGAATTTTTCAAGATAGTGGGCGATGTTTTCCATGTTAATTTACCTTCTTTAAATCGCTATAAAATGGAGAAATACAAGGTACCATCGGCAGATTACATTGCTTAAGTCTAGAAATATCCAATTTTACGTAATTAAAAGTTATGGATTTATCCTTATGTCCAAGCACCACCTTAACATCTCTAATATCTGCACCGTTTTCAATCATCCTGGTTGCTAGGGAAAATCTTAAGGCATGACAGCCATGCCTGCGATTTGATAAATTAGAGATCCCGGCTCTACGTATATATTTATAGAAAATATTTTCAACTGTATGCGGACGTAATGGTTTTCCAATATTTCCTTCAGATAGCAAAAGGAATAGCTCGCCACTATTAAGTTTGTCATACTCTTGATCATTAGGCCTGCCGTGCTGAATATAATCAACTATAGCGTTGAATACTAATGGTTCAAGCTTAGTATGGATTGGTTCTCCTGTTTTTACCTGATTAAAAGAAATGGTCTGATTTCGCCAGTTGATATACTCAAGTTTTAATTGAGCAATATCGCTGATCCTCCAGCCATAAGCTGCAATACAAAGTAAAATCGCAAAATCCCTCCTGCCTAAAGCGGTTCCTCGGTCGATACATTTCAGAATTGCTTTAACTTCGTTATCTGTGAAAGTTGTCGGAAGTCTTTCTTCTTTTATATATTTTTCTCGTGGAATAAATATTGATAAATCTTGTGTTGTATAAGAGTTGAAAAAAAGCCACTGTAGAAAAATTTTTATATATAGTTTTAAATTGTAGATAGTTTTATGGCTGAGATTAGAACCGTCAAATAATCTAGATAAATGAAAATAATTCAGTTCGGAGAGAGATAATGTGTGATTTAAGCAATATCTGTACAAAATACTCAATGCATATTTATATATACGAGTAGATTGAGGTTTAATTCTAAAGGAAACAGATTGAAGAAATTCTTTATAATATTTTACTTCATTCCCTATATTTTGAGCATCAAAATCAACTAGTTGGATAAAACTCTTACGTCCTATTTTTCCTGTATTTATATAGTTTATTAATGCGTTGCAGGATAAAGCTATAGTCTTTTGTTTTCTTGATAACTCAGCATAAGAATATTCAGTTTTATAAATCGTTTCTTCAAGATATTTATGAATTTCTGTTTCACCAAAATTGTATATATTATTAGCAGTAAGCCATTCATAAAGCTTTCTCCAATAGGTTCGATAGCAATTTAATGAATACACTGATAATGAATCAATGACAGTTGTTTTATCAATTATTTTTTTTAGTTCAGCTATATCCATAACTTTTTTCTCCTTTTTTTGCAGGTGACAATTACTTATCTAAGAAAAGCATTGATTGGTTCAACTGAAAAAGCAATAAAAGAGAATAAAACTGAAAATAATTAATTGATTTGAAAAGTAAATAATATTATGTTAAGAAAAAATAAATAAACTTGTGAGAAAATAATAAGATATCAAAGTCACTCAACAATAACTCTTTCTAAACATAAGATGAAATCAGCGTAATCACTTTTAATCGTAAAAGAAGTATCTGCAAAGTTTTGAAATACGAGATCTCGTATTTCAAAACAAACACCACATTTTAGAAAACACGAGATTATGTCGCATAATGGCTTTTAAAAGCCAAACAACTACTTTCATTTCTCGTGTTTTCTGTTTCATAAATACTTCTCTATACTGAAATTGCAAGGATTTTTCTAATATGGAGATTATTTATGATTATTGAAATATTACCACCAAATTCTGCTTGTGGCATAAATGCCAGCCTTTATCATGTTTCGAAAGATATCGTTATAAAGAGCTCTAAATACAAATGTCCGGCGTGGGCAGAAAGACACATTGCTTGTTATCTTGGTCGTACAAAGCTTGGCTGTCGAAAAACAAATGCACTCGCAAGGTCAGTATTCCTTGGCCTTGTAGAATATGCTGCGTCAAACGGGTGTAACGAAATCTCAAAAGTATCAGAGGAGATTGTTAAAAATTTCCTAAATAATTGTCATAATAAATATCGCAATGATGTCCGTGTTCTGAAACGGATTGTTCTGTGGTTGGCAGCCTTAGGAGAATTACCAACAAGTATATACCGAAATCTGTTTTTGTCTGGAGAACCTGCAGAACAATTTACTGAAATTGAAAGGCGCTTCGGCGGAATTACTGCAGCTAATGACTTCCTGGATTTAACTGAGAAAGCACCGAGTCGACTACCTATTCCTGAATGGGTATTGGATGTTATTACAAAATACTGTGATGTACAGAAAGAAGGAGGGATCTACTCTTCGATAACGACTCACAAAACCAGAATTGTACAAGCATTAGTTGCTGTAAGAATCCTTGTCAGACACTATGGCATAAGATCTTTCAGTGAGCTTATCCCATCGCATGTTAGAGAATTCAGAAAATGCATGGTTGCCAGTACGGCATGTTATCATTTCTCAGCTTTTTTTACTTTTCTCTCCCAAAACAACATCATCAAAGAATGTTTACTTGCTGCTTTCTTAACTAATTTTCCCAAAATGCACCTTCTTAATAACATGGATTTATCAAGTTATCCAGATGGCTACCTGTCAGCTGATGAGTTCTATGCTCTCAGAGATGAGGTTCGCATGACTTTTCTGAAACTTGGATACAAAGAAAGCACGATATCGTGTGCAATGCATGGAATTGAATTACACAGCCATTTTTTGATAGAACATGGTCTGTGTTTTTCTTTGACAGGTGCACTGTGGTGGTGCTCCAAG
>ONFP01000069.1 GCA_900317105.1 uncultured Succinatimonas sp. | reverse complement strand
TAATTAAATTCTAGTTTATATGGAGAGAATTATGGCTTTATCAAATAGTGAAAAACAAGAACGTTTTAGAAAAAAGGAAGATTTAAAAAAATTTGCAAATGAAATTTTTAAAAATTGGCAATTAACAATGTATAGAGACTCAATTTCTACCCCTCCACTTCAGATTAGAGAAAGGTTGGACAGAATTATAGAATTACCTTCTGGATGGACTGATGAAGATTATAAAAGCGCATTAGAAAGATTAAACAGATTCAGTATTGAATCGTTCATTGATGACCCAAAGGCTCTCGATAAAGATGTTGAAACTGCAAGAGATTCTATAGATCCATTTTTTACTAGTAATAATCCAACACAGTGGAAAAATGATAATAATCTGGCAAAAATTAATATGAAAAAACTTTCAAATCATATATTTTCCGCTATGGAGCTAATCGGAGGAAAGTATTCTGATTTTGCCGCAGCAATTATAGATGTAGAAAGAAAATTAGGATATAGACTGATAAATGAAAAAAAAGTCCCTAAATCTAATGCAACGTCGTTATGTTTATTACTATTGTCAGATCATATTGAAAGACCGGAATGGTTCGTAGATGAATTATCAACTATATTAAAAGAGAGATTAGGAGAAAGACTTTCTTGTGCACTTGGCAAGAAACTTATAAGTACTGATAACAAGTGAAATAAGAGAGCATAGTTTTGTTATCGACTATTGCTAAAATCTGCAAGAAGAGAGTCCTTTATGAAAGAAGTAATCATTTTTATAAGTGGAATGTTTCTAATGTTTCTGATTTATCAGGCATTAGATCAGCGAGAGCATAGAGAAGAGGAAGAAAATTATAGTATCACCAAACTGTCTGAAGGAACGGAAGAAACTTGTGTGACAAAAAAAGATCTGAGGATATTTCAGGTTTTATCTCCTGAATATGCTTTAGCAGATTTCCAAGAAAAAGATAATAGGGGACTTATGATGGATACAACTGTTCTTCTTGTAAATCTCGAAGAACATCCAACTCCTCATTATGATAATGAAAATGTAAAAATTCCAAAAGGCAAATGTGCCAAGAGAATAGGCACACTCAAATATAAAACCAAAATGGGGGAGTTTAAAACTGTTCCAGCAGTTACCATTAAATAGTACTTATCTGATTAAGAGTTACGGTGTCCTCTAAATTTTCTTGATGAAATTATATTTTTAGAGGACGTTAATTCACTATGAATATTCTATTGTATATTCACATTCATCCTCTGAATCCCCATCAAGGACAAAGCTTTAAAGAACTCATCAAATGGCTTTTTCTTATTTCCTTATTCATTTTTGAGTCATTCTGTGACTCCATGTATGTTTTGTCCATCTAATAGAACGGCCTTTCGCTGTATTTGATGTGTAGTCGTAAGTGTCCGATAAAAGGAAATTGACGAATTCGACAATTGTTTTATATCGGCATGTTACGGGTACTACTGAAAAATCTGTTGTTTATTATGGTAATTGAAAGGAGATAAGTTGAAATGGAATAAAAAAAGCAACCAACAGGTTGCCTTCTTAGATGGTGCGTCGTAGTGGACTCGAACCACCGACCCCCACCATGTCAAGGTGATGCTCTAACCAAGCTGAGCTAACGACGCAAAAAGTGTTCACATTATAGCAATAAATTCAAACTAATCAAGTAGTTCGTTAATAATATTTTTTAAATGCGATATAAATCGAAAATAAGAGTATAATCTCTCACTGTTCGTTGCTCTATGCAAGGCCTTGTCGAGTGGTGCAAGGATAGTCATAGGGGACAATTTCTTTCTTTAATTATATGGAGCCTAGAGATGCAGGGTATGCATCGAGGTTTAGAAAATGCCAAAAATTACACTTCCTAACGGCGATATCAAAGAGTTTGATAAGCCAATCTCAATTTACGAATTAGCATCAAGTATCGGCCCTGGTTTAGCACGTAACTGTGTTGCAGGAAAGATTGACGGTGAGTTACATGATGCATGTGATTTAATTGAAAATGACGCTACTGTTTCAATTATTACTCCAAAGGATAAAGAGGGTATTGAAATCATTCGTCATTCATGCGCACACCTTTTAGGTCACGCCATCAAACAGCTGTGGCCTAACACTCAGATGGCAATTGGTCCTGTTATTGACAACGGTTTCTACTATGATGTTGATATTGACCATAAGCTGACTGCTGAGGATCTTGAAGCTTTAGATGCAAGAATGCACGAGCTTGCAAAGACAGATTATCAGGTTATCAAGGAAGTTGTAGACTGGCAGAAAGCCTATGATACCTTTGAGTCTCGTAATGAGCCATATAAGAAACTGATTCTTGAAGAGAATATAGACAAGTCAGATAAGTCTATTGGTTTATATCATCACAATGAATATATTGATATGTGCCGTGGTCCTCATGTTCCTCACATGGGATTCTGTCAGCACTTCAAGTTAACACACTTTGCAGGTGCTTACTGGCGTGGTGATTCCAAGAACAAGATGCTGCAGCGTATCTACGGCTGTGCATTTGCTTCAAAAGATGAATTAAAGCTATACATTCAGCGACGTGAAGAGGCTGCAAAGCGTGACCATCGTGTATTAGGCAAGAAACTTGATCTGTTCCACTTCCAGCAGGAAGCTCCTGGTTTGGTATTCTGGCACAATGATGGCTGGACTATCTACCGTATTGTTGAAAACTTCATGAGAGAGATGCTGCATAAGTATCAGTACATTGAAGTTAATACCCCACAGATTATGGATCGTGTTCTGTGGGAGCGTTCTGGTCACTGGGATAAATATGCAGAGAACATGTTTACCACCAAGTCAGAGAACAGAGATTACGCAATTAAGCCAATGAACTGCCCAGGTGCAATTCAGATCTTTAATTCACGTACACGTTCTTATCGTGATCTTCCAATCAGAATGGCTGAGTTTGGTAAGGATCACCGTAATGAGCCTTCAGGATCTTTACATGGTCTACTGCGTGTAAGAGGTTTTGAACAGGATGATGCTCATATATTCTGTACAGACAGTCAGATTCTTGATGTAGTTTCAGACTGTATTCGTATGGTATACGAAGTATATGATGTATTTAATTTCCACAATGTTGATATTAAGCTGTCAACTCGTCCAGAGAAACGTATCGGTTCTGATGAGATCTGGGATCGCGCAGAAAACGATCTGATTAAGGCATTGGAAGCAAATCACCTTGAGTATGAATTACAGCCTGGTGAAGGTGCATTCTATGGCCCTAAGATTGAGTTCACTCTGCATGATTCTCTAGACAGAGCATGGCAGTGCGGTACTGTTCAGCTTGATTTCTCTTTGCCAGCAAGACTAGGAGCTGCATATATCGGTGAGGATAATCAGGAACACGTACCTGTTATGATTCACAGAGCTATGCTTGGTTCTCTAGAGCGTTTCATCGGTATTCTAACAGAGGAATACGCTGGTTCATTCCCAACCTGGCTATCCCCATGTCAGGCTGTTGTAATGTCAATTACAGATGATCAGGCTGATTACGCAAAAGAGGTTGTAAGAAAGCTGGATGAGGCTGGTTTAAGAGCTAAGTCTGATTTACGTAATGATAAGATTGGCTTTAAGATCCGTGAACATACCCTAATGCATGTTCCTTACCTTGTAGTCTGCGGTGCAAGAGAAGCAGAGCAGGGGAAAGTTGCTGTACGTACCAGAAAAGGTGCAGATTTAGGTTCTATGTCAATAGAGGACTTGATCAATCTTGTAAAATCAGATATCATACAGCGCAAAAATATGCCTGATGCAGATGTAGAGATTGAAAAATCTAGAAAAGCTGCTCAAGCTGATTAAGAAATTCGTTTCTTAGTCATGGTCTTAAACTTATTTAGGAGTACTTGCTATAAACAACAACAGAAAAACCGGTAAGACTTTACAGAAGAACCGGATTAACAGTGACATTAGATGTCGTGAAGTGCGTGTTTTAGATGCTGACAATGAGCTGTTAGGTGTTATGCCTACAGCCGATGCATTGAAGATGGCTCAGGAAAAGGGTATTGATCTTGTTGAGATTAGTCCTAATGCTGAACCTCCTGTGTGCAAACTCATCGAGTATGGCAAGTATCTTTATCAGAAGAGTAAAGATCAGAAGAGTAAGAAACAAAAGGTTGTTCAGGTTAAGGAAATTAAATTCCGTCCTGGAACAGATGAAGCGGATTATCAGGTTAAACTACGCAACCTAATTCGCTTCCTAGAAGAGGGCAATAAGGCTAAGGTAACTCTGCTCTATCGCGGTCGCGAAATGGCTCATCAGTCCTTAGGTTTAGATGTTCTCAAACGTGTAGAGAAAGATCTATGCGAAGACAGAGGCATTGCTAGTGTAGAGTCTGCATCACGAGTTGAAGGCAGACAGGCTACTATGGTTTTAGCCCCTAAAAAGAAATAGTTACAGGGTTACAAAGTCCTAGTAATAGGCTCCTGTATCGTGTTTATATATATGCAATAATGCGGAGTATACAATGGCTGGAAAAGTCAAGGTCAAGATGAAGACCGATAGAGGCGTTGCAAAGCGCTTCAAGAAGACTGGTAGTGGTCACTACAAGTGCCGTCACCAGAACTTACGTCATATCCTAACTAAGAAAACCTCAAAGCGTAAGCGTCAGCTACGCGACATGGTTTGTGTAAAGACTTGTAACCTACGCGCAATTGCACGTCAGTTACCATACGCATAAGTTGGAGGATTTGACAAATGGCTAGAGTAAAACGTGGTGTTACCGCACATGCTCGTCACAAGAAGGTTTTAAAGGCTGCTAAGGGTTATTACGGTGCAAGAAGCCGTACTTACCGTGTTGCTGTTCAGGCTGTAACCAAGGCTGGTCAGTATGCATATCGCGATCGTCGTCAGAAGAAGCGCCAGTTCCGTGCTCTTTGGATCGTTCGTATCAATGCTGCTGCTCGTCAGCACGATCTAAGCTACAGCCAGTTAATCAATGGCTTAAAGAAGGCTAACATTGAAATTGATCGTAAGGTTCTTTCAGATCTTGCAATCAATGACAAAGCTGCTTTCCAGGCTATTGCTGAGCAGGCTAAAGCTGCTTTAAATGCATAAGCTTATAGCTTCTGTATAAAATCTTAATACTTAGGTTAGTTTCTAGCTTAAGTTAAATAAAGCGCCCTTCGGGGCGTTTTTTGATCCTGTCTTGTTTTCAGATAACAAATCAGCCACAATACACAAGGGCGTGTCCTTCTTAAGTATTGTTGGTTTTTATCTTAAGAGAAAACGCCCTTTTTTGATTAATTAGAAGATATTCACTAGAAGTTTTTTAGATAACCTCCGTTTATCGGAAAAAACTCATTTTCCGCAGTATATAGAACTTTTTCTTTTACTTCATTTTTAAAACATCTACATCTGTTTCCAGTGCTAACTTTAAAATGTTTAACTGGTTAATTGAATAATAAAAGAAGTTTTTCACGACAAATGCACTATTTCCGTCTATTTCTTTTTGACCTCCAGCTATCCATGATTCTTGATCCTGTTTCAAATAATCAATCTCATCATTGATCATTGATAATAACCCCTTAATGGATTCAGGATCAGTCAAATCTTTTAGAAGTTGTTCTGCATGTACCCTTTCCTCGCTCCCTGGATTTGTATTTTTAGCTTCTGATTCAAGTTTCTTAATTAATAAATTTAGACCACCTCTAAGAATATAAACATCTTCTGCCAGTTCAAGAGGTGAATGAATTCCAGGATTTGTTTCACTATGATCACCGTCTGAGGTATAAGAATCCTTGAATATCTCTACAAAATTAATTGCTACATCTCTAAAACAGTTAGCATCATATTTTACTATTCCAGGATTTGGATGAGCATTAATATCATGAATATTATTCAACAAATCTTTTAAGGCCTGTTTTGAGTCTTGTACTGCATTATTTAGTTTAGTTAATAGCGGGTTACCCTTCATATTAAAAACTTTAGAAAGGCGCTCTGCTACATCAGACATCTTATCAGCATCAGTCTTTACCTTAGGAGGATTCTCTTCTTTCTGATAATTACCTTCACCATTTTTTATATTTTTATCTGACTGGACATTATTCTCTTCTTTTTTCAGGATAACTTCTTTTTCATTGGAGGCACCGCCATTCAATGATTTTAAGTCACTAACATCATTGTCACCATCATTATGCTTAGTAATATTTTTAATGTTAGAGTCAACTGGATTTTCGTTTTTGCCTACGTTTTCGTTCTTAGCAAAATCCTTGCTGAAAATCTCTTTAGTGTCTGTCAGTTCGTTATCATCTGCTTTTTCAATTCCATCAAAATCCGCATCGGCTTCATTTTTTGCATCAGCTTTCACCTCAGGATGAATACTTTCGAAACCTGAATGAGCTTTAAGCATTTCAAAAATATTATTATTAGTCTTCCCAAATTGATTAATTTCAGTATTATCCTTAGGTGCAGCTGCATTATTTGCTTTCTGACCTTGAATAAAAGCCTCAGCATTACTTCTGTGCCCTGAATGACTAAATAAACGACCTATAAAAGAATTACCGATAGAATTTGCAACCTTGGTTAAAATACCTGTAGTAGAATAGGCAACAGCCCCTACAGCACTCAATATTCCTTTTCCAATTGAATTTAAAACTTTACTGATAGTACTTGATGGGTTTCTATCTGTATGTAATTTTTCAAAATTTTCCTGAGTGGTTAGCATTTCTTGTAAGGAATTGCTTTTCTCATCAAGGAGAACACTACTACCGAGTTTCCCAATATCATTGATTTTAGGAATATCGCCATCATTTGTATTTATTTTTATTAAATCTGACATTTGGCAGTCTCCATAAAAAACTTATTGATTACAAATTGAAATTAAATTATCGAACTGTTCTTGCATAGTTCTCTGCTCAAGATCATAAGGATCACAGATGTTCTTTCCTTCTTCTAGAATCTCTAAAGCATTTATCTTATCGTTGAGTTTAAGATAACAAAAACCTATACATAAGAATGGAAGCGGTTCTGCTCCTTTGGTTACAAGTGTAAGCATTTTGTAACATTCAACCGCTTCCTCATATTGATTTAAACCTTCAAAGCACTTTCCAAGTCCACCCCAATATTTTGGTTCACCTGGATTGACAAGACAAAGATTTAATAAAAGCTCTTTAGCCCCATCAAAGTCATGTTCTTCGAGTTTCTCTTTTGTCGCTTGATATGAGGCATCAATATAATCATCAGTTAGATTATAAATATCCTTAAGCACCTTTCCTTTTGCTAGCTCATTTTCAATTTCATCCCAGCTTTTACCACCAGGAGCGACATTAAAAATCTCCTTGAGATAAACGATGGTTATATTTGCTAAATCAGGCAAAAGAGTTTGAATTTCAGTCTCATTGTTTTCTTCAACATCAGAATGAGAGAAAAAAGGTCCACTCATTAAAAACTCCCTAAGTTCACTTAAATGTAACTGACCTAAACTGTTAAAACGACTTATAAAATAAGGCTTCCGCAATTCATAACTAAGTATAGTGTATTATTTAATTTATGAAGCTACATTTTTAAAACAATGTTTATAAATGTGATATATATTGTATTCTTCAGATTGGTCTGATCCTCTTACAAATGAAATTGCTTTCTTCAATAGTCTACATTCCATGTCATCTTTAGTAAGTTGGACTGGTGGGGAGCGTCTTACATATTTTGAGGATCACCAAACTGTTGTCATTTCGGGGCGACACAATCTCTGCGAAGTATTTTTAAAAGTTACGTTTTTTTTTTATTCCTTTTTTCAAAAAAAAGCTCCGTGCTATAGTCGGAGCTCTTAAATGCAGTCGTCATATTCCTCATTTTTCCAGACAAAAACAGGAAAGAGGAATAGCTATCTGGCCTTTTCAGGCCAGGATAGAAAATATAAGAATATTGTCTAGATAACAGTACCAGGATGCTCCTTCAGGTAATTACTGATTTTTTCCTGAGAGGCAAAGGTTATTCTGCCATCTTTGCAGTTAACTATTCCATCAGGAGATACCTCAAGCACCATATTGAAGGTGAAGAAAGCTGTACCAGGCTTTTCCTTGATGTTAACCTGAACATTACCGTTATCCAGCTTTTTTATTGAATAATCTAACGCGGTATGTTCATTGCCACAAGATACACGATTGTAATACAGAGGCAGTAGTTTTAGTAAGTCCAGCACTGCCTGACATGTACACCAGCCAACACTTCCAAGTTGCTTATTTGGAATATTTCCAAGTCCGGCTTTGATCTGCTCGGCCATATTCTTCATATAATGCTGCCTGGAGGTCTGATCTTTATTTCCTGAATTCATACACTCCTTCTGTGAAAACACCTTCTTCTCCCCAGAAGTAGTCTCTACAGATATCTTGATGAGATCATCTGATGTTACACCCTGAGAATTAATTCCTCTTTCAAAATCAAGACCAAAACCAAATATTTGGGAACCATTTTCATAGGTAAGTCCACCTGTAGCTTCTACAGGGAAAAATCCCTTGGTTCCTTTCTGGTCTTTTAATTCAAAAACAATATCTTCCTTATCTGCCTTAGAGAACTTAGAAATAAAGCCATCTATTGAATATCCCTGATCAATTATCAGCGGCAGAACATAATCAGGAACATATTCATCTCTTCCAAGCAGCTGTCCTATAGCTCTAATTTCATCATGGAGAGTAAGAGTCAACTTCTCAATAAGGTTATCCATGGTTAATCCTTCAGGAGCCTGTCCGCCATGAAGCACAGTCCATAATTGCTGTGCAGTTGGATTACCGCCAGTTATATCTAGTAAGTCAGAAATTTCCTTGACCTTAGAACCTGCAAGGCACATAAACTCCTTAGGAGTCCAAACAGCATCCTCAATTTCTCCGTCTTCATTTGTGTGTTTGTATACGAAAGCCTGGACATCATCATAAGCTCCAAGGTTAGTAATATCGTTTTTCTTTTTTTGTGGATTCTTATTTTCAACATACTCCCTAAGATTTTCAACAGGAACCTTAAGTTTGAAAATAAAATTCCTTACGGCCTCCCTTTTTTCATCAGGGAGGTCAATTTTTGTGCCTAGCTGTGCCTGATCAAATGCTCTAAATGCATATGGAAATGCTAGTCCTAAATAACCGTCGAGCAGATTTTGGTAGGTAAGATCATAAGCATGACGCACAACATTTGGATTAAAGACCGGACCAGGATTCTGAATCTTAAGATCAGCGGCCAGCTTATCTGATAATTTATTGATGTTATTCAACAGAAGACTTATTCCATCATTCTCATTCTTTCTTGCTTCAAGACTTCCGGCATAAGTCAGTTTGCGATTCTCTTTTTCTTTCTTGTCTAGGGTATTGAAAATTTCAAACATCATTTTTGCTGATGAAGATTGCAGACAGTCGAAAATATTCTTTCTTTGTTCAGGAGTACATAGTCCGATAATTGCATCAAAAACAAAACTGATAACTTCATCTTTGTTATACCCTTCTGCAGCCATTGTGGCATTCAGCATAAATTTAGCCAGGTTACTCAGGTCGGTTACCATATTAGGTTTGTCCTGCGAGGAATTGTTTTTGAATGTTTTAATATATGAATCGATAGATGCAGAGCCACTTGCATGCATTATTGTGGTGACAACTGCGATATCTGCACACCTGGTGGCTTTCATGACTTTGAGAATAAGATCTTTTTGAGTCATATCATACTGAGGATTTTTCATAACAGCCTGATGCGCAATGAAGATTTCAGCGTCTGTAGCTTGACGTGGAATTAACTTTCCCTCTTGCAGTGCATTGTTTTTTACCTCATTATTGATTTGACCAACTTTTATTGAGGCAGGATCAACACGTTTGTCCTCAGATAAACCGGCAGTCATCTCTTTGCAGAAGGATAAGGTAACCTCAGCAAGGCTGGATAACTCTCCTTTTAAATCAGCATTGAGAGAGGTATCTTTCTGGCAGATATTATTCATCTCAGCCCCCAGAGTAAGAAGAATCTTCTGGCCATTCGTTGAGAGAACCTTCTGCTTTACGTCCTCAGAAAGTGAATTTAACAGAGTTTTTACAGCAGTATTAAGAACTTCTGATGAGTCTGAATCGTTCTTGATTTCAGGCGATTTTAACTTTGCCTGAATTAACTTCATCTGTTCAAGAATCTTTGTTCCATCTGGATTATCTGAAGACAGTTCCTGTAAAATGGCATCTGTATAATTTCCTACGCTGTAAGTAGCGGATATCAGGGAGTCTTGAACTTCAATACCGCTTAACTTGCGCAGAGTATCAAGATTGGCTGATGCGTATTCCTTGAGTTTACCCGTAATTGTTGCGTTGAAGTCTAAGCTTTGGGCATAATTCTTGGATAGTTCTGCTTTGTAATCCTGCTGTGAAAGTAGGGCCTTAAAGGCGTTTAGAGAAATCCCGTTTTCAGAGCAGAATCCTGTTAGTTCTGCATTTGAAGATAGACCTTCCTTAAAGCTTTCAATCATATAATCCCTGATAAAGTTCA
>ONFP01000035.1 GCA_900317105.1 uncultured Succinatimonas sp. | reverse complement strand
TTTAAAGAACTTTTAAAACGCTTGGTTTTATTTGTCGTTGTCGTTCGTGACAACGGAAATGCATTATAGACTTTTTTTGAATTGTGTCAAATGTTTTTTAAATTCAAAATATAAAAAAAACATAAAAAATCCGTTTTTTTGAAAAATACTTTAAACATTTTTTGTATTTATCTTCATATTTATTCTTTATATTTCAAAATGTTATATTATTTAGTCAAAAATTTTTATTTTTTTTTAAATTTTTTTATTTTTTTTGGGGAAAGAGGAAGAAATGCCTTTATAAAAATTTGTCTTATACTTCAAAGAGAAACGTGTTTTTAGGAGCTTTTATGAAGATAAGCACACTGTTAAGGAATCTAATATTTATTTCTGCAGTTTTACCTTTCGCATCAAATGCACAGAACGAAACAAACTGTTTTTATATTTCCCTAAAACCAGAAATTATTGCCAAGACAGATGTTCTAATAAAAAAATATGGCAGAGAAAAAAAACATAAGTTTCATGACTCATGATGCCAAGAGTAATTCCTTAAATCAGCGTTTCCAGATTGATAATGATTTCAGTTACGGTGACTCCACCATAATCATTACCAATGACAACGCCTCAGCGCAGAATGTCATCAATCTCAGCAAAAAAAATAGAATTCCTCTAGTATTTTCTCTTATAAGACCTCAGGTATCTTTTCTTTCCTTCCCAAAGGCCTGGTTTGTCGGACCAAATGAAGCACTAGCAGGACAGATGCAGGCCGAAATACTGAATGAGTACATAAAATCAAAGGGGAATATTGATAAAAATCATAATAAAATCCTTGATTTAGTTATTATGCGAGGAGAAAAAAGTAATCCTGACACTATAACCAGGACAACCTCCCTGATGTCAGGACTGATTCAGCATGGATATATTCTCAGCCCAATGACAGAGAATTATGCGAACTGGGATTTTGATGAAGCATACAGAATCATGGGAATCCAGATCAAAAAACTTGGACTTGAAAACATAGAGGCCATTGCTGCTAACAATGACGACATGGCTTTGGGGGGGCTCAAAGCTATTCAGGAATTCGGATACAACAAGGGAGAACCAGATAAATTTATTCCGATTGTGGGTATCGGAGGTGACAGTGCTGCCATTAAAGCAGTCGATGAAAAGGTTATAATCGGAACTGTTGTGCCTGATCTTGATACTATGGCAAAGATTACAATTGATCTTATAACTGACAGCAGCCTAACAGAACAGAAAATTAGAGATACATACAAGCTGAAGGTAGAAAACCGAAATGTGCTTGTAAACTATTCAGAGCAGAAAAATTTTTAAAGTCCCCCTTTATCAGGGGACTTACCATGATCACTTCTTGGCTTTTGAAGTGGTGGTCGCAGCCTTCTTGCGAGGACGTTTTGCCAGTACAAGGCCAGAACCTTCCTTCTTTGCCTTAGCGATAAGTTTACGCTCTTCCTTATCCTGCTTAGCCTCAGCTCTTGCCCACATACGCTCATTAGCTGCCTTTCTGCGTTCAGCTCTCATCTGAGACTGAGTCTGACGTTTCTGTGCAGGCTTTTCATTTGCATAAGGGTTCTCACCTTCCTTGAAATCAATAATCACAGGAGAGCCCATGATATTCAGAGACTTGCGGTAACAGTTGATAATGTAACGCTTATAGGCATCAGGAACTTTTGAAACCTTATTTCCATGAATAATAATTCTTGGAGGATTATAACCACCGGCATGAGCGAACTTCAGCTTAATTCTTCTACCACCGGAAATAGGAGGTTCATGCTCTTCAATTGCCGCTCTTAGAATTCTGTTCAGTAGAGATGCACTGTGACGGGTCGTAGCACCCTCATAGGCCTCATCAATAGAATCGAAGAGATTTCCTACACCTGTTCCGTGCAGAGCAGAGATAAAGTGAACACGGGCAAAATCAACGAAACCAAGTCTTGAATTTAGTTCAAGCTTGATCTCATCCTTTACGGACATATCCAGTCCGTCCCACTTGTTTACAGCGATAACAAGTGATCTTCCAGACTCGAGAATAAAGCCCAGCAATGACAGATCCTGATCAGTGATATGAGCTCTTGCATCAATCACCAGCAGGGCTACATTACAGTCCTCGATAGCTTTAAGAGTCTTAACAATAGAGAACTTTTCAATAGCCTCAGAAACCTTTCTGCGCTTTCTTACACCTGCAGTATCGATAACGATATATTTCTTGTCGCCACGCTGAAGCGGTATATAGATTGAGTCACGGGTTGTACCTGGATGGTCTGCCACGATAACACGGTCTTCACCTAAAATACGGTTAGTCAGAGTGGATTTACCAACATTAGGTTTACCGACAATTGCAAACTTGATAGGCAGATCGGCAAAAGGAGTATCTCTGCTGTCCTCAGTTGGAGAATCAACATCCTCACCTTTCATGCGGGCTCTGAATTTTTCCTTGTGCTCGTGCCAGTCGAAGCCGCCACCAACCATATCCACAGGGACATTCTCAAGGAAATCATATCCCTCTTCCCACATCTGCTCTTCTTCCTGAAGACGCTGATTTTCACGTTCTTCAAGCTCTTCCGGAGTTAAGTCACAGTCAAGAGGACCTTCCTCACGCAGCAGAGGAGCAATCACATCCTCAAGAACATTGGCAACACCACGACCGTGGGCCACAGCAGTAGGATAAACCTCACCTAAACCAAGTGCATAGAATTCAGCACCGGCAGTTTCAGGATCTAAACCATCAACCTTGTTTGCAATGATGGCGCATTTCTTTCCTGAACGGCGAATATAATCAGCAACAGAGTAATCTCCAGGGAGAATTCCTGCTCTTGCATCAAGCATAAATAAAACCAGATCGCACTCATCAATTGCTAATAGTGCCTGGTTGGTCATTCTTGAAGTTACTTCTTCCGGCTGGTTCTTTGCATCCTCAGCAATACCACCTGTATCAATAACTACAAATTCACGCCCTTCGTATAATGCTCTTCCGTATTTTCTGTCACGAGTCAGACCTGGAAAATCGGCAACTAAAGCATCACGGGTCTTAGTAAGTCTATTAAAGAAAGTAGATTTACCCACATTTGGGCATCCTACTAAAGCAATTACCTTCATAACATTCCTTTGTAAGGCTGGCTTACTACAAGTACTTAAGGGGCATCTCTGCCCCTCTAATCACATCAAGAATGAATCATGCTGTTTCACAACAGTATTATTCAGAGTCATCCTCAACAAACTCAACGTCTGAATCTGACTTAACACCTGCACCTGGCATTAGACCGAAACCAGACAACTCCTCACGCTTCTTGCGCTCATACTCTTTAACTTGTTTCTCATATTCTGCCTTACGACGCTGGTATTCTCTGTACTCAGCCTCCATACGGCGCTGTTGAGATTCAATCTGTGCAACAATCTTACGAGCTTCGGCTCTACGCTTTTCAAGAGCCTCTTCTGTTATACCAGAACCGGAAATCTGTGGTTTCATGGACTGAGCTGCAACCAGAGCAGCTGCATTTCCTGAAACAGCTTCCGCGTCAGTATAATTCTTTTTAGCAATAACAATATTCTGCGGATCAAAGCAGAATACATCCACATCACCAGATGATGAGTAAACCACCAGAGAGTTACCTACAACCAGAGGTGCCACATAAATCGGATCTGATGAAACTGAAATCTTGGTCAGAATCTTGCCGCTGTTCAGGTTCAGGAAGTAAATATAGCCTTCAAGATCACCGACAACCACCAGATTGCCGTAGATTGTAGGGGCAGTTACATTTCTGTAGCTTAACTGCGTATTAGACCAGACTTCAACATTGTCGGAACGTCTTACACAGTAGATATGACCGTTATCACCGGTGATCACAAAGAAATTGTCGTCATAGGCAAGATCTTTTGATGAATGATAAGCCAGTCTTCCGGTAATGGCGTTCTTGGCAAATGAATACTCTACAAAACCTGCATTATATGCGGTTGTATACATTTCATTGCCTAAAAGCAGTGGGGTTGATGAAACATCAGACATTCTGTCTAAATCAGAACTGCCGTTATTCTGACCAACTACCACCTGGTTTAAAACAAATCCATCGAGCTGACTGATCATCAGAACTCTTCCTGATGGGGTTCCGACAATCACCATTTCGTTTCCAACAGCAAGAGGTTTTGACTGTGAACGCAGGTGCAGATTTTCATTATTGTCGCCTGAAACCCAGATTTTTTCTTTCTTAAGCAGATCAAAGGCATTCAGGGTTCCCTTTGCATCAAGCACAAAAAGCTTAGATCCATCAGCGGAGAATGCAGGTCTGGTTAGGACCTCCACCCCCAGATAATGTTTGAAGTAAATACTGCCGTTCTGACGGTTCAGCACATAAATGTAACCATTCTCTGAACCGACTGCAACATACTGCTCTGAGGCAGACATACCGCCATTCAGACGAGAGGAGCGTTTATTTTCGTTCTCCTTCTCATCACTCAGATCAACTGTCCAGATTTTCTTGCCTGAAGAAGCGTCAATTGCATAAACTTTTCCTTCACGGCCTGCAACATACATTGAGTGTCCATAAACACAAGGGACAAGCTGTGAAAAGAATCTATCTGTACCCTGAGTGCCTACAGACCAGACATGATCCACTTTAAAGGCATTATCAATCTCTGGAGATTCAACAGGAGCAAATAAATCCTTGTTTGAACTGCATCCGGCAATTGCAAAAGCAACAGCAGACACAGCAAACAGTTTTAAAAGTTTATTCTTAATCATAAAATCGACGCCTTAAATTTGTTCCGACTACCTTTATTATTTTTTAATCTCAGCTGCTGACTTTGAGATTTCCTCAGCTAATACCTGAGCTCTCTTGTAGGCAGGAGTATCGCCCTCATGGATCAGGTTATCAGCTTTCATCTGCAGAAGCGGATTTATTGCAATCTTTTTCTGCTCACAAACCTCAAGAGCCTTTAAATAGGCATCATGAGCCTTGTCCATATCTCCCTTAGAGTAGTATACATCACCTAAAGTTTCATATTTTTCTACTGCATAGGCCTGAGTTTCTACACTCTCCAGAAGAGAAACAGCCTCATCAAACTTTTTCATCTGAGCAAGAACATGAGCCTGAACAAACTTGGCATTTGGAGCAACCAGCTCTCCACCGTTCTTTACTGCAAAAACAGCATTGTCCAGAGCCTTCTCATATTCACCGGCAGCTGAATTCATGGCAGCAAGATCCAAAGACAGAAGAGAACCATACAGATCCTCGTGCTCCTTGATAAAGCTTTCAGCCTGAGCTACTGCATTTTCCTGTTTTAAAGAAAGCTTGGTCTGAATTGTGCTTAATTCAAAAGCTTTCTTTGCAGCAGCATCATGCTGATAATTCTGATACTGTCTGTAGCCAATCATGCCACCTAAAGCAATAACAATACCTAAAGCAAGAGACTTCCAGTTGTCTGACCACCATTTTTTGACAACTTGTTCTCTCTCATGATCATCTGTTAAAACGTCCATTTTTATTCCTTATTTGTTTAGTAATTCTTTAATTGCTGCAGCTGCCTCTGACACAGGATATTCTACCTGAGGAGCGTCCTGATTTAACATGTCCTTTACAGTTACAGTATTATTTGCAATCTCATTTTCGCCAATAATAACAGCCACCTTGGCTCCACACTTATCAGCTTTCTTGAACTGTTTCTTGAAATTACCACCGCCGCAGTGATTTCTGATTCTGTATGAAGGAAGATTTTCTCTTAATATTGAAGAAACTTCCAGCATCTTAAGTTCAGAATTTTCGCCAGATCCCACAACGTAAACATCAACATTAGGATTTGCCTGAATCTTGCCTAAGGTTGTCAGCAGCAGAATCAGTCTTTCAAGTCCGATACCAAAACCGACAGCTCTGGTTGGAGCTCCGCCAAGCTGCTCAACTAAGGAATCATAACGACCGCCGCCGCATACAGTACCCTGGGCACCTAAAGCAGTGGTTACCCACTCAAATACTGTCAGATTGTAATAATCAAGACCTCTAACCAGTCTGTCATTCAGTACATACCTGATTCCCATGCTGTCCAGCATTCTGCGTAGAGAATCAAAATGAGCACGGGTTTCCTCACCAAAGAAATCAGAAAGCTTAGGAGCATCCCTTAGAATCTCAATAACCTTAGGATCTTTGGTATCCAGAACTCTTAATGGATTGGTATGAGTACGTCTCTGACAATCCTCATCCAGATCATCATAATGAGCCTCAAGGAACTTAACCAGCTCCTCTCTGTAGGCTGCGCGCTCTTCGGCTGATCCCAGGGAGTTAAGCTGCAGCTCAAGCTCGTTTTCAATTCCGAATTTCTTCCAGATAGAATAGGTCAGAGAAATAAGTTCTGCATCAATATCAGGACCATTAAGACCGAAAACCTCAACACCCATCTGATGGAACTGACGGTATCTGCCTTTCTGAGGTCTCTCGTGTCTAAACATTGGGCCCATGTACCACAGGCGCTGTTCCTGATTGTAAATCAGACTGTGCTCAAGACAGGCTCTGACACAGCCAGCAGTACCTTCAGGTCTTAAGGACAGATTGTCTCCGGATCTGTCTTCAAAGGAATACATTTCCTTCTCAACCACATCTGTTACTTCACCAATTGCTCGACAGAAAAGATTTGTCTTCTCAACAATTGGCATACGAACTTCATCATAACCATATGAATTCATGGTTGAACGAAGAACTTTCTCTACCTGCTGCCATACGGAAGTATCCTCAGGTAGAAGATCATTCATGCCTCTAATAGCTTGAATTGTTGCAGCCATTTTTTATTATTTTCCTTTAGTTATTTTTTAATCGTTCGCGAACGCGCTTTTCAATAATATCTATTGCTTCCTCATTTGGGATTTTTCCCATCAGCACACCATCTTCATAAATAAGAGATCTGCCTTTCTGTCCGCCGCAGACAGCAATATCAGAATGAAGTGCCTCACCAGGACCGTTTACAACACAGCCCATAACGGCAATCTTTAAGGTTCCCTTCACATCAGAAAGTCTTTTCTCAAGAGCGGCAACGGTGTTTACTACATCAATACCACGTCTGCCACAGGTTGGGCAGGCTACGATATCAACACCTCTTGATCGCAGATGCATACTCTTCAGAATGGCCCAGCCGACCTTGATTTCCTCAACAGGATCAGCAGCCAGAGAAACACGGATGGTATCACCAATACCCTGTTTTAGCAGCCATGAAATACCGATTGAAGATAAGACGGTACCACCGGTAAGGCCGCCGGCTTCAGTAATACCAAGATGCAGCGGAGCATCAGTTTTACCGGCTAGCTTTTCATAGGCTTCAACACATAAATTCAGTTCAGAGGCCTTAACTGAGAAGGCATAATCTGAAAAGTTGTGCTGATCAAGAGTCTCAGCTGCTCTCAGGGCAGCATCCACCATTGCATCAGGACATGGAGCTCCATATTTTTCAAGAAGATCCTTATCCAAAGAACCGGCATTCACGCCTACTCGGATAGGCAGGCCATGATCCTTTGCAGCCTGACACACGGCCTCAATTTTCTCATGAGAGCCAATATTGCCAGGATTGATTCTTAATGCTGCAGCTCCTTTTTTGGCACACTCAATTGCAATTCTGTAATCAAAATGAATATCAGAAACAATTGGCGCCTCGACAGCTTTAACAATCTGCTCAAAAGCATCTGTAGCAGCAAGAGTTGGAACAGTTACACGAACAATGTCCGCACCGGCTGTCTCCAGCGCCTTAATCTGAGCAACAGTAGCCTCAACATCCATGGTATCAGTTGAGGTCATTGACTGAACGGAAATAGGTGCATCTCCGCCCACTAATACGTTTCCAACTTTAATCTGACGACTTTTACGTCTGATTATTGGCTGTGCTTTCCATTCCATACTAAAAAAACATTACCTCTTTAACGGGTTGGAAGAGCAAAACTTACCTGCTGAGCACCAGGAACCGCAACAGTTGTGCCCATATAGGAGATTCTTACCTTTGAAGAATCTGAAACACTGATCTTAAGAGGAGGAATACCGGTAACCTTAATAGTATCACCGCTTGAGAAATTACCCTGCTTTAACAGCTTTCCATTGCCGGTAACCTTAATGGCAACATCTCCGGTCACTTTAATAGTGGCGGTATTCATTGACTCAAATGGGTCACGCTTTCCATTCAGACGAACTGAAGAGGAAACATCTCTGGTATTTGCAGACAGAGTTGCCTTGGAAACAGGCTTTTCAGCAGGTTCTATCTTTGGAGTCTCGACTTTTGGAGTCTCAGCCTTTGGCTGTGCAGTCAGAACAGCAGCTGTGTCATTAACCTTTGCTGAGGTTAGAACATTGTCATTAGAAACCTTAAGCTTATTCTCTTCAGCCTTAACAGTCTTGACTGTATCTGCTGAATTCAGGTTGACACTCTTTAAAGTGCTGCTTGCTTCCTGAACTACATTCTCATCAATAGGTTCAACCTTTGCAGCGTGAAGTTTCTTGGCGGCCTCTCCCTTTACCTTCAGGGAAATGTTGGTATTGGTCTTTTCAACAGTAGTCTGAGTTCCTGCCTTAGAATCGATAATCTCATCGGTATTCAGGTTCTTTGACTGTTCCTGAGCCATCAGAGTATTCATATCAACAGGCTCTGTCAGAGGTTCTTCCTCAACTACATTGGTCTTCATCTTGGAGTTCTCAGTATCCATCAGAAGAGTACCCTCTGAATCAACAGAAGCCTCAACGGTATCCTCAATAACCAGAGCACCTGAGGTATTAGAGCCAGACTTTGACATCAGTGAAGAGGTAATGGCTGCAGTTGCGACAACAAGTACTGCGGCGCCGGCGATCATCAGAGAAACCTTAAGGTTTTTCTTCTTATCTGTCTTTCCTGCACCTGCGGCTGCGGCCTTTGCCTTCTGTTCTTCCTGAAGCTGAACATTAGCTCTAACATTCTGCTTATATAAATCCACCAGAAGCTCTGGATTGATATTTACCAGCTTTGCATAATTTGCAATGTGAACTGATGCGAACTGAACTGCAGTCAGCTGATTCAGACGGTCGTGCTCAATGTCACTTACAGAATTAACTCTAAGATTCAGCTTGTGGGCAACCTCTCGCTGAGACAGACCAAGAATTTCTCTTGCGTGCATCAGAATAGCACCAGGGCGGTTTGGAACCTCATCATCAGAATAGGTTGTAGATACTGGAACTCTGTCAGGATCATCAGCGTTGGAAGTCTCTGCCTTAGGTGTTTCCACACTCTCAGGCTCCTTCTCATCCTTTGGAGTTTCAAAGGACTCTGTAGCAGTCTCAGCCTTAGGAACAGTTTCCTCAGGTAATTCTGCCTTGTTTTCTGCAACAGGTTCTTCATTCTTTTCAGTATTCAGAACTGACTCTGAAGCAGCTTCAGCTACTTCATTTTCCTGATTATTGTTTGATTCAATTTCTTTGTTCATTTTTTTTAGCTCTGGGAGGATGTCACCTAGTTTTGGACCGGAAGAGTCAATATCTGAACTGATATCAGCCAATTCAGGTTCAAGTCTTGTTGATTCTTTTATTTCCTCAATGGTTTGTTCTTCAACCCCATTCATCATAGGTTCATTTTCCTTAAGGATATGAGCCTGACTTCTGTTTCTGTCGTGTCTATATCTTGAAGCTTTTAATCTTTTTGGACTCATCAAGTAACCGTGCCTGATTATGAATTCATTAAACCAGAGCACTCCTCCGTTTTCTAATTATGCAAATATTCAGTTGTAAATGCCGGATGGGCAATCATAACAACACTAGATTATCTGAACCTTATCATGACAGACCTGCCATAAAAAAATCAGTAATTTCTAGCAGGTTTTAGCATTAATTTTCTGTTTTGCCAGCTTATCCTTTACCTGTCCTGCAAGCTGACCGCAGGCAGCGGAGATTTCATCACCGCGGGTTGTACGCTTGATTACGGTAAATCCGGCATCAAATAAAACCTTGTAGAATCTGTCGATTCTGCTGTTTGAAGGTTTTCTGTACTCAGAATTCTCGTGCTCGTTAAATGGAATCAGATTGACCTTGCAAGGAATGGTTCTCAGTAATCTTACAAGTTCCTCAGCCTGCTCTATACTATCATTTATATGATCTAAAAGGACATATTCTATTGTGACACGACCGCAATTTGCGTTTGATTTATCCAGGTAATTTCTTACGGAATCTAAAACCTCTGCAATCGGATACTTCTCATTTAAAGGAACCAGAATATTTCTCAGCTCATCATTTGGAGCATGAAGAGATAAAGCCAGAGCCACATCAAGCTTGCCGGCAATCTTGTTTATAACAGGAGCTACACCTGAGGTTGAGACGGTAACACGTCTTTTTGAAAGAGCAAAGGCATAGTCTGAAAGAAGCAGCTCACAGACCTTGGTAACATTGGCAAGGTTTAAAAGAGGTTCGCCCATGCCCATCATCACCACATTTGAAATAGGCTTCTGTTCCTGATTATTGCTAAAGCCTACTCTGGTGGAAGCACGGAAAACCTGACCTATAATCTCATTTACGGTCAGATTTCTGTTGAAGCCCTGAGCTCCGGTTCTGCAGAAGGAGCACTTAACAGGACAGCCAACCTGAGTGGAAATACAAAGGGTATTTCTGTCCTCTTCAGGAATAAGTACAGTCTCAACCAGCTGACCATCACCGAGATCAAGAGCCCACTTGGTGGTACCGTCTGAAGCAACCTGTTCGCTCACAATTTCAGGAGCTGTAATTACACAGGACTCTTTAAGCTTAGCTCTCAGATCCTTTCTTAAATTTGTCATCTTATCAAAATCAGTTTCACCGAACTGATATACCCAGCGAAGGATCTGCTGAGATCTGAAGGACTTCTCTCCGATTGAAACAAAGAACTCGCCTAATTCAGCAGGAGAGAGATTCATCAAATTGATTTTATCTGTAGACATGTAGCTTTCTCAAAAAATTCTAATTATCAAATCTTACAATTATATCAGTAACCGCACATAATTTACCAAAAAACCTTGATCTTTATCTCGTTTCTATCTTGACTCGCAAATTTATTTGTACATCAGTCAATTAGAAAAATTTTCTGAATTTTGTTAACTGTTTTGAAGAAAAAAAATCAAAAAGAAACTACATCGAAGTGGATTAAAACTGCGTTTATACCCGATTTTAAGAAAAAAAACAAAAAAAATTTATTTAGATATTAGGGTGTTAAAAAAACAGTTTTTGACAGATAAGAATTCGCGTCTAAGCTCTAAGTATAAGAATAATTAAGAGGGGGCCTGGGATGTTTAAAAATACAACACAAACATCAAGACTAAATGCACCTGAGAATTTATCCTGGAATAAGGCGGGATCAAAAAACAATGAGGAGTTCTCTTTATGGAGTCAGATACTCTTCCAGTTTAGAGCCCTGCCAAAAGAAAGGCAGGACGAAATACTTCTCAGAATCTACAGAAAACTTTACGGCAATGCCGTGAGAGCCAAAAGTTATTCCTTCATTTCCTCGGGAAAGTGCTAATTCTTATATTCTCCGTTTTCTATCAGCTGTTCTACAAATTCAGGTAAGGTCTGAGAAGCCTTACCGTAAATGCCATATGTAAAGCTTGAACCTACCGCTGATTTTTCCAGATTGAATTCAACACAGGTTGCACCGACACTTCTTGCAAGCTGACAGAATCCGGCTGCAGGATAAACTACACCAGATGTACCAATGGACATGAACAGATCGCATTCGTATAAAGCCTTCTCAATCTCATTCATTCTGTAAGGCATTTCTCCAAACCAGACAATATCAGGTCTTAATTTTTTGCTTCCACAGAGATTACATTTGGTTTCAGTAGATGAATCCTCATAGTATTTGTATCTGGCATCACAGTGCTCACACCAGATGCTGTTCAGTTCACCGTGCATGTGAATCACGTTCTCAGATTTTGCCTTTTCATGAAGATCATCAATATTCTGGGTAACAATGGTAACAGTAGATCTAGGGTATTTCTTGGTATACTCCTGCTGAAGCCTGGTTAAAGCCAGGTGTGCTGGATTTGGCTCCTTGGTTTTAATTGATCGGCGCATCTTGTTATAGAATTCATGTACCTTGTTTTTATCTCTCATGTAGCCATCGTAAGTGGCAACATCCTCAACTCTTTCCTGTTCCCATAATCCTGTTTCTGATCTGAATACGGGGATTCCAGATTCTGCGGAAATACCGGCTCCGGTAAGAACAACAATATGCTTATACATGGTTCAACTCCTTTATTGTATAAATTGAGTATATTCCAATTTAGAACGAAGATAAGAGTGAAGATTGTGAAAGGAGTTTAGAAATAAAAAAATAGGTATAACAGAAGGTAGACTCATGAGCCATCGTTAGGGCTTTTTTTTGCGGCAAAAAGTATTCTCTTACGTCCGATTTTTTCCATAATAACCATCTATTAGCCAAAATTAAAAAAATTTCATTTTTGGCTAATAGAATTGATTTTTATTTTACTTATTAAGTAGTTAATTTTATGTTTTTATATTATTATTAAATAATAAAGGTATATTTGCACAAATTACATTTAAAACAGGTTAAGATCAAGTGAAACTAATCGATAGACAGGCTTATCTAAAACAGCTAGTTAGTGTAATAGGGACACCTGACATAAAAGTACTAACCGGAGTAAGAAGAAGCGGAAAATCAAAACTGCTTGAAGCTCTCAAAGACTATGTTACCAAAAATGTTGATAATCATAATATCATCCACATTAATTTCAATCTTCCGGATTATGACAACCTGTTAAATTACAAAGCGCTTTACGATTATGTTATAAGCCAATCTAAAGACAGAGCACAAAATTTCGTAATGATAGATGAAGTCCAAATGTGTGATTGCTTCGAAAAAGCAATTAATGGACTGCACGCTACAGAAAAATTCGATATTTATATAACAGGATCTAATGCATTTCTCTTAAGCTCTGATCTTGCAACATTATTCACAGGAAGAACCTTTGAAATAAAGGTGTATCCATTCTCGTTCAAAGAATACTTATCCTACTATCCGCAAAAGGATAAATATGAAGCTTTATCCAATTATCTTAAGGAAGGAGGAATGTCTGGTTCTTATCTGTATAGAGAACCAGAAGCAAAATATAAATATATAGCGGATATTTTCGATACTCTTATTGTTCGAGATATTCGAACAAAGTATAAAATCAGAAATATTCAGCTGATGGACAGATTAGTAGATTATTTGATTGATAATATTGCAAATCTAACTTCTGCAAGAAACATAAAAAATATTCTTGAAAACCAGAACGAAACAGTTAATCACACCACAATCAGCTCATACATTCAGTATCTTTGCAATGCTTATGCATTTTACAAAATAAGAAGATACGACATAAAAGGAAAAAAATATCTTTCGTCCAATGATAAATACTACCTATGCGACCATACATTTAGATACGCAAAATTAGGTACAAGAAATATGGATTACGGAAGAATGCTTGAAAATATAGTTGCAATTGAACTATTACGCAGAGGATACGAAGTTTACGTTGGTGTTTTATACAAAAAAGAAATTGATTTTATTGCAATAAAAAGAAGTGAAAAAATCTATATTCAAGTATCAGATAATATAACCGATGATAAAACATTTGATAGAGAAGTTTCTCCATTATTGCAAATAAAAGATGCTTATCCCAAAATAATTATTGCCAGAACCAGAAATGAACCTTATGAATTTGAAGGCATAAAAATTATAGATCTTGCTGACTGGTTAACAGCAGATTCTATTTGCCAAAATTAAAGTTTTTTCATTTTTGGCTAATAGAATAGTTTTTATTATTTGTTATCAACAAATTATATCTAGACAAAAAAATAAGAGTAAATTCTTACGAAAACATTTGCCGTAGAATACAAAAGTTGAAATGGCATAACCTAGGTGAGCAATTCAATCTGAAAGCTTCAAACAAGTCGTAACAATCAGTTCAAACAAAATTGCTAAAGCAAGATACAAATATCCTATTCTGATCTAACCAATTTATCAAAACTTATTTACCAGAGAAAAAATCCTCTGGTGAATAAGACTAACGTGCAGCTAAAAAAGTAGCCAGTCCCAGAATAGTGCTACCGGTTGGTCCTGCTGCAAGGAAAGGAGAACCATCAGGCAGATAAGCTGAAGATAAATCAATATGTACCCAAGGGATATCCTTTTTCACAAACTGTTCAAGGAAAGAAGCTGCTACAGAAGAACCTGGTGCACCTTCCCCGTGACCGGAGTTTGTAACGGTTGCACGACGGGATGAGAGGAATCTTCTGTGGTAAGGAGCTAAAGGCAACTGCCAGTACATCTCATCACAGTTATCGAAAGCACTCTTCAATCCTGAGTCAAGTGACTGTTCACGAGTTAAAACCGAGAACATGTCTCTTCCCACTGCAACCTTAGCTGCACCTGTAAGAGTTGCCATATCAAGGATAAAAGCAGGATTATCAGCTGAAGCCTTCAGAAGACCATCTGCCAGAACAAGTCTTCCTTCAGCATCAGTATTGTTGATTTCAACACTGATATCATTTGGATATTTAATAATATCACCAGGAAGCATTCCCCTGCCGGAAACCATATTCTCAGAACAGCACAGATAAAGTCTGCACCTTTTCTTCAGTCCAAGTTTCAGAGCAAGACACAGAGCACCTGACAGATAGATTACTGCGGTCTTATCGGTTCTCATGGTCTCCATGAATTTTTCTGGTTTAAGGGAATAGCCGCCGGTATCAAAGGTTATCCCCTTACCTACCATGGCAACATCCAAGGGAGCATTCTCATTCAATCCTGATGGAATAACATCAATGATACCAAGACATGGAGCCTCATCAGAGGCCAGGCCGACAGTCTTAAGTCCAACGCAGTTTTCAAATTCCTTATCACCGCGCTTAATCAGATTAAGTGAAGCTTTTGCTCCACACTCTGAAGCGTTTTTCTCAATCAGTTCAAATACGCTATTTACTACTGATACAGGTGTGCTGATTTTAGAATCAGTATCTGCAAGAGCTCTGAACTCTGATACCAGGTTGGCGGTAGATTCAATTTTAGATAGGGCTACTGAATCAAGATCGTATTCGATGTTAATATCATGAATTCCGTCATACAGCGCTGTTACAAACCAGTAAAACTCATTTTCTGTAAGTTTTTTCTCGGAAGATAATCTGATTGAATAGCAGCCTAATGAGGCAAGGGTTCTTGCTGCATTCTGATACCATTTGAAATCTGATAAATTAACAAAGATATCATATCCGCCGTTTGCTGAAGGAGCAAACTTAGTTTCAGCGTCAAATGGAGCCTCAACCTTACCCTCTTTGAGGTTAACTGAAACAAGCTTCATCTCAGAAGCATAGTGAGGAAATAATTTAATCATTACTGTTTTACCTTCCACATTGAACCGGCATCGCGTAATTTAGGGATCTTGGTTGTAATCTCTTCAATTACTGTATCTATTTCACTGTCCTCTGTATATCTGCCAAAGGAAAGTCTTATCGAAGCACGTGCCAGATTATCTGAATGACCGATTGCCTTGAGAATATATGAAGGCTCTAAAGAGGTAGATGAACAGGCAGAACCAGTGGATGCTGCAATACCAGATAAAGTAGGCAGCAACATATGTCCGTCTATTCCGTCAAAACTCAAGGAAAGTATATTAGGAAGACCACCGGTCTTTGAACCGTTGATAACAAGACCAGGAACATCCTTAATTCCCTCAAGAAGTCTTGCTCTCATTTTTTCAAAACGAGCCTTATCCTTCAGACCTTCGGTTCTTAAAATATCAAAGGCCTTGCCTAAACCTGCAACCTCATGAGTCGGTACAGTACCGCCTCGAAGTCCCTTTTCCTGACCTCCGCCGTAAATCTGAGCAAACAGAGGAACATTTGAGTTGCGCTTAACATACAGTGCACCAACGCCCTTTGGACCGCAGACTTTTTCTGCTGTCAGAGAAACCATATCGATGTCGGAGTTGTCATAATCCATCTTCAGATAACCGATAGACTGAGCAACATCTGAATGGAAATAAACATGATGACGGTGACACATGGAGGCAATTGCATGGATATCGCTTACAGAACCGAGAACTGAATTAGCCTGGGCAATCGATACCAGAAAAGTATCGTCTGTAATTGCCTTTTCAACAGAATCAACATCGATAACACCAGCCTTGTCTGGAGACAGATAGGTTACCCTGTAGCCTTCATCCTCAAGTAGCTGACAGGCTTCAAGTATAGCCTTGTGTTCAATCTTTGAGGTGATTATATGACGTCTTTTATCGCCTTTTTTGGCAAGACCGCGTGCCAAACCGAAGATAGCAAGGTTATTGCTCTCGGTTGCTCCAGAGGTAAACGTAATTTCAAGAGGTGAGGCGCCAATAAGATTGGCAACCTGTTCTCTGGCGTTTTCAACGGCTTCGGCAGCCTGCCAGCCATAGACATGATCCTTGGCATGAGGATTGGCAAAAGCTCCGTCAATCGACATGCAGTTAATCATAACCTCAACTACACGCTTGTCTGTTGGAGTAGCTGCGGCATAATCAAAATATACAGGATTTGACATAACGAAAAATTATTCTTTGATGTGGGATAGAGCCAGAGCGAAAACAGATTCTACGTGAGAATCGTTTAAAGCGTAGAAAACCTTACGGCCTTCTCTTTTAACTCTGACAAGTTTGTTTATTCTCATGTATGCAAGCTGATGAGAGACAGCTGATTTGCTCAGTTCCACCAGAGAGGCAATGTCGCTGACACAAAGCCACTTGTGCAGCAGCAGAGCATGAACCATATTCAGTCTGGTTGGATCAGAAAGCGCCTTGAAAAATTCGCTCATAACAAAAGCATCATCTGAGGCAATCATCTGAGCCTTAATGGAATCAATTTCCTGCGGGGTTAAGTCTATTGCATTTTCAGACATAATTGTTTCCAGATAGAATATGACTAGTCAGTAAGCTGATCGATTGATACAGCTCTTTTGAGTTTATATTTTTTCTCAAGTTTCTGAGCTTCATAAATTGCAAGTCTGTGCTCAAGAAAACCATACTTTCTGGCAGCCTGACATAATTTGAAATAGTCATATGCCAGTTTATCCTTTCCCTGAAGCTGCTTGAACTGACCTATATAGTAATAGGCTTCGCAAAGATGTTCCTGAAAAAGATCCTCGTCATCCTTAATCTTGATAATATCAGCAAAAATCGCATCCTCAGAGGTCTTGTTTAAGAAGAGCTTGATGAAATTGAAGCCCCAGTTATCAAGAGCCTTGGATTTTAAGGTGTAGGAATCGTTATAGTAGGATTTAAGCAGACCGTCTGCATAGTCCTTTCCATAATACTTCTCTGCAGCGAAGTACAGACAGAGCATCTTGTATGGATCATCCGGTTCTGACTTGTAGAATTCCATCATATCCTCAACGGCGTACTTATAGTGTCCGGTGTAGTACATGATAATACCGCGGTGAAGATAGATATAAGGATCATCTTTCTCTTTGTTCAGGTTAAGTGCCGCATCAAGTGAATCAACCGCGTCACCTACCTTTCCGTCCCTATAGAAATAAGGGCCTAACACCTCATAAGGTCTATAGTAGTTTGGATTCTGAACAACAGAATTCATGTACATGAAACGGGCAAGAGTCTCCATACCCAGATCGTCATATATCGCACCAAGGTTATAGAAAAGTTCAGCTTTCTCCTTGGAAGATTTAGCCTGAGAATCCAGAGATACCATTAGGGAGGTTATAGCATTCTGTTCTTTTGCCAGCTGTTCCTGAGAAGGATGAGGGAAAAAGATGTATTTAGATGGCACGCTCATTGGTTCTTCCAATACATTTGTATCAGAAGAGGTTAATGATGATGAACATCCACAAACAGTTAGAATTGAAAGAAGCCCCACTGCTTCAATGAGAGCACGGGGCTTAATAAACTTAAACATCTGCACCAGATAATGATTTAATCCATGGTCTCATAACCATCAGTTTCTTTTTTCTCTACTTTAACAGGGATCAGGTTCTCGCGCTTTATGCCGAGGATCAGAGCCCAGGTAGAGGCAACATAAATTGATGATATTGTACCAAATACAATACCAACAAACAGTGCTAAAGAAAAGCCATAAATCATTTCACCACCAAAAATCATCAAACTTACAACGGTGATCAAAGTTGTACCTGAAGTAATGATGGTTCTTGACAGAGTCTGAGTCAGAGAAATATCGAACAGTCTTGGCATTTCGGTATTGCGAGGCAGCTTGACAGCATTCTCACGGATACGGTCGAACACAACGATCTTATCGTTCAGAGAGTAACCTACCACAGTTAAAACCGCAGCAAGAACAGTCAGATCATACTCAATCTGCAGTACAGAGAAAGTTCCCATAACCACGATAACATCATATGCCAGAGAAATAACCGCACCGGTAGCCATACGCCACTCGAAACGGAAGGCGATATAAGCCAGAATTGCAATCAGAGAAACTACGATTGCCAGAATTCCGCTTTCAACCAGCTCCTCACCAACTGCAGGACCAACGTATTCGTTACGGGCAAGCTTTACTTCAGGATCAATAGTCTTTGATGCTGCGAAAACCTTGTTGGTAACAGTCTGCTGATCGATACCGTCCTTAGGAGCAACTCTAACAACAACATTGCGCTGAGAACCGAAATGCTGGGTTGTTCCGTTAATGCCTTCCTTGGCATATGCTTCTTTAACCTTGTTAAGGTCAACACCCTCGGTATACTCTGTCTCAACCACGATACCGCCAGTGAAGTCCAGGCCCCAGTTAAGGCCCTTGACGCACATGCTTACAATACTTCCGACAACCAGTAAAACACAAAGGATTTCAACTATTCCTTTGATTTTCATGAAAGGAATAACTGTATTCTCTTTAATAAAAGTACGCACCACAGTTCTCCTATATACTTAAGTTCTTAAGATTGCGTCCGCCCCAGATGATGTTAACAACTGCACGACATGCGGTTACAGCTGTAAACATAGAGCTTGCCAGACCAATCATTAAAACTAGAGCGAAGCCCTTAACAGCACCGGTACCAACCATGAACAGAATCAGAGCGGTAATGAAGGTGGTAATGTTAGAGTCCGCGATGGTTACGAATGCTCTTGCGTAACCTTCATGAATAGCAGTCTGAACTGGACGACCAGCTCTGAATTCTTCACGGATACGCTCGAAAATCAGAACATTGGCATCAACCGCCATACCCAGCGTCAGCACGATACCTGCAATACCAGGCAGAGTCATGGTTGCGCCAGGAATCAGGCTCATAACACCAACCAGTAGAACCAGGTTGAACAGCAGAGCAAGATCAGCGATCAAACCGAAGCCCTTGTAATAGAAAACCATGAAGGCAATCAGGAATACGACACCGTACAGCATTGCATTCAGACCGTTCTCAATATTCTGCTGACCAAGTGAAGGTCCGATTGTTCTTTCCTCAACAATCTGAATAGGAGCAATCAGAGCACCGGCTCTTAATAACAGAGCCAGATTGTGAGCTTCTTTTGGAGAATCCAGACCAGTGATTCTGAAGCTTGAACCTAAACGAGCCTGAATGGTTGCAACGTTAATGATTCGCTCAACTTTCTTGAACTTAGGCTTGTAGTCTGCATCACCAGGTTTTGGACCATCAGGATCCTCTGATGGAAGAACCACGAACTCAATGAAGTTGGTAGCCATTGGTTTGCCAATGTTGTCCTTGGTAAAGTTGGACATAATGCTGCCGCCTCTTGAGTCTAATGAGATGTTAACCTGTGGTCTGCCGTTCTCATCAGCGCTTGAGCTTGCATCAACGATATGGTCACCGCTTAGAATAACCTGTTTCTGAACAATTACAGGATAGCCGTTAGCATCGTTGATAACCTCAGAACCGGCAGGAACATGACCTGCGGCTGCAGCCTGAATATCTGCTGAGGAATCAACCATTCTGAATTCCAAAGTAGCAGTTGCACCAAGAATTTCCTTGGCACGGGCGGTATCCTGAACACCTGGAAGTTCAACAACCAGACGGTCAGCTCCCTGTCTCTGAACTAAAGGTTCAGCAACACCCAGCTCATTAACACGGTTACGAATAATATTGATGTTCTGGTCAACAGCATTTGTACGAACTTCAGAAAGTTTAGCTGCTGTCATGGTTGCACGAATGCAGAACTTGTCGCCGATATCCTGAGACAGAATATTGAAATCCTTATGACGGGACTCTAAAAGCTTCTTAGCCTCATCTCTTACATCAGCGTCTTTGAACTCAACAAGAACATAATCGCCTTCAGCCTTAATACCTGATAAACGAAGATTGTTGTTTCTAAGTTCAGTTCTGAAATCGTTGGTTAACTGAGCTCTCATCTTCTTCATAGCTTCATCCATATCCACTTCCATTAAGAAATGAACACCGCCACGAAGATCAAGACCCAGCTTCAGAGGATGCATACCTAAAGATCTCATCCAGGCTGGAGTTGCAGGAGCCAGGTTCAGAGCAACAATATAATTCTCACCTAACTGTGCACTTAAAATTTCACGTGCAGTTAACTGCTCATCAGTGTTGTTGAAACGAACTAGCAAAGATCCGTTTTCAAATTCATAATTTCCTGGGATTTCCTTTGAATCAAGAACAGATTTGATTGAATCTATTTTTTTCTGATCTAACTCAACACCATGTGTACCGGAAATCTGTAAGGCAGGATCTTCACCGTAGAAATTTGGTAAAGCATAGAAAAAACCAATGGCAATAATCAGAAATACCATTATGTTTTTCCATAAAGGAAATTTATTTTGCACTTATAGATACCTATAAACCAAAAAGCTGTAAGGCTTTCGCATTACAGCTTGAAAAGATAAAAGAAATTATTTTGACTTTTCTACAGAAACTGCTTCTAGAGTTCCCTTTGGTAGAACAGCTACAACATAATTGCGCTTGATCTGCATAACTTCGCCGCTTGAAATTGAAAGCAGAACATACTCGCGGTTATCAGGAAGCTTTACGATACGGCCGGCGATACCACCGTTAGTTAATACCTCATCACCTACAGTCAGGTTATCTAACAACTTCTGTAGTTCCTTACGCTTCTTGTTATTTGGACGCATGAACAGGAAATATACTGCAATCATACAGATTGTCAGAACAATAATCATGCTTAAATCGCCCTGCTGAGCCTGAGCTGCTTCCTCAGCATATGCTGTAGAGATAATACCCATTTATTTTTCCTTATAGTTTAAGTAGATATATTAAAAACCTTTATTTCCGTAAAGCCAAAAGCTCTGCAGACAAAGTCGACAACATTTTATGTTCCAAAATAAGTCAAGCTATCTTTCTTTAGAGAAAACTTTAAGTTCTATTCTGGAAATAAAGTTATTGTCATTTACTGTTTCCCGTAGAAGATCTGACAAACCTGAGTACTACAAAGAAACAAAAATTCCATACAAGTTGCACATTATAGCATTTAATTATGCAACTCTAATAGATTAACATTTTCTCTTTTTACGGTGACCAAATGATACGGACTTTGGTCACATTGTAACTAAAATCAAACGGCTGTATTTAACATACAGTCTGCTTTTTTAAAATTTAAATCTTTTCT
>ONFP01000084.1 GCA_900317105.1 uncultured Succinatimonas sp. | reverse complement strand
TATAAAACGGAACCAAGAAGATAAAGGCCCAGCAGGCTTATTATGCCTAATGCAGTAAGAGCTACATATTTAAACTCTTCAACTGTAAAAGGCAAAAATCCATGTTTAATTGCCATAGTAAACATGACAATAAAAACACCTGTAAGCACGTATGACATAGCCCAAGCTATAACACAGCGTACTAATAGTTCTTCGTTATCCAGTATGTTTTTTACTGGTGAAAAAGATGGATTTAATGAAAGATTCATTTGCAACTCCTTATATATAAAAAATGGAGTTGCTACTTCACCGCTCTGGGGTGTAACAACCCCATTGGGTGAGAAAAAGGCGTGGTTAGCCTTATTGATTATGAATTACTTTGAAGTCTTATAAATCAAATAAATCAAGACACAGAAAGCAATTAATAAAACTGACAATTACATCAGATGTTGTGCTGCAGTCTTAACTCTTTTGAAAAAAGCGCAAAACTTAACAACTGCAAATGACAAATCTATCAGTCCGACCAGTATCAGCTCACTGGCAAGCAGCACAATACACATCAAAGGTGCCAAAATGATAGACTTCATTTCTGCTCTCCTTTTAAACGTGCATATGCTTAACTCGATCTCGTTCTTCAGCTTTCTTTCCGTTGTTAAAACGTGAAAGATCGCCTGTAAGGTACCCAGTAACACGTCTGATACGCTGGAAGCGTACACCATTACCAATAGTACCGTCTTCTGAGATATTTAGGCCATTGAACTTATAGCCATAAGAATAAGATGAGGTTGCTGTATTCATACAAATCTCCTAAAAATTTAATAAAAAAAATTCAAGAGGATCGCATGAACTTTACCCTTTCAAGGATAGCCATGTACCCTCTGAAAGGTCGAATAAGAACTACTTACGAACGTAAGTAGATACGCTTTTAAGACTGCGTGTTGTCTTTGATACTTTTATTATAAGCCTTAAAAATTTAATTTTGTATATCTTAGGGGGAATTTTTTAAATTGTTCTTCTTTTTGTCAGTTTGTGTCTAAAAGTATAGTTTTTATGAAGAGTATATGATGTTATAGACAGCATTGATAAAGCTAACAGATGGGACACATCTTCAGCATGATTTGATCTCAGGAACAGGCTGAAAATTTCATAGAATGCCATAGAAAAAACATATGTCTGGGCCATTCCTATTAAATTTACCAGAATGAATCTTCTAATTGAACTCAGCTGCGTGTTTTCATTACCGAATACAGCCTTGTACAGCATATATGCTGTGGCCATACCTACAAAATATCCAAGTACAACTGATACACCATACGAAAAGACATTCTGAAAAAAGATTCTTGCCAGAAAATTGCAGCAGGCACTTAAAGTTCCTGACAGAAGAAAAACAAAGAACAAATAGTATTTCATGCGATCCAACCTTAGTTGCGACACATTGTATGAAAAACATGAATACATTTTTTCTGTTTCTGGGGCGGATTTAGTTTTCTTATCCTTAAAGATAAACAGTTGAGAATTCTGGATTAGAAATTTAATGCTGGGGAATATGCCCAAGCAGAAAAATTAAAGAAGATCGTTTACAAGAAGGGATGAAATCATTACAAATATTAGAACTATAGCGTAGCACCACTGAATTTGGTCTAAAAAGCCTTTTTGCTTCTGAAGAGTTTCTCCTTTATATGCCTCACTACAGAAATTCTTCATGTACGAATCAAAGAAAAAATGAGTGCAGAACATGATCACTGTTATACCCACGTTGAAGTACAGGAGATAGAGCCTGTCTCTGAATATTAGAAAAGATGACAAGGTTGCAAGAATACAGAGGATACCAACTATCTTCTGAATATTGTAGATACTGTTTGTGTTTGTCATTATTCACCTTAGATAATTTTCAGGAATATTTCTAGTCTAGCTCTTTCGGTGTCGCTGTAAATGAGATTCCAACGTTCAGCTTCACAATCTAGGTATGGAACGTTTTTAGGACATCTATTAAAAAACGCAATGGTTCTACTGGTTTTAGAATTGATGAACCATACGCAGATATCATTAGGAGCGAGACTTACGCTATCTTTGTAATCTATGTTAACACAGTCCAGTTTAAGGAGTCCTTCAGTAAAAACTTTCAGTACATCTCTGGCTTTCATTTATCAACTCCCAGATAGCAGAATGATTGAGGTGGTCTTTTTATCCCAAAGTCTGATAATTGCTGCAGTCTGTTGAATCTGACTGCTTTTTCAATTTGAATTGCAGTTGCCTGACTGCTGTCTTTGAAATATTGTCTGAAATAATCATAAGTTATTCCTGATTTCGTCCTGGTCTTTTCCCAGATTATTTCAGGATTATCTGTCATGATTTGTTTAACTGAAAACTCACCTATCACCATCTTCACGGGTGCAGAAGCATAAACAAGCACTGAAGATATATTTTTTCTAAAAGGCTTTCTGCGATATTCGTATTCTTTTTCACCAGAGAAAATTCTGTTCGCAAATTCAGGCTTAATTGACATTACAATTTTCATCAATTCTCCATTTATTTTCTGCTAATGGCAGTTTAGTTCATCTTCAATCTTTTTGAAATCTGTGCTGCCTTTACAGTATTCAAACAGCTTTTTAATATCATCAAATGTATATTTTTCTTTCTGCAGTATTTCTTTGTATCGATGAGGCAGATCATCCGAACCGTTCAGAATATCGTCAAAACTTAGAATTGCATTTAAGGAGTCATTCAGTTTTCTTTTCAGATAGCGCATTTCGCTTGACTCACACTCATTTCTGAACTGCTGATAGTTGTGGTCTGCATCCTGCCTTAATATGTTATTCTGCCCCAGAAGATTCTCAATACGTTCTTCTTTCTCAAGACACTGAGATGCCATTGATGACATTCTCAGATAGAACATTCTCTCATCGTCCTTATCAATAGTTTTGTTGTCAGACTTTGCCCTGATTATTGTCTTAAATCCTGTAATCATCCTATAGGTTGGATTGTAATCAAATGTCATCAGGCCATAGTCAGGGAAATGCTCTTTCAGATACTGCTCGCACTTCTCTGCCATGTGAGGCTCTACGACATAAATGAAACGAGAATATGGCATCTTCTTATGCTTTTGTTTGCGAAAATCACTCTTAAAATCAGAATAGGAGATTTTGATTTCGTATACGTCAAGCTGCTTGATGCCATCCATGTTGATATCAAGAGTCGCTACGTCTTCCTTATCTCTTAAAGACATAGGGCTGAATTCAGATACACAAGCCTTCTGTCTCTCAAAGCGTAAATGCTTCACCAGTGCAGCTTTAATCTTTGTGGAAGTGATGATGTATTCAGGTGACATCTTAAAACTCTCTGTAACGTGTTATTTCAATAGTGCCGTCACTTAATATCTTTTTTTGATTACAGGACTCTTTCTTTTGCGCTTTTTCTTCTTGATACCGTTTGCTATTTCATCATCAGTACAATCTACAATAGTTCCGTCAAAGGTTTCGTCATAATCAACCAAGACTTCATCCATGTGTTTACTAATGAAGTCTCTTACTTTCTGAGGAAGCATCTCAGTCTGTATAGGTCTTACTCTTGCAAATATAAATTTATCAATACAGCACTTTGGGTTAATCTCCCATTTATCGAGAGACTGATTGAATTTACTACCAGAGAAGATTGCCACCATATCGGTGACGTTACTTACGTTCCAATCGTTTAGAGGCTTATTAAAAAATGAGTCAGCAAACATATAACTCATTTTTTTTACGTTTGAGATATTCCACTTGCTTATATCCTGGTTAAAGTCTGAACCGTAGAACATCGATGACATATCTTCAACATTGGATACATCCCAGCCACTGAGATCAGATGTTAAATTGCGAGTACCCGTAAACATCGCTCTCATATTTCTGACATTTGATACATCCCAGTCTTTTAGATCTGCAGCTTCAAGGAAAAATACATGCCTAAACATATTTTCCATGTTTGTCACATTTGAAACGTCCCAAGACTCTATTCCAGTATAGTCAGTACGAAAAGATTGCCAGAACAGAGAGGACATATCGGTTATCTTTGAAGTGTCAATATCTCCAAGACAGATAGATAAATCTCTGACCAGTTCTATGAGTTCAGCTCTTGTTGAAGGTTCGTATCTCACTTATTTAGCCTCTCCGTTAACAAAGGTTTTCTTGAATTTATCTTCGCTTACTAATCTTCCTGAAAGACTTTCAGTATTTCTCTGGCTTTCATTTAATTACCACACCAAAAGGCAGCCATTCACCATTCTTCCTGTACTCATGCAGAAAATGAGCATCAAAGCCAAGATATGTATCATCATGATTCCACAGTTTCCTGTCCTTGTAGTCTGTTATTCTCATGGAGCATTCATCAACAGGTCTTCTGCTAAATCTAAAGGAGATAGTGTCTCCAAGTTTGTACCCTGTAACACTTGAAAATTCTTCAAAGTCCAGAAATGGTCGTATATTCTCCGACTTTACAAAAATATCAACTGTATTGCCTTCGATTTTTACAACTGAATCAAATACCATCAGTCCCAGCTTCTCTGGGTTGTCATAATGCTTAAATCCAGACTGAGAGTTGTTTACGCCTCTGTATCTGACATTCACCTCAGGCTTAAGCAGATTAACGAAATCCTTTACAAACATTTTTATACCTTCTTCTATCTTTTTTTTGTTTTTCAATAAAATGTTTGACTTTATCTATGAACCTCATTTTTTACCCTTTACTACACTATGCAACTTTCTGAAATTTATATTTTGACTCAAAGCTGATCTGCAGATTTAAGAACTTTGGTTCATCGGTGAATGTTGCAATATGTTCAGTTGTTCCGTCAGAATTGATCTGTGCATATTCAAATTCCTTTCCATCAAGAGTCTGTTTGAGTTTCTGAAGTGATTCTCCCCATTTGGTGATACTTAGCTTTCTGTAGAAGAAATGAATCATTTTCTGATTGTAAATTTCAAGAACACTCTTTTGTGTTACGGGAGCACTCTTACAACTCATAAAAAAGGAAAGACTAGGAGATGCCATTAGACATTGTTTATATGTTTCATAAGAAATCACCAAGTAGAAGTGAACTTCATTTTTTCTTAATGTCATATTTTTCTTAACCATTTCTCTTCTCCTTTGATTGAATCTTATTTAATGATGAACTGCATTATTTCAATATCGTTAATTGTTACTGAATTTTTTTAACTCCAAAAGATTAAAACTCATTATCAAATGAGTCGTAATCTTCCTCATTTGTATCTCTAACTTCCTCTAAGTTTTCAATGAGTTCATTTAATTTTTCAACATTGTCTTTATGTATTCTTCTTGTTGATTTTAGAGATGTAATAATCATGTTTAATTCTGTAGAATCAACTTCAATCTTTGCAATATATGTATTATTCATTTTCCAAACTCAATGAGAACACGTCTCTCTTATCAAATAATCCTTAACTCTTTTCCGTCTCTGGGAGTGGTAATAATCCTCTTTTTTATGTTGTTGCTTCAAACAAGTGTTTATCATCTTTGAGTGTTCGATTACAGACTTTGTTAAAGTTTGTCTATATCTCAACCAAAAAGAATACTTTCCTCGACCTATGGCGAACTTTCTATACTTCGCTTTCATCTAAAACTCCACCCAAAATTGTTATTGCGAAAATTGTTTAATCATTTCTTGAAAAGCTTTTTCTAACACAATAACAAGTCTTTTGATTAGGTCTAACTTTTCGTTGGTTCATTGATCTGGCTCAATGAACAAAGCCTACTTTGTTTCGTTTAATGGGGACTGACTAACAAAGTTTAAGAAATCGTCCCATTCAACAACCCAGTGTTTATGGCACAATGAGCAAAGCCTTCAATCAATTCTGCAAAACTATCTGATTACGTACTTCATCACGTCTTTAAGCACACCGTAGGCACTGTCACCGCTGATGTCTATATGTCTTAGAATCCTTCCATCGTGATTCAGCATCAGAACTTCCTCATCATCAAAATTAACTTCCAAAGTCACGTCTTTTGTTATCTTTGTCACTTCGCTCAAGTGCTTTATCAGATTTGTTATTTCTGTTTTTTCTCTTTCATTCCACATGAACATTTCTCCTATCTAATTGCCATGTTCAGAGCCAACTTGTATCCCTCGACAGCATTCTCCACAAGAATATATTCATCTCCTGTGTTGCTTTTGGCATGAACCATCAGCTCTTTTGATGCCAGCTCGTACCATGTCATTGTGTACTTGTGTGCTTTATTTCTCTTGTCTTTAATTTCCTTACAGAAAGAATGAAGTGCTTTTGAACCTTTTAGTCTGGTGTTAATCTCATTCATATCTGTTAGTGGCTTCATGTTTATTTCCTTTGTACTGCAATTGAAATTTTTATGAAGATTCTATAATGCTGCGGTTGTACCTTTTCTTTAATTTAGGGGGTATTTTTACTGCTTTGTTTCGTATGTGATAACTTCACTTTTTTCAACTGTTCGATTAGTCCATATTAGTCGCATCTTTTCAAGTACAGGAAGCAGTTCCTCTGCAATATACTCAATCTGTTCAAACAACCTGTCGTAATCCTCTTCAGAATGTTCCTCAACAATGAACTCATTCAGACTTTCTTTTAATGAACGAATCAGCTTATCTGTGCAGTATTTTGTCTGAATAACCCTTTTTAAAAGTTCCTGCTTACTTTGTCTCATCTTTGTTCCTATGAGGCTAACCTCTTTTCTGCGATACTAAATATATCTCTATCCTTTTCAATGCCTATGTAGTTCCTGTTGAGGTTCTTACAGGCAAGTGGAGTGCTACCAGCTCCCATACAGGTATCCAAGACAAGATCACCGCTTGAAGTATAGCTTTTGATTAAATACTCAAGTAGAGCAACTGGTTTTTGAGCTGGGTGCAGATTATTATGCTGTTTTTCCGAAGGACACAGGAGCACATCACGGGGGTATCTTGAAGTTTCACCGCCACCTGTAATCTCCTTAGTCTGTTGCTTGTAAATCTGTGTACGATTCTGAGTTGCAATATATTTTCTGTAATGATTCTCAGGCTTGTGACCTAACGTCTTTTGAGGATTGAATACAGGCAACTTTTTGTAAAACACAAGTATTTTTTCATGTGCTCTCAGAGGCATTCGGTTAGCATTTAAATGACCTGTAGCATTGGTCTTTTCCCAAATCCAGTCATAACGGTACAGCTTAAGGTTTGAGCAGGCTAAAATCTTGTCAAAAGGAGATTGTGCAAACAGGAGAATTGCCCCATGATCTTTGATGACTCTTTCATACTCTTTCCATAATGCGGTTAAATCAAGAGGACTGTCCCAGCTACAGTGTGTGTTGCCATAAGGAAGATCGCACAGGATCATATCTACTGATTTATCTTCGATCAGAGGTAGGTAATTGAAACAGTCATCATTGATTAGAAGTTGCATCTGAAAGCCTTTCCAATTATTTAAAAGTTCATTGGTAAAATCTTGTTTGTTTTTTCAAAATCGAGTCCTAGCTGTCGATCATTACCGTCTAAACCTGTAAGACAATCAGCAAGTTCAAAAAGACTGTTTTCAGCGTAATGCCCAAACTGTTTTCTCATTTCTTCTTTATGCTGGCATTTGTCGAGGTTGTGATAACAGTTCTTAATCTCGGCAATGAGCTGTTCTGTTCTGTCTTTAATAAAAGACACCTGACTTTCGTACTGATAATCTGTGATTTGTTTCTTCTGTTCGCTGGTATTTGTTGTCATTTTTCTTCTCCTTTATTATTACTTGAAAAGTGCTGATGAATCGAAGAAAACACTGTATTTCAGATCATCAGATTCTCTTGAACAGGTCCAGTGAAAAGCTGAACGGCATATCCCCGACAGATAGGTTTTCTGTCCTAGGATTTTTCTAGCCTCTGCGTGTGATATGCATTTGGTATTCTTTTCGCTTTGAGCCATATCAGATAGAATTAGCTTAGTCTTTCTGCCTGTAGCCTCACTGATTTGAGCAAAGTCCTCTTTTGGAACTCCCCAGCCTGATAGTATTTTCTTATCATCTGCTGTCAGCATTGTATTAACCCTCGCTTTCAGTTACTTTTTTAAAGTTCTTAGTCCAGAAGATAAGAATAGAAACAGCGTCACGGTGATTAAAGGAGAACTCTTTTTCAAGGTACTGTGCACCAGCAAGCATATTGATTGCTCCTGTAGCTCTAAGAGCGAATAGATACGCAAAAACTTCTTTAAGAGTAGCAAGTGTTATTTTTACCCTTAAAGTTTTGTTAAGCTGTGCAACCAATTTTTCATTCATAAGTCCTCTCCTTTATAACACTGTGTTATATCTTTTAATCATTTTCTATCTATTATTATATAACATTGTGTTATATTATCAAGCTATTTTTTTAAGATTTATCGCTTTATTTATAAGGCATTAGAGGTATTTTTATGACCGTTGAAAAATTGTAAAAAATAATATAAAACCATATAACATGACGTAAAAAAAATACAGAATAAAAATTTGTAAAATTTCTATTCTGTATTTGATTTGAGGACTATTTACAACAAAAGATAATTTAGAAATGTAGCAAGTATTTTTTT
>ONFP01000074.1 GCA_900317105.1 uncultured Succinatimonas sp. | reverse complement strand
CTGTCGGACATATCAGTACCACCAATGATGCCTTTGCCAAGAAACTGTTCTCGCACAAGGATATTCTTATCGATTTCTTAAACGCTATTCTACAGAGAGAAGGCGAGAATCTGATTACTGACCTTAACTACACGGATACAGAATTACACGCCGAAAATTCTTATGGAAAAATCTCCCGACTGGATATCTGCTGTACGCTCGTATCCGGAGAGCAGATAGATATTGAAATTCAGGTTGCAAATGAAGGTTCATGGATAGGCAGAAGTCTATTCTACTGGTCAAAGCTATATGAGGGAACACTGGTTAAAGGCGAAAGCTATGATGAACTCAAGCCGGTCATCTGCATAAACGTGCTTAAATTTAATATATTTACAGATAGCTCAATGCAGGAGCCACACACCACTGCTAAAATATGTAATATGGAGAACAGAGAACCGATAACCTCTCTGCTGGAGCTTCATTTTCTTGAGCTTCAGAAGTTTAAAATGAAGAAAATCTCGGAAATGAGTCGCGCTGAAAAGTGGCTTGCCTATTTTTCAGGTAAGCTTACCAGAAGAGATGAAGCTACAATGCAGAGTGACCAGATTCTAAGTAAGGCAATCGATATAAGGAACAGCTTTATGAAAGATCCAGAAAATTATGCAGCTTATCTGAACCGTGAGATGGAAATTCTTGACTACAAAAGCATGATGAAACAAAAATTGGAAGAAGGACGAAAGGAAGGTCGAGAGGAAGGTCGAGAGGAAGGGATTGTACATGGTGAAGAAAAAGCAGAGATTAGAATCCTACGCAATATGATCGCCAATGGTTATAAAACAGATGAAGCTCTAAGAATTATGGGAATTCCGGAAGCACAATGGGAGGCTTTAAAAGTAAAGCTGAAATAACGTTATCGTTGTAAACAAATCCGAATCAGACAGACATAAGGTTTACAAATGACAGATCAGGATAAAAAATACAATTATGCGGCTCTAATAAATCGTGAGATGGAAATTCTTGACTATAAGAGCATGATGAAACAGAAATTTAAAGAAGGATTTGAAATAGGGCTTAAAGAAGCACGTGAAGAAGGTCGAGAAGAAGGTCGAGAAGAAGGTCGAGAGGAAGGTCGAGAAGAAGGTCGAGAGGAAGAAAAGATTAGAATCCTACGCAATATGATAGCCAATGGTTATAAGACAGATGAAGCTCTAAGAATTATGGGAATTCCGGAAGCACAATGGGAGGCTTTAAAAGTAAAGCTGAAATAACATTATCGTTGTAAACAAATCCGAATCAGACAGACATGAGGTTTACAAATGACAGATCAGAAAAAAAATTCAATTCCACGAATTGCTCAAATCCGTGGAATACTGTTTAAATTAAGAAAAAGAGATATAACTTCACTTAAAGCTTAGTGCTCTCATAGCATTGCATACTGCCAGGATAAGCACCCCTACATCACCAAATATAGCCAGCCAGATATTGGCAAAACCAATAGCACCTAACATCAGGATCAGAAGCTTAACCAGCATTACAAAATACATATTAGAAATAGCCAGATTATAGGTCTTTTTAGCAAGAATTACGGTTCTGGAAATTGCACTTAAATCACCATGCATAATCACCACATCTGCAGCTTCAATTGCAGAGGCTGAACCTATATCCCCCATGGCGATTCCAACATCTGAGGCTGATACTACCGGAGCATCATTAAGGCCGTCACCAGCAAAGGCTACAGGAGAAAGAGTTCTCTTAAGGGAATTTAAGGTATCCAGTTTTCCCTGAGGAGTCTGTTCGTAATAGCAATCTCTTATCTCAAGCTTTCTGCAGATAGCCTCTGCAACCGCCTTCTTATCTCCACTGATAAGCACTGTTTTAATTCCCTGAGCATGAAGAGAATCCAGCATAAGTTTTGCCGATGGCTTTAGAGTATCAGCAATAGCAATTACACCTGAGAAGCGGTTGTCCACAGATATATAAACATAGGAGCTTTCCGCATCTTCTTCGTTATATTCAAAAGCACCACAGCTACTGCTTATATATTCTTTTCTGCCAATTCTCACATCATGTCCGTTAATGGTAGATTCAAGCCCCATACCGGACTTTTCAATAACAGAACCGACTTCATACTCCTCAACCTTTCTTTGTCTTCCGTACTCAACAATGGATAAGGCAATTGGGTGAGTAGAGTTTTTCTCAAGACTTACAGCGTAGGATAAAAGTTCATCCTCTGATAGAGATTCTGAATGAATCTTATTTACTGTAAATTTACCGTAGGTTAGAGTTCCGGTCTTATCAAAGGCAATAGCCTTAAGTTTTGAAAGAGTTTCAATATGAATAGAGCCCTTGATAATAACTCCAATTCTGCTTATAGCTCCCATACCACCAAAGAATGAAAGGGGGACAGACAGAACAAGAGCACAAGGACAGGATACAACAAGAAAAACCAGTGCACGCTCAATCCAGTCGGAGAATTCAGCTTGCTGAAAGAAAAGAGGGACCAATGCCAGAATAACAGCACAGCCAACAACCAGAGGGGTATACCATACGGAGAAACGTCTGATAAGATTCTCTGGCTTTGATTTTGAGGCTGCTGCATCTTCAATAAGATTCAGAAGACGTGTTATTGAAGAATTCTTAGATAGTGTGTTGGCTCTTAAGTGAATCACCTGTCCCTGATTAATACAGCCTGAAGGAACAGACTGACCGCAGGTATAAAGTCTAGGTTCCGACTCACCGGTCAGCGCAGATGTATCAATAGCAGCAGTATCATCACAGAGATTGCCGTCTATAGCAATAACCTCTCCCTTTAAGACCTTGAAGACATCACCTATCTTCACCTGACGAGGCTTAACCTTCTGTTCATTACCGTTCTCATCTACAAGTCTTACAAAGGAAGGTTTAAGCTTAACCAGCGAAGAAATATCATTATGAGCTCTACCAGAGGCATACTCTTCGAAAAGCTCCCCTATCTTGTAAAAAATCATGACCGCCAGAGCTTCAGGAAGATCGCACAGAGCAAAAGCACCAAATGTTGCAATCATCATCAGAAACTGCTCTGACATTCGTCTTTGCTTGAACAGTGTTTTAAAAGCACTTACAAGCACATCTGATGCTATCAGTAGATATGCAACTCCAGCCATTACCGCCTGATAGACAAGAGGCATTGGAGAAAGAACCAGATACTTATTGTAAATAAGCACCAGCATTGCAATTAAAGCAATACCCAAAAGAGATTTCTCATGTTTTTCCTGAAAAGGCAGCATTATATTTCCTTTTATATTATATATGAGCAATTATGCAACTATTATATTATAAAAAAACGTGGAGCTCCCACGTATTTTTATTGTCTAATCTCTTAACTCAATAGAGATACCATCTTCAAAGCCGTCAGCTATTTTCTGAGCGGCTGCTACAATTTCTTCCTCATCGCCATCACCGTTTACATCTAAAACCAGTGATCCCATGGCAAAATTTAGATTAGCACCTGCAAATTCCTTCTGCAGCAAACCTTCAAGCTTTGCAGCACAGTGTGGGCAGTCAAGACCAGAGATATCGCAGCGAACCTTCATAAAATACTCCTGTTTTGTTAATCTTTATCTTAATTATACAATAGTTGAACAAGTATGCAACTATTATCAGTAAAAAAAGTCCCAATCTTCGATAAGATCAGGACTTACGGATATTGAGGGGGAACTCCCCTCAGTAAGACTAACAATATTCTAAACCTGTCTTGATGGGATTCTGATTGGAGTTAATCCGGAATTATCCTTTCTTACCAGAAGATAAACAAATACACCAAGAACAATGAATGCAACAACTGTATAGAAGCTGAATGGCAGAACTCCCATTACAAGACCACCGATACGGAAGATTACTAAAGCCAGGCAGTATGCCCATACACACATATAGGTCATGGCAAAGATCCACCATTTGGTACTGCCTAACTGTCTCTTCATTGCACCTAAAGCTGCAACACAAGGAACAGACCACATGTTGAAGGCTAGGAATGACAGACCTAACAGAGGAACTAAAGCTGCTGTAGGTTCAACACCCAGCATATCAGCAAAGTACTGAGTTAATGCTGTGTTCAGATCAGCCTCACCACCTTCGAACTCACCGTCAAGGCCTAATACAACAGCCATGGTACCAACAACATTTTCTTTTGCCAGAAGGCCGTTCACAACAGCAACAGTAGCCTGCCATGAACCGAAGCCTAAAGGAGCAAAGATGAAGCATAAAGCAGTACCGATTGCAGCAAGCATTGAGGAGTCAACATTCTCAACCAGGCCGAAACCTTCCTCTCCAAAGCCGAAGGATGCAAGGAACCATACAATAACCACAACCGCAAAGATGATGGTACCGGCCTTGATAACGAATGCACGGCAACGCTCATAAACCGCCTTAAGGATATTGTTGATGGTTGGCAGGTGGTAATCAGGGATTTCCATAACAAATGGAGAAACTTCTTCCTTGAAAGCTCTGTTCTTCTTAAGGATTATACCGGTAGCAACGATAGAGAAAATTGCCAGAGCGTATACCATTGGAGCAAACCACCAGGCACCATCAAAGCATGAAGCAAAGATCATGGTGATGATAGGAAGTTTTGCAGAGCAAGGAATAAAGGTAGTGGTAATCAGACCAATACGTCTCTCATTAATGTTATCAATGGTCTTGTTTGCCATCAGAGCAGGAACACCGCAGCCGGTTGCAATAACCATTGGAATGAAGTTACGGCCGGAAAGACCGAACTTGCGGAAGATTCTGTCTAGAACGAATGCAACACGAGTCATATAGCCTGACTGCTCAAGGAATGACAGGAACAGGAACAGGAATGCAATCTGAGGCAGGAAGCCCAAAACAGCACCGACACCACCGACTACACCGTCTACAGCCAGTGAAGACAGCCATTCAGGAGCTGCAGCATTTTCACAAAGCTTGGCAACAGCATCAGTAACGTAGCCACCAAAAAGATTATCGTTAACCCAGTCAGTGATGGTTGCATATTCAGTTCCTTCCTCACCTTCAAATGGGATCAGCTCAAGATATGAGGTGAAGTACATTGCTCCGTAGTAAACCAGAGAAACAACGATGAAGAAGATTGGCAGAGCCAGGAATCTGTTAAGTACAACCTTGTCAATTGCCTTTGAAAGCATGCAGGTCTTAGATTCGGTTGCAATCTTGCATTCTTCAATAACAGAATCAATAAACTGGTATCTGGCCTGAGGGAAATATGACTGTGCATCGGTATTGAACTTACCCTCAATGTCATTTCTGACATGGGAAGCTGCAATCATTACCTTTTCTGATGACTGGTAATCCTCAAGATAAATCTCATCATTCTGAACAATGCCAGTTGCGATAAATCTGCGGGCGGAAGCAGAAAGCTTTGCGTCGTCTAACAGCTTGCCTACCTCGTCAATCTTTGCAGAAATATCTTCATCGAAAAAGTTGGTAACCGCAGGAACCTGTGCATTTGACACTGCATCCAGCACCTTATCAATGCCCAGTCTGTTACTTGCAGAAATATCAACAACCCTAATTCCAAGTTTCTCGCTTAGCTTATCAACATCAATCTTGATACCGGATTTCTCCATAACATCAATCATGTTTAAAGCAACAACCATTGGCTTGCCAAAAGCTGCAAGTTCAAGAGTTAAAGAAAGAGAACGCTCCAGATGGGAGGCATCAACGATATTCAGAATTACATCATAATCATCAGTTAAAAGATAATTACGTGAAACAATTTCCTCAGGAGAATAAGGAGATAAAGAATAAAGACCAGGTAAGTCAACTACATCCCAGTCTTTTGATGAAATCTTGCCGATAACCTTATCAACAGTAACTCCAGGCCAGTTGCCAACGTACTGGTTTGAACCGGTTAGTACATTAAAGAGGGTGGTCTTGCCACAGTTCTGATTTCCTAATAGAGCAATAGTTTTCTGTGACATTATATAACCTCAACTAAAGCAGCATCGCTTTTACGAATAGTTAGGGAATAGCCTCTTACATCAAGCTGCATTGGATCACCTAAAGGAGCACATCTTACATAAGTGATCTTGGTCTTTGGGGTAATACCCATATCCAGAAGTCTGCGGCGCAGAGAGGTTCCCTCGCCCCTAATCTTTCCTACCTCAACAGTCTGTCCGACGCTGATTGTATCTAGAGTTGTCATTATTATTCCCTAAATTTATCCTGATATTATGATAAATATAAAGCAGTAACTAACTTAAATTACTTATATGCAAATAAAGTTGCTTTATGCAAAATAAAATTACATATAGTTAAATTAAATTAGTTAGAGCTAAGAACAGTTAGCTATACTTAACTGTATAAATTTTAGACAACAAATTTATTTTTTCAAGCAAAATCTTTGTCTCATCACAGTTTTAGAAATAATCTCAAGATTTTTTTCTTATTGTAAATACATATAACTAATTGGTTTTATTATAGAAAACAACAAAATTCCTATATAACGCAAATGGAAATAAAGTCCTAAAAAAGATATAAATAGTCATTAACATACGTTTTAACCTTGGTTGCACAATCTTAGAGCATTATTCTAATTAATTTGTCATTTTTCAGAGGTTAAATAACGTCACTGATATAATCTTCAAGATTTAAGCTATTTTCTTGCCAGGAGGAATTTATGCAGCAGACTGACCGCAGTGATATAACAAAAAAAAGCGGATTTTTCATAAAACTTGTTAATGGCGTACCTTTTATTCTGCAGATTATTGCAGGTATGATTATCGGTATCGTTCTTGCTCTTCTAATCCCTGAAAAACAGGTTTACATTTCAATGTTCGGTGATCTGTTTGTTTCAGGACTGAAAGCCATCGCCCCTCTTTTGGTGTTTGTGCTGGTTTCTACATCAATAGCACGACATGAAGCGAATACCGATGCAAAACTAAAACCAATTCTTATCCTCTATGTTATAGCAATGTGTCTTTCATCCGCAGTTGCTCTGATTATGGCCTTTACCTTCCCAAGCACTTTCTCAATGCTTGCAGCTGAAGCTCAGGCAGAAGCACCTCAGGATGTTTCAACTGTTCTTGTTGGATGCATTAAGAAAGCTGTTGATAATCCAATCGGAGCCCTAATCAACGGTAACTATCTTGCTATCCTGTTATGGGGAGTTCTCTTTGGTCTGTTATTCAGACACGCAAAACCAGCCACCAAGGACGTACTAGTTGATTTTGCCAAGATTGTAAGCGGTGTAGTAAGAATCGTAATCAAATTTGCCCCTCTAGGTGTTATGGGTCTGGTTTACAGTTCCTGCACTGAGGCAGGCGGATTCTCAAGTCTGTTGAATTATCTGCACGTAGTAATTATCCTAGTGGCATCAATGCTGATTATTGCTCTAATCGTAAACCCTGCCCTGGTATTTGCTGTAACCAGAAAGAATCCATATCCATTGGTATTTACCTCAATTTTACACTCTGGTATTACCGCTTTCTTTACCAGATCATCCGCAGCCAACATTCCTGTAAATATGGATCTGTGTGAAAAGCTGAGAATTCCTCGTGAATCCTACTCTATATCTATTCCTCTGGGTTGTACTATCAATATGTCCGGAGCAGCCGTTACCATTGTAGTTATGACCATGGCAGCAGTACACACTTTAGGAATTGATGTAAACTTCGGAACAGCATTCCTGCTGTGTGTTGTGTCAGTTGTCTGTGCCTGTGGTACTTCAGGTATTGCCGGTGGTTCTCTAATGCTGATCCCTCTTGCCTGCTCCTTCTTCAATATCTCAAATGATGTTGCAATGCAGGTTGTTGGTATCGGCTTTATTATCGGTGTTGCTCAGGACTCATTTGAAACTGCTCTGAACAGCTCATCAGATGTAATTCTGACTGCAGCAGCCAATAAGATTACAGAGGTTCCAAAGGACCTGAACAAAGAAGATTAACAAACACTTACAACCAAAAGATTTGATAAGGACTGGCTTTTACGCTGGTCCTTTTTGTTTTCTGAAGAAATGTCCGTTAGATAATAGATTTATAATTAACTTTGTTTCGCAAATTTTAATTTTTTTAAATTTGCGAAATGAGATTTTATATTTTTTGACAGCAAATGATATTTTATGGCTATATTATTTATTTTTTTGTTTCGCAAAAATAAGATTTTCTAATTTTTGCGAAATATACTATATTTAATATCAGGAGAAAAAAATGAAACTGATAAACAGAGATTTTTATTTAAATAAACTATTGTCTGTCAAAGATATTCCTGATATCAAAGTTATCACTGGAGTAAGAAGATGCGGCAAGTCCAAGTTAATGGATGCGCTAATTGATGTTATTTCAGAAGATCCAAACACAAACATTGTTCGTATTAAATTAAATTTAAAAATTTTCGAAAAATTACTTAAAGCTGATGAATTATATAAATACATTGATGAGCAATATGACAAGACAAAAAAGAATTATCTTTTTATAGATGAAGTCCAGTTGTGTGACGGTTTTGAAAGAATAATAAACAGTATTTACGAAGAAGAAAGATATGATATATATCTGACTGGTTCCAATGCCTTTCTTTTATCAAGTGACCTTGCAACTTTATTTGGCGGCAGAGTTTTTGAAATAAGTCTTTATCCTTTCTCATTTAAAGAATACCTTGCATACTTTCCTTCAGACGATGTTGATACTGCATTCGATATGTTTGTAAAAAAAGGAGGAATGTCAGGCTCATACCTATATAGAACAGACGAAGATGCAAAGAAATATATAAACGGAATATACAGAACCACAATAACCAAAGATATATTGAAAAAATTTAAAATCGAAAACGAAGATTTACTGATAATGATCGGTAATTTTCTAATGGATAATGTCGGCAACCAAACTTCAATAAGAAATGTTGCTTCAAAACTAACAGCAGGATCATATAAGACAAACGACAAGACAGTTGGAAGCTACATAAATTGTTATTGCAAATCATTTCTATTCTACCCGATACAGCGTTACGATATTAAAGGTAAGCGTTATCTTGAAACAGAAAAAAAGTATTACCTATCCGATTTGTCTTTTAGATTCTCGGAAATAGGAACAAAAAACGCTGATTATGGCCATCTATATGAAAATATAGTAGCGATTGAACTGCTCAGAAGAGGTTACGAAGTCTATGTAGGGAAGTTATACGAAAAAGAGGTAGACTTTGTTGCAATAAAAGAAGGCCATAAGATATATATCCAAGTTTCAGACGATATTTCAAGAAAAGAAACTTTAGATAGAGAACTATCCCCTCTCCTGCAAATTAAAGATGCTTATCCTAAAATTCTCATAGCAAGGACAAAACACGAAGAAGTTCATAGTGAAGGAATCAAGATTATAGATATTGCCCGCTGGTTAACCTCGACAGAAAAACAAGGATGAAAACTCTGAATAAAGATAACAGTTGTTTTTATGTTTCGCAAATTTTAATTTTTTTTAAATTTGCGAAATGAGATTTTATATCATCGTAAAAAAATCAATAAGATTTGACCACCTCCTCTTGCTAAAGCAAGAGGATTCCTACTGCTGACATTACTGTTCAGCTTCAGAGGGTTCACAGTGCTGACTCCTTTTGGAGTTCACTT
>ONFP01000029.1 GCA_900317105.1 uncultured Succinatimonas sp. | reverse complement strand
ACCGTCATTGGCTCCTGCTGTATAGATATAAGCTCCTTTCTCAAGTTTTGCTTCAAGCAGATTTATGAGTTTTACGGTCTGCTGTTTTGCTTTTGAAAGCAGCAGCATTAGGGTATCTGCGGTTTTAACATGAGGCAGGGCGGACTCAATATCCGAGAAAATCAGATCAACATGTTTGTAGCTTATGATCTGAGGACAGTCAGAGTTAAGATTCTGTCCGATCATTGCAGCCATAGCCTTGCAAACAACATAGTTATCGCAGATTACAGTTGCATGTGTACTGTTTTTTACCAGAGACAGAATCATTGGATCAAGAACATCTCCTGCAATAATCAGGTTTCTGTTCTCAAAGATATCTCTGTTTCTTTCTAATAGTTCATAAACAGGTGAGTTTGCCATTATACTTTGTCTCTGTATTTTATAGCTTTTGCAAGTTCAACGTATTTCTCAACAGAGATGTTCTCTGCTCGGATGATAGGATCTAGTCCCATGTCAATAATCTCGTTCTCGGTGAAGAACTTTGACAGGGCATTTCTGATGGTCTTGCGTCTGGCTGAGAAAGCGGTAGTGGTTACATTATTCAGATAAGGAACCAGTGCTCGTTCCTCTTCAGTAAGATTCTTTGGCTTCAGTCTTACTACTGCGGAGGTAACCTTAGGTGCTGGTCTGAAGGCTGAAGGAGGAACTATCAGCATCGGAATAACATTGGCATGGAACTGTGTCATTACAGTCAGTCTTCCATAGTCCTTACTGTTTGGTGCTGCTGCAAGACGTTCAACTACTTCCTTCTGCAGCATGAAATGCATATCAATAATGCCTCTTTGAGACAGCAGATGGAAAATAATTGGAGAGGTAATGTTATAAGGAAGATTACCAAATACTCTAAGGTTGCCTGCACCTTCAATCTTTTCAAAGTCAACCTTCAGGGCATCGCCTTCGATGATGGTAAGACCTTTTAGGAAAGGATCATGCTTCAGAATTTCAACAAGATCTCTATCAAGCTCAATTGCGGTTAGAGTTTTTGCTCTCTCAAGCACTGGTCTTGTTAGCGCTGCATGACCAGGTCCGATTTCAACGAGCTTCTCTCCTTCCTTTGGGTTGATAGCGTCTACAATCTGACCAATGATATGATCATTTACTAAAAAGTTTTGACCAAAGCGTTTTCTAGCTTTCATGTGTACTGGTGGTAGTGCCATATTATTCCCTGTATAAAAAACAAATTCTGCGCTGGGGTTCATCTGCGCTGAGTGAATTATAACCTAGTTTGAAGTGATTAAGTCGATTTTACTTTTTTTTGATCGCTGTCACTAATTTTCAAAACAGAAGCTTCTCTCTTGCAATTGTCCGTCTTCCTTACATGCTGTAGTTAAAAAATATCTTGTAATAATTATCCTTTAATCAAAGCTATTAGAGCGCAGATAATATTGGTTATAAAGGTTAATTGTTATTATCTATATGAATTTACCTGCAAAATTCTCTTGTTATTTTATATTGTATAAAAATGAGTCGTAGTTCAAAAATTAGATAAAATAATATCGTAAATTAAAAAAAATATAATAAACTATACAATAGACGATAACAAAAAAATTCAACATATAGAATATCTGGATAAGTTCAAAAAACACAAATTCCAAATCGTGTGACTATGACTTACTTAACTATACTTTTTAAAGAATGCTAGTTTTTCCTTATTACAAATAAGGGCGTACAAGAGATTTTATTTTTAATCAGTACACAAATTCTTCGAACAGAGAACCTTTTCCCTGATTAGAAGTTATATAAGATTCTGATTTCCGTAAAGGAGTTTTCAAATGTCTGATAATCGTATTTCTATAAACAGCAATAACTCTAATATCATTCAGAACAACAATATTGTTAATAATAATGAAATCATTAATAACAATAATGCGGTTAATAATCAGGGTAAAGGCTTTAAAAGCATAGAGCCTCACGTTTTTACTGCAACCGAAAAAAATCTGGTTAACAAGTTTTCAGAACTGCTCTCAGGAAAAACTCCTCCTTCAGAACTGCATATTATCGATCCTGAGACTAATAAGGAGTCTCCTGAATTAAAGAAGCAGCTCTGTCAGGCTGCTGTCAAAGTTGCCACCGCTCTTATGACTTCAATTCCAGGCAAGGAAACAACCTTTGGCTTTGTGCTTGGAGATTTTACAGTAGAGATCCGTCGTGATCCTCTGGGTAAGTTCTTTATGAGTGTTGAAGGTCTTCAGGAAGAGAACAATATCATTGAAGAGAATCTGATTATTGATGTAAACAACAATGAGGAAATCATCCAGAATAATAACTTTTTGGATGAAGAGTTTAATCAAGGCTACATTGACTACAACACCATGGGGGAAAATAACATCACTGATGAAAGTATCATTGAAAACAATCAGCCTGCTCTTAAACAGTATAACGTCGATAAAAGGCTGGAAATCAATGATACTACCAGTAAATTCTCTGCCATGATTATGGAAGATATCATCAACAATCCAGAACTGTACAATCAGGAAATTGCTGCAGACGAGTATGCTGATAAGACTGCCAAGAAAGGTACCTTCGGTGCACTGGAACAGATGATTGTAGCCAGTGAGCAGAGTCCGAAATCCTGTATCAGCAGAGGGCTCATGGCAGAAGCCTTAAGAGCTAAACTGGGAATTGATCCAAACGAGCTTAATAACATAGGCATCAGAACAATAAGTCACTGGGCTGCTCAGAGTATTCTTGACCCAAAGATGACCGCCGCCAGCCTTCGCGCTGAAATCAAAAGATATAACAGTACACCTCATATCCTTGAGAATGTAAACTCTATCGAGGCCGACAAGGATATGCAGATGATCGAGTCGCTTTTAGAAAAGTCTCCAAATATAGTTAACTCCAAGGTTGATATTTCCAATATCGGACAGGTCAGAACCGACCCTCAGGAGGGAATGAGCCAGAATCAGAAACTGATTCATAACTTCTTCGCAGATATGTTTATGCCTGCTGATACTTCACTTTATGATATGAATGAAGGAAAGGAAGGTAACAGAATCAGACAGGTTATGCTGCAGCATCCTGAAGCTATAAAACTTATATTAGAAGAAGGTTACAACAAGGGAAGTCTTGCTCTTGAGACCTTACCTGCAAGTGTCAGAAATACTCTAGGTCCTGTTCTTCTGGGAGTGTTTAAGTCATACTCAACTGATTATTTTAAGATGCTCTCCAGCGAGGAAGACAAACAGAAATTTGGAGCAATGGTAGCAGGTAATAAGGTAGTACTCGACCTTGAGATTGTTAAGGGGCTAATTGCCAAGACTCCGTTTGAGTCCTTGGAGTCTATTGATAAGGCTGTTAACCAGGCTGCGACTCTTGTGGCTGAAGAACAGCAGCAGCTTGTAAAAGATAAGTTTACAGCAACTCTTCTAAATAACAATGAGGCAAATAAGAAATCACGCTTTGTTCCGATTCCAGATAGAGATCCTAGAAAGATTATTGCAGATATAGTCAAAACTCCTAAGCCAACACCTGAACAGCTGCAGAATGAGCCTGAGAGAGCTGCAGAGCTGAAAGAGCAGAGACGTAAGGAATTGTTTAAAGCTTATAAGGAGCTATTTAGAACCTATAAAGAGGTTATTCTGTCTATTATGCAGATACAGAAAGTTAATGCTACGTTATACCCTAGTGATAGAAATAAGCATGGCATGTTGACAGGATTGAAGGACGCCTATTATGGTTACATTAACATGTGTGGATTATTACCTCCTGAAAATTATATGTCTGACGAGGGCAGTAAATATTTTGAGGAGGCTCTGGAAAATGAAATTTCAGAGAAGGCCTTTGAGCCTATTTTTACAGTTGAGTATCTTGAAAGTCAGATAGCAAAGTTTACCGCGGAAAAAGACGGCAAGCTGGTACTTCAGACTCAGTCCCAGGATTATCTTGATTATGAACCGTTAAAAGGCCTTAATATTGATCTTAAGTCGCCATCATTATCTCAGATGGCTTCAGAACCAGATGAATTTGATAAACCTGGTATGGGTAAACTTATAAAGAATGTGCTGATGAGCTATTTCAGCACCCAGCATATGGAAGCAAAGATGCCTGAAGGTATTACTCCTGAGCTTAAGACTCTGGCCGAAACTCTGGCAGCCTCAAAGGATGTCAACCCTAAGCTTCCTGCAGATCTTTCTGATGCGCAGAAGAATCTTGTAAATCAGGCAATCAGTTCTATTCGTGAGGCCAATCGTTTTAACTCTGAACTGCCTTCACTTTTAAAGACCAGGCAGGTTGACAAGCGTTCTATGATTTCATCAATGATCCGTTATTCAGATGATAAGACATCTGAAGCAGCAAAGCTTGGCGCTATGCTCAAAGGTGCCGGTCCTCTGATGCACAAACTGCTGCAGGGACTTGAGCTTCCTGGTATGGATCAGGATTTTAAGACAGCTCTTGATGACATGAAGTCCAATTTAAGTCCGATTGATCCTAAATATGTTCAGGCTCAGATGCTTAAGATTGTGGATAATTCAAACAACACCATTAAGAGTATGAGCATTAAAAAGCCTCTGGGTGCGGCATCTGTCGGTCAGGCTTTTCTGGTAACAGTTACTCCTGCACAGGGAGAGCCTTATGATGCGGTATTAAAGGTAATACGTCCTGAAGTTTCAGTTAAGACTAAACGAGAATTCGAGCAGTTTATGATCGAGGCCAGAGGTATTCCTGGAATGGCGGATACCTACAAGGGACTGTATGAGCAGTATAAAAAGGAATTCAGTCTGGAGCTTGAGGCTAACAATATTAAACTTGGACAGCAGGTCTACTCAGATGGAATTGATAGTGACAGAGTTGAAACCATGTCACTTGTAGACGGAGTTCCTGCTACAGAGACTTCAATGCTGATTAAGCTTGCTCCAGGTGATACTCTTGATCGTTACATCAAGACTGTAAAAGCTCGTATTGATGAGCTCAAGAGAACCACTGCGAAGACTGTGGATGAATACATAAATAACCGACGTGAAATGCAGACTCTGTTAAAGCAGATGGCTGATATCAATACCTCTCTTGGCGTAACTGCAAAGAAATGGATTAACAAATCTATTTTTGGTACTGAAGGCTTCTTCCATGGCGATATGCATCCAGGTAACCTGATGGTGGCTCCTGCTGATCCTTCAGATCCTCAGTCCAAGACCAAGATTACCATCATTGACTATGGTAATGCTTCTCAGCTTACTAAGGCACAGACCAATGCCCTTCTTAAGATTAATGTTGCATGTTCTTTCGGAGGCATTTATCAGTTCGAGGCAACACCACAGGAGAAGCCTACCATTGAAAAACATACCGTAAGTATGTTTATTGAGGGCTTTAAAGCTTTACTTTCTGAAGAAGATCGCAAGATTTTTGAGAAAAGAGAAAAAGAGCTTACAGACAATGTGATTAAGCCAATTCTGCTAAAGGGAACAAAGAGTGAAGTCGGCATCCGCCTTTCTCTTCTGATTAAAAAGCTGCAGCAGGCTGGTATCACAATTCCAGGTGCTATCAGTAATATGGCGGAGAGTGAAAAGCGTCTTGCAAACGGTATTGATGAGCTTAATGTCTTAATGGATGAAATTGGCAATATGCTTGATTCATATCATCTGGATAATATTACTACAGGAGCAGACCCTTGTTATAATTTGATTAGAGACTCAGTCCTGAATGGAATTACAATTACTCAAAAAAGAGTTGATGAGGTTGTAACGATACTTAATTACGACTATAAGGCCAATGAAAAAATTGTTCAGGACCTAGCGGAGCATCAGCAATATGATTTAGCTCCAAATCAGGCGTTTGATAAGGCCGATTTTGAAGCTTTCATGGCACATAAAAAGGAAATTCAGAAGGAATATGAAAAATACAGAAAATCTGAGATTCAGATGACTAACATTCTGCTGCGCGTTGATTCTGGTTTTAAATATTCACTGAATGAAATGTGGGAAAACAGAATTATCAAGTTTGTCGGTAGAAAAGAAGAGAATAAAAAGCTTCAAGACATGGTTTACGGTAATTATCTGAAATCTCCAAAAGAGGCTGATCCTCTGTATGAGCTGCATAAACAATTTCTGGAGGTCCGCAGCAAAGTAAGTGATGAAAACCTGAAAAAGCTTCATGACTGTGAATATTCTATAACCTCATATAGAAATGATGAGGGCAACTTTGATACGCATCTTGAAAACCGTAAGACAATCGCTGAACTAAGCAAGGATCCTAACGTTGCAGCATATATGGATCTGCGTCTGAAGATGGCTAACATCATCAAGCAGCGTATGATTGAATCAGCTAAGACCTTGCCGGAAAAAATACCTAATGGTAAGCTTCCTGGTCTTATTGATAAGAAACAGGATTTTACAACAGCTACACTAGAGCTGGTGCAAAATAAGATTAGTGGTGAAACAGATGCTCAAACTATTAAAAACGCAATTTCGTTCGGAGGAGAGCTTGGTTACAACGCACTATCTCTAACCTTTAACATTGGCGGTGCTAGAGATTATTTCACGATTGTTGGAAACTCGTTTGACAAAAATAATAACAATAATTAGTAGTTTTTTAATATTCTCGAAAATCTCTGATTTTCCTGACACAAAAAAATCAGCGCTGATAAATAGTTATCGGCGCTGAAGATTTATATATCTTAAAAAGAACAAGATAATTCTCTTAATTCATATAAACAGATCCCTGAGAAATCTTGCCATCCTGATTCTGCTGTGGCTGTCCTATAGTAGTATTCTCCATCTCGATTCCTGCTCCTGCACGAACAAGCTCAGGATCAATAACGTGGATATAGGCACTCTCTCTAAGACCTCTCTCCCAATAGGCAACAGCTTCTGCAAATTCTCTTTCAAAGATGATTGATGCGGCCTTATCCTTGTATGCGCTTAGGGAATCCTTATCAATCTTGACGTCATCAAGATGAATGATGTGCCAGCCGTAGCTGGATTTAACCGGTTCACTGTACTGACCTACAGACAGGGCTGCAATACCGGCAGCAAAGCCTGGATCGTAGGCATCTAGTGACTGATAGCCTAAATCACCGCCCTGAACTGCTGAACCAGGATCTTCTGAGTATTTCTTGGCAGCATCAGCAAAAGTGATTTTTCCAGCCTTTACGTCATCCATAATTGAATTTAGCTTAGCAATTGCAGCTTCATCAGAGAAGATGATTGAGGTCTTGATCAGAATATGAGAAGCTCTGTAGGTCTTGATTGGAGTAATTGCATTCTTGGTAACATCATATAGCTTTAGAATGTGAAGACCAATAGAGGATCTGAAAGGACCTACCACAGCGCCAGGCTTAGCGTTAACCAGTGCAGGCAGGAATGGCAGTGGAATTGCGGTCTCTGGCTGATAGCCAAGATCTGCACTCTGTGAACCCACGGCGTACTTTGCTGCAACCTCTTCAACATTGGCTCCGGAACGGATTTCCTTTAAAGCTGTCTGTGCATTTGCCTGGGCACGACGGTATTCCTGTTCGGTTGGATTTGAGGACAATGGAATTATAACCTGCCCCAGATGATACATTGGTTCAACACTTCCTCTTTCCTTTAAAGCCTTGGCGTAGGAATTGATTTCACTTTCTGAAATATTGATTCTCTGTCTTACAGATGAACGTCTGACTTCATTGATAAGATAGTCTTCCTTGAACTTCTGTCTTGCCTGAGACTCAGGAATGTTTCCGTATGAGGCTAGGATCTTCTCTGGAGAAGTGTTGTGTCTTAAGGCGGTCTGCTTTAAGATTGAATCAAGCTGCATATCAGGAATATCTGCACCGTTGCTTTGTGCCAGCTGAAGAATCAGCGAACGGGTAATCAGTGACTGCAGAGCCTGACGTCTTGCGGTTAACTCATCAACCTGTGCACCGTGAGTCTTGTAGTTCTGCAGTAGTTCTCGAGTGTGACGGTTGAGATCACTTTCAAGAATAATTCCTCCATTTACAACTGCGGCTGTAGAATCTAAAGCTACCTCTTCCTCTGCATAGGACAGAGTAGGTGCTATGGCAAAAGATGCGCCAAACATTGCAATTAAAGAAAGCTTTGTAAATGTCTGTTTTATTCTCATACGTAATCGCGATAACAATCCTCCAACAGGAGAAAAGCAATTCGCCTCCTTTATATTATTTTTTATTCTGTTGTTTACACAATATTCATCTATATTGCCTAATATTTAATCTAAATTCCAGTCAATCTTATATTATCTGTTAAGATTGTTAGGAATTACGTCTGGCAGATAGTGGGTATTGGTTCCTCTTACATCTGATATCTTGCGAATATTGATAGAGTAGAATCCCTTGAATTCGACGTTCAGCCCGATGATCATATCATTTTCATGACGTCTTTTTGTCCAGTCGTATTTGAGGTAATTCTCATACACTAGAGCAATAGAGTAGCAGCATTCGTCATATCTGATGCCCAGCTTGGTATCAATGTTGTAGTTCTGCTCAAGATCTCTGTATGAAGCTCCAAACAGAGTCCAATATGGATTCATTGGTAAAGATGCTGTTACACCAACTTGTGACAGGTTTCTTACAATATTAGGCTTGTCAACCTGATAGTTTCCATTTTTCAAATATCTGTAGGTAACACCTGTCTTAAAGCCTGTTGCTTTGTTTGTGTAGTGAATTCCGCCGTTATAAGAATTGAACTCGTTATTCTCTGGATCATATTGAGCTTGAGCGTGATAGTTGAAAGACTTGTAATCTGCATTGAAGCTGGCTTCAATCGGACTGGTGTGTTTGTTTTCATTGCTATAGGCGTAGTATTCGTTAAGCTTTACACGCTGCTTGTCCATGTTGTAAGCCTGGGCCAGAGAAAATCTCATGACTTCGCGATCATGAGAGTCTAAAAGTCTGGTTGTAAATCCTGCTGTAACAGTATTGAGATTTGCTATTCTGTCGATACCTGCATAACGCATAGGTGAGAACAGAGTGTAGTACTCGTCATATCTGCTGGTGGTGTCATACAGGGGAATATTTCTCTGATCCCTATATGGAATGTACATATACTTTAATTCAGGCTCCAAGGTCTGAGTATGGTTCATGTCCAGAACCTTACGTTCCAGAGTCGTCTTGGCCTTAGCCTCTAAAAGATAGAGACTTCTGGTTAGAGAATCCTGAACTTTTGCATAGCCTAGTCTCTGCTGATAGGCATTGCTTAAATACTTTAGATCTGACTGGTTATAGTGTGTTAGAAAACCGGTTGCTCCGAAATCTACAGTTGTTCCATATGAATCAAATGCATTGTATTTTATAGATGGTTGCAGATGCATTCTGTCCATATAAAGATTCTTTTTATCGGAGGTGTATTTTTCTATACTGAATTTTGTAGCTTCACCTTGCATCTTATAGATGAATCTTCCGAATGTATCATACCCTCTCAGTTTTACCTGAGGCAGCATAGCAAAAGGTTTATAGGTATTGAAGCTAGAGGTAGAGTACATATTCTGATACTTTCTCAGTTCCACTGACACATCATATTTATCCTGATCATAGACACCTCGGAGAGACTGAACCAGACTAGAGTCGGTAACTGCGGCATCTTTTTGAGTTATGTCACTAAGATAGGTATAGTCTCCTTCTCTTACTTTTGAGTAATCCAAAGTGAATACTAAATCATTCTCTAGAAAAGTCAGAGAATCCTTTAGATTCAGGAACCATCGTTTTCGGTCGGAAGAATTTCCTGTTTGAGTGTAGGCTTGTCCGTTTGAATTGGTTACTACTCTTGTGAACTTAGGATCATCTGGAAGATAGGTTCCCTTAATGGATCCTGAGAAATTGGAAAATGGCAGATATCTGATTTCTGCATCGTATTTATCTCCATGTTCAGGATCGTGTCCTGTGGTTATGGTTGCATCATAGTTAGGTGCAAGGTTGAGATACAAAGGCAACTCATAGCCAAATCCTTCATCTGTATTATACTCAACACTTGCAGGCAGCAGACCAGTTTTTCTCTTGTTGGTTACAGGGAAGTTTGCATAAGGAGTGTAGAATACAGGAACTTTTCCTACGTAGAAAACATCATTCCAGGCAGAACCAAAACTGTCTCCATCATCAATTTCAACAGAAGTGGAGGACATATGCCAGGAGCGTTTGTCTGCCGGACAGCCTGATAGTGTTGCTCCTCTTAAAATTTTTGTTCCTTTTGCATTGTCAAACTCATATTCATCAGCATCGCCATTGAGCACAGAGCCGTTTAACTGATAAACAGTATTGGTGCCCTTTACAGTTTTTTTCTCAAGATTGTATTCCACTGGATCTTTTGAGGTGGTTGTGTACTGACCAGAGCTTATGGTGGAGCTACCTTCTGCGGTCAGAGTTTTATTCTCTCCATTGTAGGTAGCCTTGTCTGCAAGAATTTTCTTGTCTCCCTGCACTATCTCAACCTTTCCTGTGTAGGTCAGAACCTGTTTGTCTTTCTGGGAGATGTCTCCTGATACCTTGTCTGATGTGACGGTAACAGGTTCGGTATGAACATCATACTTCATTGGGGCACGATAAGATGGAACCCCATAGAAACAATCTATTGACTGTCCCGAGATAGGAGAGCTAGGAGCTGCTCTCCATGGTTGGTTTATTCTTTTGATAAGCCTCATAGGGAAGGTTGAGCTTTCAGCGTAGTTTCTGTTGAGAAGATATTCTTCAGCAGCAGAAGTATTCATCTTCTCCATGGTTTTTGTTGAAAAATTGGTGGTTTTTTCTATTCTTAGAAATTCATTTTCCTTGACCACTTTAGTTTCAACGTCATACTTTGAAGAAACTACAGTTTTATCGTCATTCTTTGAGTTGTTTGCTGTTTCAACATAGCCACCTTTGACAACACTTCCAGATATTGTTTCCTGCTGTTCTGACTGAATATCTGCATATGCTGATGAACACAGTGCCAGACTTACAGCTACTGAAAGTGTGGCAAGTGCAATTTTTTGTTTCCCTGCTGTTTTCAAGGTAAAATCCTGTTAATTATTGTTAGTCTCTATCCTGGCAGCTTCTGAATTCTACGTTGTTTATATCGCCGCCATCTTCATCCTGATCCAGGGATGTTCCTTTGATGAATCTCTTGTTTGATACCCAGGCACCAAGTTCTGCCATTCTGCATCTTTGTGAACAGAAAGGACGGAAAGGATTACTTTTATCGTAAATAACCTCTCTGTTGCAGGTAGGGCATTTTACCTTCACCGGCTCATTATCGTTTTTTACATCTGTATTTAAATCTTCAGGAGCAAGATGTGCTTCCTCAAGGATTTCATCAAATGTACCTTCTGGTAGTAAATCTCTTAAACTCATTTTTTTTATTGTTGTAAGTTGCCTTTGATGTAAGCGATTTTAAATGGTATATCTCCAACAGGAGCTCCTTTTTCAAAAGGAAGGAATCGGATGTTTACTCTTGACTGGAATCCGCTTACAACTGGATAGGCCTGTATGGAAGAATCATACTGTATGTTAATTAGATCACATGTATCAGCGGTTTCCTGCATGAATCCGCTTTTTGCAATCTTATCTGTAGGATTTGCACATAAACGCCACAGGTACAGAATTGTGTAAACCGGAACTTTGATGCAGTCTAGTTCGTGCATCCATGCTTCTAAACGATTCTTCTTAACTTCTAAAGGCTGATGAATCCAGAAATCAAACATTGGTGTATCGAAACAGTTTATGCCTCCAGGAGTCAGAAATCTTGGTTTGATAAGTTCAATAATCGGATCATCCTTTAGAACAGTTCTCTGTCTGGTGAATGTATCTAGAAAATCTTTTGCATATTTAATCTTATCTCTAAGGGAGGAAACATATTCTGTATCACACTCTGGATCCTCAAGCCAGTTTCTTAGCTGACCGTCGCATCTATCAAGATCTTTTAAAAGATCAATCTTTATGGCACTCGAGCCGTCTACAAGGTCTATGAAATCAACAATACAGCGTAGTGCAAACATTACATGCTGAATTGAGTCTAAATCAGTACATTCTTCGGCACTTTTGATGACGCGTTCGAGTTTTAAATATGTTCTTGCTCTAGAACTTAAAGGGAAATCGTAATTAAACATGATCCAAAGAATCTCTATCTTTTTACCTGTGATGACATGTGTTTATATTCATTGTGTAATTTTAGCACGACATTGAGCTTTTTATCTAAGGGAGAATCGTCAGATTCGATCAAATCATCTGCTTTTTTTACTCTGTATTCTCTGCTTACCTGATTTTCAATCATTGAACGTGCCAGTTCTATTGAAATATTGTCTCTTGCCATTACTCGTTTGAGCTGCAGGTCGTCATCCACGTCCACTACCAGAATTCTGTCCACAAGAAATTCGAGTTTATGTTCAAAGAGCAGGGGAATCATGGCGATAACGTAGTCTGAGTGATAACTGAAGATCTGCTTCTTCAGTTCCTTGTGAATTGCTGGTGCCATTAGGCTGTTTAGTACCAGAAGCTTACTCTTGTCATGCGGATCAAATACTATTTCTCTGAGTCTGCGGCGGTTTAGTGATCCGTCCTCTTTTAAGATATCTTCACCGAATTCTCCTGCCAGCACTTTCAGAAGCGGACTTCCTACTTTAACCACGTCTCTGGCAACTTTATCCGCATCCACTACAGGAACTCCCAGTGATGCAAAAAGGGATGCAATTGAGGTTTTTCCGCAGGCAATGCCTCCGGTCAGTCCTACCACAAATGGTCTTTTCTCTGATTCTGCTTCTGCTGTTTCCATAAACAAAGGCTCTTTCAAATTTTATTTTGTAGCTTATCTCTTTTTATCTAAATTATGTGTAAAATAAGCGGAGATTTTTAAGTTTACTACTATTAAGTTTAAATTGGGTTTATCGTGAATTCTACTAAAAAAATAATGATAACCTCAGTTGCTGCAGCTTTTTTACTGACATCATGTTCTTCAAACAACGCTCCTGTAGCATCTCTGGTTCCTGGCAGCTTTTCTGTTAACAGCAAAGCTGTATATCTTAGAGGGGAAATGAATGATTATGAGGTATCAGAGTCATACCGTTTACGTAAGGATGATGAGGATACCTACTGCACAGTAGCAACTCTGCGTGCTGACTGGGCCCCATATAAGTTCAAGTTTGCCGATGCTGACTGGACTGACGGTTCAAACTTCGGTTACAGAAATCCTCCAGGAGTTCTTCATGAAGGTTCAGCTCCGATTGAGCTTTCTTCCAATTCAAAATTCGAAGAGGTTAGCTTCTATCCAAAATCAGACGGTGTATACAGATTCTGTCTGATAAAGAATGGCAGCAGTTTCTATGCCAGTGTACAGAAGACCTCCCATCGCTCACTGCTGTCAATGTCACAGCTGATGAAGCTATCAAGGGCAAATTAGATTGTTTTTTTGTAAAGCATCTTCTGAGAGTTTTTCCCTGGTATGAGTATTGATGAATCAGAACGTATTCTTGTAGGCTTTAGTGATTTTCTTCTGCTTGAAAAGGGTATGTCTGATTCCACTATAAAGTCATACCTGAGTGATGTTAGACTTTTCTTTACTTATCTTACTCAGACTAATTCTAGAATTCTTCCCTTTACAGCTGGGGATATTGAGAATTTTCTTAAGAATAAGGAAAACTGGGAACCTTCCTCGGTAGCCCGTTTTCTTGTTTCCCTTCGCTGTGCCTGTGTTTATCTGAAAACAGATCATCAGATTGAAGTTGATCCATGTGCTCATATTGAAAATCCAAAACTTATAAGGCATATCCCAACGGTTCTGTCTGAAGCCAGTGTAGAGGCGTTTCTTAATGCTCCTGATCCTGGCAGTCACACCGGTTTAAGAGATAAGGCTATGCTGGAAACCCTGTATGCTACAGGTCTTCGTGTAAGTGAGCTGGTATCATTAAAGTTTGATAACGTGAATTTCTCAGACGGTTTTATCATTGTAAGAGGTAAGGGAGATAAGGAACGACTGGTTCCTCTGGCAGAATCTGCTCTTTACTGGATTGACACCTACGTCTCAACGTTGAGAAAGACCAAAGATCCCAAAGGTAGCTGTCCCTATATTTTTCTATCGGGAAAGGGCATTGCTCCCATGACCAGAAATGCTTTCTGGTACAGAATAAAAAGCTACTGCAGTGAACTTGGTATTACTTCAAATGTGTCTCCACATACCTTCAGGCATGCCTTTGCCACACATCTTCTTAATCATGATGCCGATTTAAGATCAGTTCAGATGCTTCTAGGTCACTCAAGTCTTCTGACTACTCAGATCTACACGCATGTGGCAACAGCACGTTTACATCAGGTTTATGATAAGGCTCATCCTCGCTCAAAGAAAAATACTGTAGAATAAGAATAGATTAAGTATTTTTGTTTCGAGTTATGAAGCTTACATATAGAAATCTTTTTACTGATAAAAATAAGATTGACTATTCTGTTGTAAAAAACGGAAGCAGTCAGTTTCTTTGTCTTCAGGGAAAGAAAACTGCAGAGGCTCGAATCAAAAAGGCCTATATGTGCGCCAGTTTCTTCCACCCTGAACTAAAAGATCATTTTCCAGAACCCATAAGTTTTAACAGTGGTGATGAGAATAATCTCTGTACTGCTCTTTTTTCCTACAGTGAGTCCGGCTTTCTTACTGACTTCCTATCTGTGGTACCCAAAGAATGGCAGTATGCTACCGGACGAAAGCTAGGCCGTATTCTTAAGGAGATGCATTCTGTTCCTTTGTCAAAAGCTCAAAGTGAAAAGGCCGTAAACCGTCATGAAAGTTTTATGGAGAATCTTGCAGAATACATCTCAGCTCTGCCGCATTTTAAAAACGATAAATATGCACTTGAGGCTATATCTCAGCGCTTTGACAATTTCAGTGTGTTTAGAACCGTCATGCGGTATGGTTCCCTAAATCACGGTAAAGTTCTGATTACCCGTGACTCCTCACTCATTCTGCTTCCTTCCTATACATATGGCCCAGGTGATGCCTGCGAAGATTTTGCAATGCTGGAGTTTGAGACTGCCGGTCTTTATCCTCTATTCTGCGCCGGGGTTGTGGATGGCTATTTTTCAGGAGTGATCCCTTCTGTATTCTGGACCCGCTTTGCTCTTTACAGTGCCATGTATTCTCTATGGAAGAGTGGCAAGGTTGCATCTAAAAGCAAATCCATGTTTATTAAGATGCAGCAGAATGTGGATCGTATTCGCGATGATTTTTCTGATTTCTTAAAACCAATACCTAAATGGTACTCAGCTGCTGAACTTAAGACTATAAAAGTGAAAGCAAGAAAGCTTTAGAGCCAGTGTTTTTTTTATGCGAAGGTTCAGAAAGGGTATAAATACCGATTATGCGAAGGTTCAAGGGGGCTTCCGGCGGCAAAGATAAGAAAGGATGGGACTGAGCCCATCCTTGTGTGAACTGTTTCTAAGTGAAAGATTACTTGTTGTCTTTCTTCTCTTCAGCCTTCTTGATATCAACAAGCTTAACATTGAATACAAGAACTGAATTTGGCTTGATGAACTGGCCAACAGCATTCTCACCATAACCAAGAGATGCAGGGATGTACAGTTCGTACTCTGAACCAACGTTCATTAACTGTAGACCTTCAATCCAGCCTGGGATCATGTTGTCCAGAGGGAAATCTACTGGCTTGGTCTGCTCGTCGAATACGTTGCCGTCAATGGTTGAACCCTTGTAGGTTACGCTGATGGTATCGCCCTTAACAGCCTTAGGACCTTCACCCTGCTTGATTACCTTGTACTGTAAGCCAGACTTGGTAGTTACAACACCTTCCTTCTTGGCATTCTCATCTAGGAATTTCTTGCCGGCATTCAGATTATCTTCAGCAGCTTTCTTTGTCTCAACCTCGATCTTCTCCTGAATCTTCTTGTCTAAATCCTTAAGAATGGTCTCAATCTCTTCTCTCTTTAAAGATGAAACTGAATTAACACCATCTGTGAAACCGGCGATAACTACATCTGAAGGGATCTCTCCGATCAGCTGCTCCTGGTTCTTTTTCATCTGAAATACGTACTCACCTAAAGAAGCACCGATTGCATAGGCTGCTTTCTGCTCAAATGAGCTGTCTTTGGTTAATACATTAGATGCCTGAGCCTTTGAACCTTCGTTTAACTGATATTTGTGGTCGCATGCGCTTAGGGTTAGTACTGAAGCTGCTACAATTGTTGCCATAGCAGTTTTTGCAAATAACTTATTCAAGTTTTTCTCCATTATTGTTCTTATTAAAAATGTTCGAAAGGTTTTTCTCTATAATCGACCATTTTACCATGTTTTCTCAATTCTAAAGTACCATTTTTAATGGTTCCGATACGTTTTACCGGTACATTAAAACTATGGGCAAGAGTATTGAGTCTGTTTTCAAAAGATTCATTCATGGTAAATAGTAATTCGTAATCACCACCACCGTACAAACACAGATGCTCCTGATAGTCATCCGGTAGGTTGTATTCTTCAAATTCTGGTGGTTTTGGCAGTTCTTCCAGGTTAATCTCAGCTCCGACCTTAGATGACTTGAGAATATGAGACAGATCACCTATAAGTCCGTCGGAAATATCGATTGCGCAGGAGCTAATTTCACTTAGAGCAGAGGCAAAAGCACATCTGTTATCAATCAGCATTCCCTTTTCATAACAGTGATTAAAAATACTATCATATTCTTTGTTAAGGCTTAGTTTTTCCATAAGCCTGCAGATGTGAGCGCTTCTGTAGCCAAGGTCAACCGCAAAGGCAGGAAGACCTAAGGTTCCGGTTATATATATACCGTCGTTTTCCTTTGCATTTGCTCTTTTCATGGCACAGCCCTTTTTTATCAGCCCATAGGCACTTATGGAAATAGACAGCGGACCTTTACTAGTATTACCTCCAATCAAAGGAAGATTTAACTTTGAGGCTAGAGAATAAAGTCCTCTTGAGAACTCCTCCAAAAAGCTCTCATCAGCATCTGGCATATTGATAGACAGAGTAAAGCAGTAAGGCTTGGCTCCCATTGCGGCAAGGTCTGAAATATTTACCAGAAGAGATTTGTATCCTAGAAGGAAAGGGGAAGTATTTTTAAAAAAATGAATTCCTTCATTTTGAGTATCAGTTGTAATCGCCAGCTCATACTCTGAAGGAATACTGATTAGTGCGCAGTCGTCACCAATTCCGAGAGAAATTCCTTCACCTCTGTCATTGGAGGTGAAGTACTTTTTTATTAGTTCAAATTCACTAATAGCCACTTGTCAGGCCTTATTTTTTGATAGCCTTTACTACTTTATCCAGTACGCCATTAACAAATTTGTGACTGTCCTGCTCTGCAAACTCTTTTGCAAGAAGGATAGACTCGTTGATAACAACTCTGTATGGAACTTCCTGACGGAACATCAGCTCAAAAGTTCCAACACGTAAAACAGCCTTATCAACCTGATCCAGTTCCTCTAAAGGACGGCTTAAATGAGGAGCGAATGTTGCATCGATCTCATCAACATTATTGATAACACCAGAAATCAGATCGTGTAGATACTCAAGATCTGCTCCTCTGATTGGCTGATCTTCAAGAAACTGCTTTTCGATTTCAGTTGCAGAATAACCAGTCAGCTGCCACTGATAAATAGCCTGTAAAGCAAAATGTCTTGCCTTGTGGCGCTGAGCAGGTGTAACTGAACCTTCTGTAGAATCCATCTTAAATAATTACCTATAATTAGAACTGTTTAATAATATTTACCATCTCAAGTGCAGAAGAAGCTGCTTCTGAGCCCTTGTTGCCTACATGAGATCCCGCTCTCTCTAATGCCTGTTCTAAGGTATCAACTGTCAGTACACCATTAGCAACCGGTACAGAGTGTCTTAGTGATACCTGTGAAATGCCCTTTGAACACTCGTTGGCAACAACCTCGAAGTGATAGGTTGAACCACGAATTACACATCCTAGAGCAATAATTGCATCATATTTTGTTGATGCAGCAATCTTTTCGCATACAACTGGAATTTCAATTGCACCTGGAACACGGACAACAGTGATGTTCTCCTCTGGAACCTCACCTTCACGCTTTAAGGTATCTAAAGCGCCGTCAAGAAGACGTTCGTTGATTAGGCTGTTGAAACGAGATACAACAATAGCGAATTTGCCATCTTGGCAAGGCTTCTTGCCTTCGATAAATTTGACAGACATATGATCTCCAATATACCAATGACTATCTTCCCGTTCTCAATAGACTGAACCATGTCAGTATGTATGTTTTGTCCGAGACAGATTGTCCTGTTCTTTGTCGAATTAGTTTTTTCAACGCAGAGAATTATATCATCTTTTTTAATTAGATCACGGTTCTCATAAAATCGCGGTTTTCTAAAAAAAATGATGAAATGTTTTGTATAAGCCTCTGCTGATAATGAATTCTGTTGTGTTTTAGAAACCGTTTTTAAGAAGTGTTTCCATGGTAATGCCTGATTTAGCAGGCTTTTTCTCTTCATTGCTCTGTAGAAACAGTCTCTCCAGGTATCTTGCAAGTACATCGACCTCAAGATTTACACGAGAACCTGGTTCAAAGTTTCCAAAGTTGATTGAATCCTGAGTATGAGGGATCAGTGTGAGTCTGAAGGTATCCCCTTCAATTTCATTTACAGTCAGGGAAACTCCGTCAACAGCGATTGAACCCTTGTGTGCAATGTATTTTAAAAGTTCCTGAGGAGCTCTGATCCATACGTTGATGGCATCATCCAGCGCTGCTTTCTTTACGACCTCTCCGACCCCGTCAACATGTCCCTGCATGATGTGACCTCCAAGATGTGTACTTGGAGTACATGCCAGCTCAAGATTGATTTTCTGACCGCGAGTGTAGTGAGAAAAACAGGTATGTTCAACTGTTTCTGCAGAAATATCTGCGTAAAAGCAGTTTCCTGACATTTTTGTTACGGTAAGACAGACTCCATTGTTTGCAATTGAGTCTCCTAACTTAACTCTTTGGCTTAAATTAAAATTATCTGTGGTTTCAACGACAATTTCATAGCCATTTCCTCTTTTGGATAATGACTTTAAAATGCCTACAGATTCAACAATTCCTGTAAACATGCGGAAGCCTCGATACTAGTACTGAACGGAGGTGTAGTGAAGCAGAACATCTGAACCTATCTTTCTGCATTTATGCAGATAGAACTGTCTGCAGTTATCTAAAGATAGGGCATTTTCGATGCTGAATGCATTTTGTCCGTCAGATCCTAACATTTTTCCGGATATAAATGCATAGATTTCATCGCAGAAATTTTCGTTAATGAAAGCGGATGTAAGTTTCTGTCCGGCTTCAACCATGACACGACGAATTTTTAAGGTGCCAAGATAACGCAACACTGTCTCAATATCCGTGTGCCCGTTTTTTACTGGTACCAGAAGGCGGGTGACATGCTCGGTAAGTTTTTCCTCTTTAAGATACTTTGAAGCATCCTCGGTTCCGTTGACCCATAGGACATCTCCTGAGGAGAAGATTTGATATCGGTTCAGTTCAAGAATACCTTTTGTATCCAGGATTACCTTTAGAGGCTGACGAATGAACTCTTTATCGATTTTAGCGAGTTTCTTCTCTGAGAAATTCTCATAGCGGACATTCATCTGCGGATTGTCGGCAATAACAGTGTTTACTCCGGTAATAATACAGTCAGACTTGGCTCTGATATCCTGAACCTTAGCTCTGCATCTGTCATTGGTTATCCACTTGCTCTGTCCGTTAGCAAGAGCTGTTTTGGCATCCAGTGACATTCCGACTTTTACACTTACGTAAGGGTAATCTCCGGTTATAGCCTTGAAGAAAGCTCGATTTAAGAACAGAGATTTTTTCTCCAGAACGTGTTCAACAACCTCAATTCCGGCCTTTCTCAGAATTTCAAAACCTCTGCCACAAACCTGTGGATTTGGATCTCCTGCGGCAACGACAACTCGTGCAACCTTCATTTCAACAAGTTTGAGCGCGCAAGGAGGTGTTCTTCCATAATGAGAGCATGGTTCTAAAGTAACATATGCTGTTGCACCCTCAACATCATAGTTGGCATCCTTTAAAGCCATAATCTCAGCATGTGGCTGACCAGCCTTGTGATGGTAACCTTTTCCGATTACTTTACCATCCTTAACAATGACACATCCTACCGGTGGGTTGGGGTAGGATGTGTATAAACCACATGATGCAAGCTTTAGGGCCTGCATCATGAATTTTTTATCAGTCTTTGATACTGAATTCAAAGCGTAATCCCCGGTTAGTCTTTGTATACTGGGAACTTTGCACATAGAGCCTTTACACGGTCACGGCACTTTAGAATAACTTCATCATTCTGATAGTTATCTAAAACGTCGCACATGATAGATGCCAGCTCTTTGATTTCAGCCTCTTTGAAACCTCTTCTTGTACATGCAGGAGTACCTACACGGATACCTGAGGTAATGAATGGAGAACGTGGTTCACCAGGAACTGTATTCTTGTTTACGGTGATGAAAGCCTTTCCTAATGCAGCCTCTGCATCCTTACCAGTCATTTCAAGACCGATGAAGTCCATCAGGAACAGGTGATTATGAGTACCGCCTGATACAACCTTGTATCCGCGCTTCATAACTTCTTCTGCTAAAAGCTTGGCATTGGCTACAACCTGTTTCTGGTACTCAACATACCATGGCTCCATTGCCTCCTTGAAAACAATAGCCTTTGCAGCAATGATGTGCTCAAGAGGACCACCCTGTGTGCCAGGGAAGATTGCAGAATTCAATTTCTTGTAGATAGTTTCGTCGTGGCAGTTTGAAAGAATAAAGCCAGAACGTGGTCCACCTAATGACTTGTGAGTGGTTGAGGTTACAACATGAGCATGGTCGATTGGGCTTGGATATACGCCTGCAGCAATCAGACCTGCTACGTGAGCCATATCAACAAGCAGATATGCACCTACTTCATCAGCAATTTCGCGCATTTTAGCCCAGTCTACAATTCCTGAGTATGCAGAGAAACCAGCGATGATCATCTTTGGCTTGATTTCCTGAGCCTGCTTACGGATTGCTTCGTAGTCCAGCTCTCCAGCCTCGTTAACCTCGTAGCCGTATGACTTGTAAACCTTACCTGAGAAATTAACTGAGCTTCCGTGGGTCAGGTGACCACCTGAAGAAAGTGACAGACCTAATACAACATCACCTGGCTGACATAATGCTGCGTATACTGCATTATTAGCCTGTGAACCTGCATGAGGCTGAACGTTAGCAAAATCGCACTTGAATAGTTTGCAGGCTCTGTCAATAGCCAGCTTTTCAACGATATCAACGTATTCACATCCACCGTAGTAACGCTTTCCAGGGTAACCTTCAGCGTATTTGTTGGTTAACTGTGAACCTTGTGCTTCCATAACACACTTGGAAGCATAGTTTTCTGATGCAATCAGCTCGATGTGATCTTCCTGACGCTGATTTTCGCCGCTTATTGCTGACCAAAGCTCTGGATCGTATTCTGCAATTGATTTAGCTTTGTTAATGAAGCTCATTGGATTTCCTCAGTATTGTTTAGTGTTGGTATGCAGATGTTCTTAACATCTGCATAAAAAAGAAGACAGGCTTATTTTATCATTTTTTTTGAACTGGCTAGCATTTTATTTATTAATGCTCATCTTTAGATCAGTGCTTAATTCTGCCTGAAAAGCAGAAAAATCTCTTCTGAGAAAGGTATTGTTTCTCAATAGGAGGCAGGCTTAAGAATGTATTGGAGCAATTGTTCCTGAGAACTGTCTGTCTGCTTTCCTTGGTTCCTGGTTTCTGTTTAAAGCGTAAACCGACAGAGAAGCTACTATGCACAGAATGATGTCTATGCTCCATAGAAGGTCATAGCTGTGAGTCTTTTCTACAATCTGACCTGCGACATTGGAGCTTATAAAGCTTCCAACCTGATGGAAGATAAAGGCTATTCCAAACAGTATGCCCAGCATCTTAAGACCATAACGGTTTCTGATAATCTCGGATGTTGGACTTACTGAGGCATCACAGGTCAAGCCGATACATACTGAGAACAGAATTACGCTGATAACACTTTTGGGCATTAAAAACATGAAGGCAAAGGCAGCAACTGCTCTTAACAGATAGACTGTTCCTAATACATTCTTAAGAGAAAATACTCTGTAGCATAAACCGCAGATGACCGCACCGAGCATTGTGGAGATTCCTATCAGGGAATAGCTTAGTGTTGCGACGTTATCTGTTATGCCGTATGAGATGAACTGGGAGTACAGATGTGTTTGCAGAATTGACATGTGAAATCCGCATACAGCAAAACTTAAAAGCATGATTATAAAGGTTCTGTCATGCAGAATATTCACAAAGGATTCCATATCCAGTCCACGTTCAGTTTCAGCGGTTGCAGCTATGACCTGTTTGCGGTTTGACAGCCATAGACTTACAGGAATGATGATTAGAGTCAGAGCTGACAGCGTTAATAAGGTTGTCTGAATTCCAAAGTTAGAATTAAGCACATTCATAAATGGGCAAAGAAACATTGAACCAACACCGGTTCCTGCATTAACAAATCCTGAAACTGCAGTGGCCCGGGCAAGTCCAAGCGCAGGAGTGGCAACAGCCATCATCAGACCGAAACAGGTACCGCCTGTTCCTGTATGGAAAAGGACTCCAAGAAAAACAGTAAGTGCGGCAACACTGGTACAGTAAGGCGTAGCCATGAGGCCAACAAACATCAGGAGACAACTTAATGTCAGCATGAAACCGTAGGATTTTTTCAGTGCCAGATAAGCGAACAGAGGCTGAACTAGACCATAGATCAACTGACCTAGGGCCAGAACAAAACTAATCTCAGGGTAGGATACTCCGCTGTTTTGCATAATTGGATTTAGAAGCAGGGCAAGATTAGAGCGTATACCTGAGCTTACAGCATAAACTAGACATGCGCAGAATGCGATCATGCACACATAGAAGAATCTCAGTTTTCTGATGCTCATTATCAATACCTCAAAATATCTTTTATAAAGATAGATTAAAGGTAAATCTTTTATTAGTAAAACAAATTTATCTTATTGATGTATTAGAAAATCTAATAATTAACTGTAAGTTGATGATCAGGTACTGATGATGAGTAGAATTTGTCCGGTATACAGTCGTGAGCAGAGATTAAACTTCTCACGACAAAAGTAGAGTTTGCTACATTCTTCGATTGGTTCTTGGAGGAATTCTGGTTCCGATCTGCGTCATTGGATGTTCAGGAGGAAGAGCGCATTTAACGTCAAGACTATCTGCTGAGAAGAACTGTTTGTCATACTGGGCAATGACTTCGATGGTGTCATCCTTGTGTACAAAGGACCAGTCCTTATCTCTGTTTAACTCAATTTCTATAGTATCTCCATTTTCATCTGTGAATTCGTATTTATCTTCGCCAAAGTATTTTGTAACTTTTCCTTTTACTCTGACAATTTCTTCGTCTTTCTCGTTCTTGAGATCTCTTATGGCGATAATATTGAGTTTTTTCTCGAAGCCTGCAGGCTGTCCTTTGAATTCTGATTCACATGATCTAGGAGTATTAGTTATACCTTCAGCTTGGACTGTTGAAATATTTGCTAGCAATATAGAAGCTGCACTAAGCAAAAATAATCCTTTTGTCATAAAATCTCCATATGCTATGAAATACGGTTGGTAATTATAGTAGAGTCATCTTAGTCTCAACTTAGTCCAATCACTGATTACTACAAGTTTTTCTGTTTCTGGTTTTTGTACAATGAATAGATATCTGGCATTACACAAAATTATCGAACTTGGAAATTTTACCAAGGCCGCTTCAGCAATGAACTGTACACAGTCTGCAATAAGTCAGATGATTTCCTCTTTAGAAGATGAACTGAAGATAAAACTGCTTAACAGATCTAAATCAGGTATCTCTCTTACCAAGGAGGGCGAAAGATTATACCCCCATATACAGCGTCTTGTATACGAATACAGAACAGTAAAAGAACATGCTCAGGAAATAAGAGGCCTTGAAACCGGAACAATCAGAATCGGAACTATGGGAAGTATTTCTACGCACTGGCTGCCGATTCTGATCAGTGAGTTTAAAAAGAAATATCCTGCAATTGAATTTGTACTCCTTGAAGGAGACTATGTATCAATTACTGAATGGATTAAAACCGGTGCTGTCGATTTCGGTTTTGTTAATCCGGATGCCGTTAGTGGTATTAAGACCTCTCCCGTAAAGGATGGCCGTATGATGGCTGTTCTACCTCCAGGACACCCTTTGGCAGAAAATGAGATTGTATCCCTTAAGGATTTAGGAAAGGAACATTTTATCCTGCTTGAAGAGGGAAATCATTCCGAGCCACTGATTGCATTTAAGGAGCAGGGCATACATCCTAAAATAAGTTATGTCATCCATGATGATTACACCATCATGAATATGGTCGAACAGGGGCTGGGGGTAAGTATGCTTGCAGAGCTGATGCTCAAGAGAATAGCCTACAATCTTGAGCTAAGGCCAACTGAGCCTCCGGTTATTAGAAAGATGGCGATAGGCTACAAGGACAGACTGTCCCTGACCATTGCAGCAAGAAGATTTATTGAACTTCTAAAAGAGAATATGGATAAGCTACCTTGATATCTCTACGTAGAGAACAAGGAACTTTCGGAAATATTTGGAAATCCTGAGTGAAGAAATATGGAGCAGCCATTAACTGATCATAGAATCTGTTTGTTGTTCAAAAAAAGATTCTATTGCCTTGCATCGGTGACTAACTGATTATTTGCTGCAAGAGGATCTTCACCAAACTTGTTTGGTCCGGATGTACCTTTCAGACAGAAACATATAATGTAACCAATTACCAGCAGGTTATTAATCAGCGGAATTAAGCTTAATACAAGGAATAAAATCAGCCACCATCCGCTTACGTTCAGGTCATGCATTCTTCTAACCGTGACAGCTATAGATGGAACCAAAAGTCCTACGAGTGCAATGATGAAAATCGCGATCATCAGATAGGCACCAATCATTCCTGTAAATACGGTAAGAACCCCTCCAACGATGCTCAGTCCAATATAAAGAAGATTTACAAAAAGGATATACCACCAGTACTCGGAACGGCAGGCTCTACCAGAGAAATCAGAATATTTTCTTTTAAGCACCGTGTAGAGAGCCCATCTGAAAGAAAACTTCGGAGATCTGCCGGCTTCTTCAATTTTTGGCTGGATCTGTTTTGTAAAGTCATGAACCGTTTCTTCGAATCTGTCTGTGATTGTTTCTTTCTGTTTGCGACCGCATTTTGGACAGAACTATCCTTGTGAACTGGTTAATTTAAAAAATAATTCTTTGAATTATCCATATGTTACTACTCTGGAAGGCATCTTTTGATCATAAGCTCAAAAAAAATGGGTTAAGACTCAAAAAATGATTTAGAAAAACTATGAATATAAAATTTTTTGACTACTCTGATATAAGGATATATGCGAAAAAATATAAAAAATCACGGAAAAATTTGGGGATTTTAAGAAAAAATGCGCCACTTTCACTTAAAAATGATAAAATGCGCGGATTAAGATATTCGGGAGTCAAATTTTGGCAAAGCATTCAATTTTAGTTGTTAACGGACCAAACCTTAATCTGCTGGGTGTTCGTGAGCCTCAGATTTACGGTCATACATCATTAAAAGATCTTGAAAATCATCTTAAAGATGTTGCAAAGGAATTGGATGTAGATATCGAGTGTTTTCAGTCAAATTCTGAGGGCGATATCGTTACTAAAATTCAGGATTCTAGATTAAACAAAGATTTTGTTCTCATAAATGCCGGTGCCTACACTCATACCAGTGTCGCAATACGTGATGCTCTGACTGGAGTGGATTTGCCTTTTTATGAGATACATATTTCCAATGTTCACAGAAGAGAAGAATTCAGGCATCATTCTTACCTTTCTGATGTGGCCGTTGGTGTCATTGCCGGTTTCGGACTTAATGGTTACGAGTATGCCTTGAGAGCTGCTGTCGAGTTCTTAGGTCGTAATCGTTAAGATTAGAAATAACTAAATTAGGATATTTTATGCAAATTGATATTCATAAGATTGCTAAGCTTATTGAGATTGTTTCAAAATCAGATGTTTCTGAGATTAACTTAAAGCAAGGCGAAGAAGAGTTAAAGATTACTCGTGAAAAGGCTGTCGCTCAGTCTGTTCAGACTGTAATTTCTGCTCCAGTTGCAGCTCCTGTTGTACAGTCCGCACCTGCAGCTGCCGCTCCAGCTCCAGCTCCAGCTGCAGCTCCAGCTGCAGCACCTGCAGCTCCTGATGCTGCTAAGCTTATGAAGTCACCAATGGTTGGTACTTTCTACCGTTCAGCCAGCCCAACCGCAGCTCCTTTCGTTGAGGAAGGCGCTTCTGTTAAGGAAGGCGATACTCTATGTATTATTGAAGCTATGAAGATGATGAATCAGATTCAGGCTGACCGTTCAGGTGTAATTAAGAAGATTTTGGTTGAGAATGGCTCAGCTGTTGAGTTTGACCAGCCTCTATTCGAGTTTGAATAATAACTGAGAGTAAACCTAAAATATGAAACTTGAAAAAGTTCTTATAGCTAACCGCGGTGAGATCGCTTTACGTATCTTACGTGCTTGCCGTCAGTTAGGTTTAAAGACTGTTGCAGTTCATTCAACAGCCGATAGAGATCTGTTACATGTTAAGCTTGCAGATGAAGCTGTATGTATCGGACCTGCAGCTCCAAAGGATTCTTATCTGAACATTCCTTCAATCATTGCTGCAGCAGAAGCAACAGGTGCTAATGCAATTCACCCTGGTTATGGTTTCCTATCCGAAAATGCTGATTTCGCCGAAATGGTAGAGAAGTCAGGTTTTGTTTTCATTGGACCAACTGCTGATACTATTCGTCTGATGGGCGACAAGGTATCTGCAAAGAAAGCTATGCAGAAAGCTGGTGTTCCTTGTGTTCCTGGTTCAGCAGGTGCATTAGGTGATGATTTTGAAGAGAATCGTCAGCTGGCTAACAAGATTGGCTACCCTATTATTATTAAGGCTGCCGGTGGCGGTGGCGGACGCGGTATGCGTGTTGTAAGATCAGACGCTGAACTTGAGGAGTCAATTGCTCTGACTCGTCGTGAGGCTGATATGTTCTTCAACAACCCTGCTGTTTACATGGAGAAATTCCTTGAGAACCCACGTCATGTTGAGTTCCAGGTATTATCCGATGGTCAGGGCCATGCAGTATACCTAGGTGAGCGTGACTGCTCAATGCAGCGTCGTAATCAGAAGGTTTTAGAAGAGGCTCCTGCTCCATTTATTTCTGAGGAGCAGCGTCGTACCATTGGTTCTCGCTGTGCAAAGGCCTGCGTGGACATTGGATACCGTGGAGCCGGTACTTTTGAATTCCTATATGAAAACGGTGAGTTCTATTTCATTGAAATGAACACCCGTGTTCAGGTTGAGCACCCAATTACCGAAATGATTACCGGTGTTGATATTGTACGTGAGATGATCTCTGTATGCGCTGGTAACCCACTTTCAATTACTCAGGATGACGTTAAGATTAAAGGACATGCATTTGAGTTCCGTATCAATGCAGAAGATCCTTCAAACTTTATGCCTTCTCCAGGTGAGATCAAGTATCTTCATGTTCCTGGTGGTCCTGGTGTTCGTTGGGATAGCCATGTTTATCAGGGCTATAAGGTTCCACCTCACTACGACTCATTAGTTGGTAAGTTAATTGTTTTCGATGATACTCGTGAGCAGGCTCGTGTACGCGGTCTTGAGGCTCTTGATGAGCTTGTATTAGAAGGAATTAAGACCAATATTCCTCTGCACGAAGATTTACTGAATGATCCTGTTGAGATTAAGGGTGGCGCAAGCATCCATTATCTTGAAGAGAAGCTTGAGGCTGCTAAGGCAAACAAGAAGTAATCTAAATCGACAATTACTGCAAAGAAATCCATCTCTGTGTATAGTAGGGATGGATTTTTTTTGTCTCAAAAAATGAAATTTCTAGTCCTGTATCATTGATGTCAATTCATCTAAATCAGGAGAACCAGTGTATCTTCTGATAACATTTCCTTTCTCATCTAATACCAGAAGGAAAGGAACACCGATGATATTAAAGGTTTTTGTCAGTTCTTCGTTTGAATGACTTGCTGGATCTGTAATATCAAATCTGACTCTATTCATATCGGAAGTCAGATCCAAAAACTCATCACTGGCATATAGTGTTTTATCAAGTTCATGACAGTTTGCACACCACTGCGCAGAGAAGGTAACCAGCGTTTTCTTACCGCTATATTTACTTAAGTCAGAAAGCTTATGGACCAGAGTAAAGTTTTTGTTTGTAACTTGTGAGGTTCCTGTATATACAGCAGCATAGATTGCCCAAAATGAGAAAAAAGCTAGCATAAGAATATAGGACAGCTTTTTGCTTCTGAACATTACTCCAATAAAGTACGCTCCACAGCTGGCATAAACAGCTGGCTCAATATATCTGTTCAGATCTCCGAAAAGATGCTGACAGATATAGTAGGCGCCCAAAAATAGAGGAATTGCGAACAGTCTTCTTATCTTCTCTGTATGATTTTTCAGCTTTGAAATATATTTAGCTCCAAAGAATCCGATTATAAGCAGAGGAAGTCCCATTCCAAGACCAATGAATAGGAACATCAGCACGCCTTTTAAAACTGAATTGGAGGTAATGATATATACAAGTGCTCCTGCAAGAGGTGCACTGGTGCAAGGAGTTGTAATCAGAGCAGATAAAGCTCCAAATATAAATGCCTTGGCAAGGGTTCCTTCTTTCTGTCGATTGATAGCAATCTGTAGCGAGTTATTGAACATCAGTGGAACCTTCAGGTTGATAAGCCCTGCACAGTCCAGAGTAAAGATAAATAGAATTGAACTGAGAATTATAATAGAAACTGGATGTTGAAGAATTCCATGAGCAGATACTCCAATCTCGGCAAATACTAGGCCTAGTACACAGTAGGTCAGGGCTAGGCCAAGAATGTAGATTATGTTCTGTTTTATCTTATGGGTAGCTGAAACGTATTTTGATCCCATTATTGTCGCAGAGTAGATCGACAGCAGAGGCAGTACACATGGAGTCAGATCAAGGGCAACACCGAATACCAGACAGAGGAGAAGAATAATCAGAAAATTATCGTAGCCACTGAAAATTCCCTTTTCCTGATTCAGATTAGAAGAAGGAAGTTTTTCCATGTTTCCTTTGATATCCTTTTCAAGGAATAGATCTCTCGTCTGGGTAGGATAGCAAATTCCCTGACTGTCACAGCCTCTGTAGTTGAAGCTGACGATATTTCCTGCTTTTCCTTCAATAATCTGGGCATTAATTGTTACCGGTTCCATATACACTTCATTGGTCCCGCTTACATCCTCATGCATGATGCCATCTGGAAGTTTATCTGTGCTTAGTATTACATCAGGAGCGTTAAATCCAATGGAGTCTTTATATATATAAGAACCGTTTTTTATGTGAATGTTACATTTGATTAAGTCGTTGTTCAGCCAACATTCGGATGAGAATGGAAGCTCTTCCTTTGCAGCAGAACCAAGTGCATACAGTTTGTCTAGGTTAATCTCTGCAAAGGAGCTAATGGAGTAAAAAAAAGTTAACAGTGTAATAAATAATCTGAGCATATATCTTTCCTTATTAACTGCATAATATCAAAATTTACGCATCCAGATTAGTTAATTTGGAGAGAAAAGGTCAGATATCAGAAAACGTCAACTAAACTTAAGGTAAGAAGCGTATGTGAGAATTTTTTATGACAATAATAAATGCCTGCTGGCTTTTTATAAAAAGCTATTTTTCAAAGTTGTATGCTGTCTATTTTATAAGGTGGCAAATTTCAACTGTTGTTATGATGCCATTCATGTATGTTCTGGATTCCATGGGACTTCCTGTAATTCCAAATCTTATAATTGCTCAGACAATTGGTTCAATAATCTTCTTCAGACTGGACAAACTTATTTTTAATTTTTTCGACAGAATTAAGAAAAGAAAGCATAGTAATACAGAATAGCAACATAAAATCTCAGTCCAATTGAAAAGAAAGCATAGTAATACAGAATAGCAACATAAAATCTCAGTCCAATTCTCTCAACCCAAAAAAAACTTTTTTCTGAACATTCATCTTTTTATTTATGTTTTTGAAAAAAAATGCCCCCCTTACGTGTAGAGCCTCAAATTTGTCGGATATTATATTTTTTTTGTTATTTTGAGGTATTGAAATGTCTAATTTGTTACTTGAACTTGAGAAAGATCCTCGAATGGCTCAAATCCATCAGGAGGTTATTAGATCTGAAAAGATTTCTACAACCAATGATATCTTTGCCAAAAAGCTTTTATCTAGAAAAAGTATTCTGATAGATTTCTTAAATTCAGTGCTCAATAGAGCAGAAGAAAAGAAAATTCTAGATCTGGTCTATAATAACAATGAGATTCTAGGATTAAGCGCAAATGACAAAAGTTCAAGACTTGATATTACCTGCACATTGGCATCTGGCGAGAAGGTAAATCTTGAAATTCAGGTACTGAACGAAAAAGCATGGATTGAAAGAAGCTTGGTCTATTGGAGCCGATTGTATACAAATAACCTGAAGCGTGGTGACAAATACCTGAATATTGCTGCTGTTATTTGTATCCATCTGCTAAAATTTAACTTGTTTGATGAAAATAAGAATCCTAAGCCACACAGTATAGCAAAGCTCTGTAATCTAGAAGATGGAAAACCTATTACAGATTTAATCGAGTTTCACTTTTTGGAGTTAAAAAAATTCTCCAAAAAAAGAATTTCTTCAATGAGTAGAGCAGAAAAATGGCTGGCTTTCTTTTCAGGAAAATTAAACGGAGAGGAAGAAAAACTTATGAAAAAAGATAAGATTTTCGATGAAGCTTTTAATCTTCGAGATAATTTTGTAAAAGATCCTGATGAGTATCTTGCCTATTTGAAAAGAGAAATGGAACTTATGGATTATGACAATGCTCTTTATGAAGCTGGCCTAGATGGAGAATCACGAGGTATCGAAAAAGGAAAAGCTGAGGGGCTGATTCA
>ONFP01000023.1 GCA_900317105.1 uncultured Succinatimonas sp. | reverse complement strand
ATAGTTTTCACAACTGTAGGGAGATCTTTAAAAGTCTGTTTGTCACGTAAGCTAGCTTCTTTTCTAGTACACGATTCCAATATCCTGTCTAGTTGCTTGTGGATTGCTCTATATATAGAACTTCGTACTCCATTGGTAAAAGATTTAATGAGTGCATCTGTAGCTTCAAGCACAGTGTGTATTCTTAGAATACTGAAGGAGACCTCTGATTTAGCAATCCTCTTTGCAACAGTAGCAACTAGCTGTTTAAAACTGTACGTCAGTATATTTCCTAGCATAAAGGTAATAATCACATCCAGAAGGCTGGAGTTTATTGTTCTCATGCCGTCTCCTGACTGCAGTGCCTTAAAAGTAAGCTCAGAGCCTTCCCATCTACATCTGTAAAGCAGGTAGACAGCCTTTGCTGGAATTTTATCCATTGGCAGATTGGTTCCGTAGTAGGAGAATTCCCCATCAGGATTTCTAACTCTAACCACTCTTGCAATAACCTCGTTACCACTGTCACTGATACGTTTAACCAGCATGTCTATGTACTCTGATTTGATGTTGTCTGGGATTTCACAGGATGGAGCCTTTCCTATGAGTTCATCAAGGCTTTCTCCTGTTTCCCCATCAACAGCCATTATCACGGTTCCCTGAACATTGGTGCGATAGCGAGTTAGGTGGAACTGACTTCTGTCTGCATAAAGGGGCTCACCGTTGTAATCAATATAGCCTCTGTCTTTGATGTTCAGCATTCCCTCTCCATACTCGTCAGCTCTTACCTGTTCACGTTCTGAGCCGGTACCTTCGGTTATGGAAAGATGGGATATGGTTCCGTTTACATTAGAGAATGCCATATGTACTTTGATACCAGCGTTTTCCTTCTGAACTCCTCTCTGAGTGCTTTTTCTACCTGCAGTCTTACAGTTGAAGTTTTTTCTGCAGGATAATCTTACAAAGAACCCGCTGCCGTCAACCGGAACAACATCAGTTATACCAACAGAAGAGAGGATTTTTACCAGCTCAAGATGTTCAGAACAAGGATTGTCATTTCCAATGTAAGAGTAAATTCTGAGGATTAACTTTTCCAAAAATTCAACAATCTCTGGCTTCCTAAGCTGATTATGAAAGGCTTTGTCAGAAATATGCTCCTTGGCATATTTACTGTAATAATTCAGTCTGAAGTTGTTAATAGTGTATTTGGCTGAAGATAGCATTCCACGATCGTTAAAATCAACAAGAGCACAAACGAAAGCTACAATATCAAAGATTCGAGAACGTTCAATAACACCGCAATGTCTGGCAAGCGCAATAATCTCTTTAATGGAGATCACGCTTTCGATTTTTTTAACTGACATCGGTTTGTTAAGAGTAGAGTTAAAAAAATTAGCGTTATATAATTCAGACATGAGCTTCTCCTGTTGTTGTTTTTTTTTGCAATTTAAATATTAACAGAGAAGCTCTTTTTGTTTTGATCCTGGCGTCTCAAAACCGTGTCTCAAAAATAGTACAAAAACAGACTTTTAAAGAACTCCATACCTGTAAAAAGATATGGAAAACCATGCAGAAATTAGTGAATTTGACTACAAAACAAAATAAGAATTTGAAGCAAATCAAACTTCATATTTTTTATGATTAATAATCAATTAGTTACTAAGATCTTGGGCATGAATCCGGATAGGTTCTGACGTCTGTATCCGACATCATTGTAGAAATCCTCTATTTTATAGTTGAATAGAGCAAAGAATCTGACTATGAAATCAACACCTATGCTATCTTTGAGAACTCTCAGTTTTGTCTCTCTATCATCCGGACTTACCTTTTTCATAAGAAGCTTTTTTCTGCATTAACCGTTGGTAACATTGGTTAAAAGCTCTATATTTGTTAGTTAATTTTCTTACATAATCTGCACTCTGAGCCAACAAAAACGATGGCATAGCTGTCAAGCGGACGATTCCCAACCTTCTCTTTGAGAACCGTACCCTCACGGTATTTTTCAATTTCCTCTCTAGCTTCTGCAAATTTTCCTTCTACTGCAGATTTGCTGTCATCCTTTTTATGTAGATATTTAAGTTCGAGAAGGAAATAGTGTCCGTTAGGATAGATATTCTTTACTAGTACATCAGCAAAGCCTTTACCAGTGTAAAACTCTGTATAGGAGGTAAGCTGTCTCTTTCTACTGTTATTAATGATACTGTCACAAATAAGCTGCAGCGCCATCTCAGAGAATTTTCCAAGAGACTGAGGATTAAGCTTGTTCTCTATATGCTCTGTTATAGTCTCTAAGAGAGGAGTTATATCTGCAGTTTCCTCATACATAGCGGCTAAATCTTTGTTACTATCTGCTTGATAGCCAATAGCCTGACGACAGTAATCTAAAAAAAGTTTTTCATAGATTTTATTTGGAATGACAAAGCTTGAAATGCCTTCCTCTCTGGTAGCTTCAGTATCGATTGTCAAATAGCCTAAATGATAAAGCAGAGATATCATCTGCGCTTTATCAAAATAATCTGTACTGTTCAGATTCATCTTGTCAGGGAGTTTTGTGACAATTGGCTCTTTATTAAACATTGCTTTGACTATTTCTTCCCTAACATCATCCTCGCAGAGACTCAGCATTCCTCTTAATTTGCCGGCATCATCATTTAGAGAAATTTCATTTGGATCAGGAATTCTTTTTCTTGAAATAAGAGCATCAAGATATGCAAGACAGAGATTAGAATTAAATATCTGTTCATTGGCATCTTCAGAAAAGGAAAAACCGTCAAAGTTCTCTTCCATTAAATTAAGAATCTGCTCTTTTGTAACGCCTGAAAGCAGTGATAAATCTACAGTTTCATCAATTATTGCTGACAGTTCATCATGTGTAAAACCAATCATTTCCTGGAAGTCTGGCTTTGAACTGATATTGGTTGCAATATTAAAACCTGATGTTACAGAATCTAAAGAAACAGATGACACGCCAGTAATAAAGAATCTGTCAATACCTCCATTACGATTGCCACGATAATTGGATTTGAGCAGAGCATAAAACTGTTTAATTAAACCTTCATGACCTTCTGCAGTTGAAGTTATATCTTTAAAGGATTCCTTGTCTTTTGTCAGTATTTCATTGGCAAAATGGTCATACTCATCAATGATGACATAGAGATATTCTCCAGCTTTAGCATTTCTAGAGAAATTTCTCAGAAATCTAGACATTACATCAGTTGCATTCTTGTATAGTGATGGCTCAAGTTCTTCTGCAGTAAGTCCATACTCAGGATATTTGTCACTAAAGAAGGATATACCGTTTATAACCGCATTTATAAAACTGTCATTTAACTGTGAAGCATCAGATAAGACATAGGAAAAATCGAAATGCAAAACGTAGTAGGAACTAGCAAGTGGTGTTCTGTGATCATAAATCCATGTGTCTTTGAAATTCTTTTCAAACTGATCTTTTTCGGAAATATCATAGTAACTGTGGAGCATACTTGCGGTAAGGCTTTTTCCAAAACGTCTAGGACGCAGGAAAACGGGAACCTTTGTACCGGCTCTATTCTCAAGGTAGTCAATAAATCTGGTTTTATCGACGTAAATGGCGTTACTTTCTCTGATTTCAGATAATGTACACATTCCTACTATGATATTTTTCTTTTTCATTCATATTCCTTAAACATATTCATTACAAATTATATAGAAACATATAAAGAAAGTTGATGTTTTTATGCTTATATTGACGAATAATGCTCTAAAGAACAGTTTAATTGTGGAGCGGTGCAAGGTCTTTTGTTCTATATAGATCCTGTAAAAGGCATTTTCTCCTGAGTTTAATTAAAAAGTGACCAATGTTCGTATCGTTTGGTCAACGTAATAAATTCATTTTTCTCTCAAAAAACATTATTTACATTCTCACGATTTCAGAGAGTTCTAATCGCTACAATAGAAACATAAAAGCAGCCCTTAAACTGTATGACATGCCCACTAACACATGTTCGTTCCAGATTTAAATCATTAGAAAAATTTATTTGCTGATTAGTCTGGATTGGCTGGCTGGGGCAGTCAGATTATGCGGTATTTAGAATACATAAACGGAGAATAACTATGGAAGAACTTCAAATCAACGGAGACTTCAGCAAACTTGGCGGTTTCGCAAAGGACATTTCTGAGTTCAAAGAGTTCTCAATGGACGGTTTCAGATGTTTTTCCGCCAGACTTACCAACAGATCTGTTGACTATTACATCGGATATGTAGCTTTTGGTAATGAATACAGTACAGCTGTTGATCTTGCTATTGAGAACAGCGGAGAACTTCCAGAGGAAGTTGAAATCACCTGGGAGAAGAAGATTCCTCCGATACTAAAGAGATACGAGCATCTTTTTGAAGGCCTAATCTTTCTTGGAGTGGATCTGAATCATATGTATGACAGAGAGAAAGGCGTATGCCTTGATGAAAAGAAGCTGCATTACGAGCTTAAGACAGTAATTGAGTTTGTGAAAAGTTTTACTGATGGCAGCTCTCGTCAGGAGTAAAAGAGCGCATTAGAACTTTCAGAATATACATTTCTTCAACATAGGATCGTGCATAAATGACAACAATGGATAAAGAAACATTTGTTACACCTTATTATGAGGTTAAAGGATTCAGTCCTACAGAAAAGTTGTTTGTCATGACTGATCTGCATGGCTGCAGTCAGGCTATGTCACGACTGCTTAAGCATTATGACGGACAATCGAAAGTGGTATTTCTTGGTGATGCTATAGATCGTGGCCCTGACAGCTACGGTGTTGTAAAAAAACTTTTGGAACTTGATGCACTGTGTATTCTTGGAAATCATGAATTCATGTCCTTAGAAGAGCTGTATCCGGAGACGGTTTATTTCAAAAACTATGCACCGTTGTGGCATACCGTAAACGGAGGAGCAAAGACTCTTGATTCCTTTGACAAAGCCATTACCGAAGGTGCTGATTATATCGAGAACAGGAATAAAATCAGATTTCCAAAAAACTATGATGACTACATCAGACGCTGTCAGTCACATTATCTATGCGGAAATATTCTTTTTACCCACTCAGGTATACCGCTTCACGAAGAGGTTAAGTTCTTCGAAGATCCGTTTGATGTAGAAAACTTTGACGATACCTTCCTCTGGTGGAGACCTAGAGAAAATAAAGAAAGGTATCTATATGAGCCTCGTATATTTAACGGTCAGAAAGTTTTCTCTGTAAGCGGACATACTCCAACTAATCCAGGCTTTGTAAGACAGGATTATGGAATAGAGCTTGATACAGGTCATGTATTGAAGCTTGCGCTGGAAATTGAGCCAGATTCAGATAGAAAAAACTGCAAATACAGGCTAATCGGTACTCTTTGCTATGAAGTTCGACTTGATGAGTCTTTCGAATACGGATGCACTGTTGAAAGATTAGTAGAATCATATAAAAGGAGTATTGAAAACCAGATTATCTGCAAAGCTATCTAGACAATAGAGAAAAATAAATTCAACTCCAAAAAAAATGCGTAGAAGAACTAGCCATGCTATAGTGGTTTAATTAACGTCATTAAATTCTCAGTTTTTCGCTTAACTTTTTATGGGATCTCCTCATGGTTAAACGTGGGTTTTCTTGCTCGCATAAGATATAATTATTTAAAAGTTCATAAGAAGTTAAGGTCTCAGAACATGGTAAATAATTCTCAAATTGTTCTTTTAATTGTTGCAGGATCAAATGGTTCAGGAAAGTCTACTATTTACGAGAATTTTAAAAATACCGTTCCAGAATATAGGAATCTTCCTCTTGTTAATCCAGATGTGATTACTTACAACATAGTAAAGGAAATGGGATTCAACTCTATTAACCAGTTATCTGTAACCGAACAGAATATAGCGAATCTTAAGGCGGCTAAAACTGCACTAACTCTTAGAAAAAAAATGATAAGAGAAAAAACTAGTTTTGCAGTAGAAACAACTGCATCTTCAAGAAGTATCATCGATTTGGCTGATAAAGCAAAAGAGCAAGGATATAGAATTGATTTACTATACGTAACAGTTGGTTCTCCTCTAATGAATATCAAGAGAGTTCACCAAAGAGTTATAAAAGGAGGACATAACGTTGCAGATGCAGATATCCTAAGAAGATACAATAGATCTCTTCTCATATTACCTGAATTGATAAAAAGAACTGATACAATCTATGTTTATGACAATGAAAACAGTCCTGAAATGATTTTTTTTAAGTCTGCAGAAGAAAGACAGTTTTTCACAAAGAAAAAACTACATGTTGATTTTATTAAAAAGATTTTTTCAGAGAGTAATTAAACTGAGCAGAATAAATGTTGCATATTCTCTATTTGATTAAAAATCTGTCCTTCGGGCAAGGTTCTGTATAAATCTTCCTTCCATCTGGTTTGAGCTCATAGATCCCCTTTGAATCCATTTGCATCACAGGAATTCCCAAACTCCAATCTTTTTCAATTGCTGCTTGAACATTCTGTTTAACAATTTTAGGATCGGTTATTTTTCTGAAAAACTCCTCTGCTATCTCAGGTGTATTTTTGCTTAGATCATGCTGTTGAAGAAATTCTTCCACAAGCTCGTCAACACTTTTACTCATGCTCATTCCTCTGTTATTTCTTACCTTAATTATAACTGATGCAGGTGAAAAAAACACGTTTTCATCCGAGGGGGTATTGCTCGCAATCTCAGCTTGCTAAGGAAAATAAGAAGTTTGTTTACAGCATGTTAAAGAAAGGTGGAAGAGCCAAAGAATTTGAAGATGCTATTCAGTGGCTTAATGATGCAGGGCTTATCTATAAAGTTGAAAGAGTAAAGTCGTTATCAATGCCGTTGAATTTTTATGAGGATTTTGGTGTATTTAAACTTTTCCTGTCAGATTTAGGTTTGCTTGGAGCACTTTCTGAAGTTAAGGCTAAAAATATTCTTATAGATAATAATATATTCTCCGAATACAAAGGAGCTTTCACTGAACAGTTTGTAGCTCAGCAGCTTATAAGTAATAAAGAACATCCTTATTATTACTCAAAGGATAATTCCACTTTAGAGCTAGATTTTGTAATTCAGAAGGACAAGGTGTATCCAATTGAAGTTAAAGCAGGAGATAATGTCAGATCAAAAAGTCTTAAAACGGTAGTCGATGCGAATGAGGAAATGCAGGGCTGGCGTTTCTCCATGAATGGATATATTGACCAGGGATGGTTTGTTAATATTCCACTTTACCTTGTAGAAGAGTTTGTAAAGTCAAAGGATGAAGATGATTAAACTGCCAGGTATATTTATACGTAATAAAACACAGCTCTCTTTTTTCTCATTGTTATATCAGCAATTTTTGTAAAAAAATATTATCAATCATCTATAATAAAAATATCAGTGCTAAAACAGTTATCTCTATTTAGCTCTGAAATTACTGATTACACGATAATAAACTGCTTAATTCTTCACCTGCAGCATAAGGTTTTACATTATTATGAAGTTCAGCACCAAGTTTCTAAGAAGTCTTCTGCTTATACCCACACTGTGTATGACACCTTCGTACGCGGCGGTGCAGTCAGGATGGGAACTGTCAACTTCATATATCTGGAGACTTAACGACGATTCAGATTTTGTCTTCACCAAAGGTTCTCCTGCCAAGATTCTGCAGATGGACCGAACCATCCGTCATAGACAGGCTGTTCTTAATGTTGTCCAGTCTTTAACAAAAAAGTTTTCCTTCAGAGTAGGGTGTATGTATCAGAGTCAGACTCCTGCACTAGGACTTGATCTGACAACTCTTGATATTGGCATACGTGATCTTGAGCGCGGCTTTGTCTATGCCAGAGTGATTGTAGACAGTGGTCAGGAGTATTCCCTGCGAGGAGAGATTATTCCTCCTGCCAGAATCATTTTTGCTCCTTTAACTGCCACTCAGGAGAAGAAACTCTCTGATCTGTTTTTGCAGATCTCCGAGGGGGGAAGTCTTAAGATTGCCGTTCTGCAGGGAGAGACTACCGAACCTCGAGTCTATAAGATCCCGCTTGAAGGCTTTTTTGATATTTCCAAAACTGTCCTTGATGACTGTAAGAATCTAAGTGCTCTGGCAAAAGATCACCGTGGTCCGGTTACCTTGCTGCCAGATTATATCTCAAGAGAACCAAAAGGACTTGCGCCTAAGGATTACTCCGTCAAACCAAAGAAAGGTTCTGATGGCTTAACGCCTGAACCGGATGTGGCTGAGGATACTATTGATCCTGTAAGTGAGCCGGAGAAGAAAGAGGCAGAACCTGCTATCAAGCCATTTGAACCTGGTGGCGGAGCTGCTTCAATCGGTGAGGATGGCAAGCCTATCATGGCTACCGAGGAAAAGAGTGAAGAGAGTAATCTTGGAACTGCTAAATCCATGCAGATTGGTGATGACGGTAAGCCTGTAAGTCATTGACATCTCCCCAAGGCCAAGCCTGGGGCTTTTCGGCAATCTTTGGTAATGCCCAGTTCCATGTGGCTTATTTATCTGATACAACATCTGCTCCTGCAATTATCATCTGCCAGGAAGTGACTGTTATTACTTCCTGCAGATAAGGTTCATTTCAAAAAAGCAAACGGGAAAGAACTTTCGCTCTTTCCCGTGCATTCAGAGTCCTCCTTTGGAAGATACTAGAAGAAATACTGTAACATCAGTGACCATGCCACGTAGCCTAGACATGCAAGCAGGAGAATAGGTACGGTAATAGAGAATACTTCTCTGATAATATAACCGAAGTCCTGTATCATAGAACCGCAGTATACAAAAGGTACCTTTAACTTCTGTGACATATTCAGCTTGTTAAACTCGGTTTTAAACTCGCTCCAGCTGATCTGATTCCTAATGAAGGCAAATACGAAGCTGTAGTCCTCGGTAACGTCTGTGTTATCATCAGGAAAGAACTGATCATCAGCAAATGGATCATCGTCATATCCTGAAATCTGAACTTTCTTCTTAGGAATCTTAAAATGCCAGTCAGAAGATTGCATGTGTTCTGGAGCAATTAATCTGTTGGTTATAGTCATATCGACCTCCAGTAGCTACTTATGTTTGTTTGACTGCTGTGGAAACTTATAAATTTATAATGCAAAAAAACTAAAGCAAAATATTTCCACCTCGCATTATAAGAATAGTCCAGTTTTCAAAATTTGCCTTATCTTATTTTTTAAACTTTTGTTGTTTGGGAGGATTATTTCATTTTTTTATAAGTCTATTCTATGTTTGTGCGCTAATGCACTGAAATTTAACAGAATCTAAAATACTGTATTTTATTTTATAATACTATATTATACAAAGTATCTTTACAAAAAATAGTTAACAAAAATAAAATTTGCCTAAAATTATCAAAAGTAGTAATTATTACTATTAATATTATTACGTGAACGGTTGCTTACACCATGCAGTCCTAGGCTCTACTTCTATTAAGCCATTTTCTATTAGTCAGAAGCAATCTGAGAAAAATTGCATATTTTTTGGTTACTTAGAACAGACTTAGAATCATAACTCCTCTGTATATTCACTTTTACAGCAGATCACGTCTTAGAAAAATTTCTTTTTCCTTTAATTTCAATGCACAATTCGGAATTCTCACAAAAAATGACACCCTTACGTGCAGGGCCATTTTTTTGTGCATGATAATGTTGCCCGAGGTAAAAATGAACACAGACCATACAAGGATTAAAGAAAATCTATACAGATCTTTATATGAAGGTTTAGGTGACAGAGTTGTAAGTGCTCTTGATTCTGGTTTAGTTGAGGAGCTGATGCTTAATCCAGACGGAAGATTTTTTGTGAAGTATACAGATGGCACCATTGTGCAGGATGAAAACTTTACAAAAGCCCGTGCGGAAATTGTAGTCAGAACTATAGCCTCGCTTAATGACAGAGAAATTGATGAGGAAGCTCCAATGCTTGAGTGTGAGCTTGAACGCTTTAGTGCAAGATTTTCTGCACTGATGCCGCCCTTATCAAGAGGAACCAGTTTCACCCTGAGAGTTCTCAAAGCCCTGAATCTTTCCTTTGATGAACTGCTTTTAAGCGGCTTTATAAAGGATAGTCAGGCCAGAGCAATAAACTCTCTTATAGAGAAGCGTAAGAATTTTCTGATCTGTGGTCAGACGGGCTGTGGCAAGACCAGTTTTATTAACTCGATCCTGAATCGGATTACAAAACTTGATCCTGCCTGCCGCATTATTTGTATTGAAGATACTCCAGAACTGAAATTAAGTGCAGATAACTGTGTAAATCTTTTTACCTGTACAAAGACTTCAATGAGTGATCTGGTCAGGGCCTCCTTAAGATTTAGTCCTGACCGTATCGTGGTAGGCGAGATCCGCTCCATTGAAGCGTTAGATATGATTGATGCCTTTTCAACAGGACATAAGGGGGGAGTTGCATCTATCCATGCAGGTTCAGCTCTTCAGTGTCTGGACAGATTAAAGCTTTTAATCTCCAGACATCCTTATGCTCCGGCAAAAGGGATAGACGAGCTTATTGCTCTGTCTTTAGACGCGGTCATTGTTTTGGGAAAACGTCCTTATCGTCATGTAGAGAGCATAGTGCTTGTCAAAGGATACTCGAACAACGCTTATGTACTCGAGGAAATTGGAATTTAGTGCGTTTAACGTTCTGATTCCTTTGCTAAACGGTTTAATTGATGGATTTTTTCAGATTCCTTTACATAAAAACAGAAATATTAAACCGGATCTGAGCGTTCCTTCTGACGATAAGACTCCTTTATTGAGGTATGAAATGAACAGATTTTTAATCACCCTGGTTGCTCTGGTTTCCCTGTGTGCGGTTTTTACTTCCGCCTATGCGGCAGATACAGCATCAAGTGCAGTTCTTCCCTATGAGGACTGGCTTAAAACTATTCAGAAATCACTGACTGGACCGGTAGCCTTTTCGGTTTCCATTATCGGCATTATCTCCTGTGGTGTTACTCTGATCTTCACAGGCGGGGAAATCAACCGCTTTATGAAAACTCTAGTTTATCTGGTGTTCGTGATGACTCTTCTGGTAGGAGCCAACAGTTTTATGTCCAGTGTCTTCAATGGTGCCACCCTGGCTAAATCCGGCAGGGGAGAACGTATTGTCAACAGAGTGTTCTCCGACTATTCAAGACAATGTTCCCTGAAGCATGTCAGCTCAGATTTTAAGTTTCTGAATTTCTGTTCTCCTGTAGATGAGGATAGGGCTCTGGCCTGATTAAGAGTGAAGTAATCTTTCTGTCGTGGCTTTTATGCACAGAGTTGGTTTCATATATGCGTATACATGAAGGCAAGTCCCAAATATAGCAGGTTGGCGTTCTGCTTGCTTTCTATGCGGGGCATTTTATCTGCTGTGTAAGAGTACTGCGGTATATGCTGTTTTGTAGAGTTTTGTCGATCCTATAGCTTTTCATGAATAAAAAACATCAGGTTTATCCGTCATTATTAAGAACACATACGCTTTTTGGTGCAGAGAGAACTCTGTTTCTGCTATGGCTGATGCTGTGTATGCTTGGTTTTATTCTGAATATTTCACTTTTGGGGTCAATTGAGACGCTTCTGATTATGTTTGCAGGCTGGGCCGTTATTGCGCATATGACCCGTAGTGATCCTCTGTTCAGACAGGTATATGTGAGAAATATCCGCTATAGATCTTTTTATCAGGCTCAGGCTTCTGAGTATTCAAAGTATCATCCAAAATATAACCGCTGATTATGCTTCTTGTTTCGTCTTTTATGCTGTCAGGTGCGCTCCTGATTGCGCTTTGTATTTGTCTTGGTTTAGGAATATTTCTGCCCTATAAGAAATTTTCCAGAAACTACAGTTTTACTGATCTTCTGGACTACGCTATTTTGGGCCCGCAGAATACGGTGATTCTCAAAAACGGTGCTCTGATGAAGTGCTATAGAATTACTCCAGAATGTACATCATATTTATCGGAGGAAGCTCTTGATAAACTGCATTCGATGATTACGGGAAGTATTCGCAGACTTGATAAGTCTTACATCTTCAACTGTGATGTGATTCGTTCAAGGAATACTTCAGCCAAACCTAATAATGGTGAATTATTTTACGGCTCTACTGAGGCCAAACGCCTGTATGAGAAAAGGGCAGAGTTCTTTGAGAAAAATACCACCTATACAAATGAGTTTTTTCTGAGTTTCACTAAGCTTGGCTGCAACCTTGAGACAGCTGACATTGAGTCTGTGTTTCGTGGTGACAGTCACTTGCCCCAGAGATTTTTAAATACGGTTAAGACCTTTAATCAGGAGTCTAAAAGCTTTATTGACGGCTTCTCTTCCTTCTGTGAGATAGAGGAGCTTGGTCTTAAAGAGAAAGCTGTGTCCTTAGAGAACTCTTATTTATGTTCCACTCTGGCAGCTAAGAGTAAACTCACTCATGAGACGGTTAATTATCTTTTGAACTGTATAAAAGGAGCAAAGACAGAACTTTCCTGCCCTAAAAAAGCAGCGCTTTTGGATCTTATGCTTTCTTCTGATGATTTTATTCCGGGAAACTGTCCAAAGCTTGGGGATAGATATATTGCTGTCATAAGTATTGACGGCTTTCCTCTGGTTTCTGATTTTGGAATGCTAAGAGCCTTATGTGCGCTGCCTTTTGAGTTTCGTTTTTCGAACCGTTTTATTTCCTACTCAAAAGTTGAGTCCTCGCTTAAGCTTGCTCTTTTACGACGTCTGTGGATTCAGAAGCGTAAATCTTTTTTATCTATGCTCTCATCCTCTTCTGATTCAGCTGTGGACAGAGATGCCGAGGAGATGGTGGAGAATGTGGATGAAGCTCGTAAATCCATGTCTCAAAAGGCGGATAATTTCGGAGCTCTATCGTCTACGGTGATCATCTTTGATGAATCTGTCAAATCACTAGAGGAGAAGGCCAGACAATGTCTTAAGCTTTTTGAATCTTTAGGCTTTGTTGGCAGAGTTGAATCTTTAAATGCTACGGATGCATACCTTGGCTCACTGCCTGGCCACAGTATCGAGAACTTAAGACGTGCCATGGTTTCTTCTGAGGTTGTGGCAGATCTTCTGCCTCTGCACAAAAACTACAGTGGGGAGAATGTCTCTCCTAATCCTAATTACGGTGAAAATGCTCCTTATCTCATGAAGGTTGTTTCTAAAGCTCATGAGCCTGCTTACCTTAATCTGCATGTAAAAGATCTTGCCAACTGCCTGGTGGTCGGACCTCCCGGCTGTGGTAAATCTGTATTTTTAGGGGCCACTATTTTAAGCCTTTTAAAATATGACGGCATGAAGATTTTTGCTTTTGACAAGGGGCAGTCTTTCTATGCCTTAAGCCGTTTTTTAAAGGGAAATCACCTGAGTCTGGAAGAGGCCTCATCTCACAGGTTCTGTCCTCTACTGGATCTTTCCTCTCCATCAAAGATAAGTGCGGGAGCTTTGTTTGTGGAGAAACTGTATGAGTACAACGGGAAAACTCTAACTGACGGGGAGCGACAGCTTATTTTCAGAACGGTTGAACTATTATCACAGCAGTCTGAACAGAGACATTCTCTGACGGATTTTTACAATCTTTTAAATAATAACGAGCTCAAGCTTAGCCTTCGTAATTACCTTGTTTCGGTAAATCCTGACAGTCCTCTGGATGGTACGGACAATCCGGACCTCAATTCTGCTCTGACGGTTTTTGAGTGTGGAAGTTTTTTTGAGCACGGCAATAGAAATCTCTATCCGGTTCTAGACTGCATCTTCAGTTTAATCAATTCAGAGATCCAGAAGGTAAAAAGCTCAGCCATCATTATTGATGAGGCCTGGCTGATGCTATCTAACAGCTATTTCTGTAAGCAGCTTCTTTCCTGGATTAAAACCGTGAGAAAGCACAATACCGTGGTTATTCTTGCGACTCAGTCGGTAAATGACTTTGCCCGCTCAAAGCTGCTTGAGGATATTCTTGACTGCGTTAAGACCAGAATCTATCTGCCAAATGCGGATATTAAAAGTCCTGCTCTTACGGAGCTTTACTCAAGACTTGGCCTTAATGCGCCGCAGCGAGAGGAAATTTTTAAGGGTATACCTAAAAAAGATCTGTTTTTACATAAGGATGGGAATTTTATGCAGTTTAATCTGGCTATATCAGAAAGCGAGCTTAAGCTTCTGTCCTTTGTGGCTAAGGACAGAGAAAAGCTCGATATGCGATTTAACAGTGAGGGAGGTGATTTTATATGGGAACTCTAAGATCTTTATTTAAGAGAAAGGAGCATAGAGACTCCGTAACTCTGTATACCTTTGCCTCATCTGGTTACATGAGAAATGTTCTTCCGCTGATTATGGGGTTAGGTGGTATAGCGCTTGGCTTTGTCTCGCTTGGTTATCTTCTGATGCTGCATAAAGAGCCTCAGGTTATCCCCTATATAGTCACAGTAGATAAACAGGGCAGTGTTATTGCCTCAGATAGACTTCAGAGTTCAAAGGAAATTCCCGAAACAGCCCTGGCCGCTTTTATGTGTGACTTTATAGAAAAAGCATTCTCTATGTGTCAGGACAGCTCTCTTCAGAGAGAGTATATCCGCAAGGTTTATTCCATGGTGGATCTGGAAAGTCAGGCCCGTCGCTATCTTGATGGCTTTTATAACGACTCGGAGCTGTTCAGATCTGGAGGTAACCTTCTTGCAGATGTAAAAATCGATAGCGTCTCACGACTTTCGGATAACAGCTTTCAGGTGGACTATTCTGTTATAACCCAGAGATTAGAGGAGATAACAGAAAAGCACTTCAAGTCCGTTTTAAGCTATAGAATCGGCAGCATCAGCTTTGATAATGTGGAGGAGATAAGACTTAATCCTCTTTCAGTTCTGATCTATGAGATTAGAACCTCAAGAAAACTTGTTAAGGAGATGAACCATGAATAAACAGAATGTGCTTATGCTTTCTCTTTGCTTCTCCTTTGCCGGTATTGCCTCGGATGGCAGTGAATATGGTGGTGAAATGTCTTATCTTGATGAGCGTGATCTTAACACCATACAGAAACTTGAGGCTTTGGACAGAAGACAGGTTTCAGCTCAGGCGGTGTTGCCAGGACAGGTAATATTTACCTATGGCAGCGGAATTCCTACCGTGGTCTGTGCTTTGTTTGAAATAACGGATATCTCCATGGAAAAAGGCGAGCGCGTTTTTACCGTTCAGCTTGGAGATTCTACCCGCTGGCTTATCGACAGTGCAGTATCCGGCAGTGGAGCTGACAGAACCGAGCATATTGTGGTCAAAGCTTTGGATAACGGACTTAAAACCTCCCTTATCATAGCCACCAATCGCCGTACCTATCATATTGCTCTTAAATCATCACAGAAGGATTTTATGCCGGCGGTAAGCTTCAATTATCCTGGTCATAGTCTGAAACTTAATCCTTCTCAGTATGAAGACTCAAGATCAGCTCAGCGCTTTGACTATTCTCTTGCTGACAATAGGGAGTCATCACCTGGTATTTCTACAGTCTCCTATCAGTATGGAACAAATGAAAACAGCAGAACAGAAGGGGGGATTTCCCCAAAAGGCCGCAACTACTCCTATTCTGTAGAGGGAGATGATTCGCTTCTTCCTCTAAACGCCTTTGATGATGGGGTGAATACCTATATACAGCTACCATCTGAATTTCAGCGCAATGATCTGCCTACAGTCTTTAGAGTTACCAGTGACGGGCTGCCTCTGTTAGGAGATGAGAAAACAGCTCTTTTAAACTTCCGTGTTGAGGGACATACCTTTGTAATCGACGGTGTCTATGAGCATCTGCGTATTGTCAGTGGCTCTGATGACAAGTCCGTGTGTGCGGATATTGTAAGGGAGGTCTAGTGTATGTTTGACAGAATCAGAACAGGTCCTTTATCCAAAAAATGGGGCTATCTCATTACCCTCGGAGCTGCTGCCTGTATCCTTATGATAGTAATGTCTGGTTATATCATTAAATCTCAGAATAAGAGCGCGGTTAAGTCTGGGGAGAAAATGTACAGTGTAGAGACCAACCTTAAATATGCTGATAAGGTAGCATCGGGGATCGCAAGAAATCTGTCTTCAATAGATGATAGGGTAAAGAGTAAATACGATACTGAACCATCAAAATATGATGCAAAGGAGGTATTCTCCGATAATTTAAAGGAAACTGATGTCTCAGTTTCAACGTCACTGACGCCAAAACAGAAGACTGTTCCTTCACCTGGGGAAAGCATGGATACGGAGGATTATCTTAAGGAATACATAAAGTACAGGGAGAAGGGTAATCTTTTAGACAGAACCTCAAAAGCAGAGGATTATTCCTACACAGCAGAGGCTTCTGCAGAAAGGATAAAAGAGAGAAAACCTAAGGAGAATGAACTCAATCTTAACCGTGCTGCAGAATATCGTAAGGCAAAAGCTGCTCCCACCAGAGTGGAGCTGCGTTTTAACCATGATGAGACTGCAGTTTCTGTAAAGCCTGTAAATGATGCATCTTCATCTCATTATAGTAAAGGTGAGCCTGATATTTTTACTGCTTCTGATGACAGGCATTCATCTTTTGATAAGGCAGAGCAGACTCTTTCCAGATATGAGGTCTTTGAAAGGGAAAACTTTACTCTTGAAAATGAAGTGATAAAGCCTAAGACGCCTTTTGCTCTGATGCAGGGGACTGTCATTCCAGCGGTTCTCTCCACCGGCATCAATTCAGAGCTGCCTGGACAGATAAGCGCTATGGTAACCCGTGATATCAGAGACAGTATCCGCGGCAGATTCCTGTTAATACCTAAGGGATCAAAGCTTTTAGGTCAGTATGGTTCAACTGCCGCATTCGGAGCTCAGCGTCTTTTTTTAGGCTTTAACCGTATTATTTTTCCTAATGGACATTCTATCAATATAGGTTCAATGCCGGGACAGTCTCCTGACGGCTTTGCTGGTTTTGAGGCAGATGTCGATAATCATTTCTTCAGGATCCTAAGCAACTGCTTTTTCCTCTCCTCAATAACCACAGCAGCATCATCAGTCCAGCAGACTTACGGAACCACATCAGGAGCCGGAACTCTATACACTACCCAGGCAAGGGAGCTCTCATCCGATGTCACCGAAGCCTTGAGCCGAATCATTGAGCGTAACATCAACCTAGCTCCAACCCTGAAGGTTCAGCCTGGCTATAAGTTCACCATATCTCTTACCAAGGATATCTTTTTCAAAGAACCTTACGGAGTTAATCATGAAGAGTATTTTATTAAATACTAATTTTATTATTCTGTGTCTTGCAGGTTATCTGCTTATTAACATTGCAGCAGCTCAGTCTGGCGGAATTTCTCACAGTCAGGGCAGTGAGATGATTGAAAAGCTCAATGCCACCTATAAGACACTTAAGGCCTGGTCAGAGGATAACAGCAGTAAGGCTAGAAAACTTGAATCCTATTTTATAAAGGAGAACTCCAGAGAGGAGAGTAATTCCAGCTTTCAGTATAAGGATGCCTGGAAGTCCGTTCAGGAGCTCAATCAGAATTCCATGCTGCTTTTAGAAGCCAGCTATGCCTTTGCCAAAAATACAGAATCGGCAGCAGGCTATTCAGAGGATTCCATCAGATCAGAGGCCTGGCTTAAGTGTCTTAAAAGTGATTCCTGTAATTTCAGAAAGCTGAATCAGATGATTGATAATGAAGCACTATCAGTTTCAGCTCAAACAAAAGAAAAAGCCATAAAGACTCAGCAGCTTTTGCTTGAAAGCATAGACAAACTCAATGAATTCTCCATGCAGTCCGAGGAATCACTGGGGCTTAATGATTCTATTGATACGCTATCAAAAGTAAATGCTACTCAGGCTAATGCTCTGGTGCAGCTTACCGCTCAGATCTCCGATCTCAACAGAATTTCTTCAAGTGAAATTACCAAGAACCACGAAAAGGAAAAGATAAAAGAAAAGGCAGATGAGCTTTTTTTACGTAATGATAATAATACAAAATCACGTCATCTGGATGTGACTATGTAGTTAAGGTGAGCTCGGTGAAACTCTTACTGCTATCCCTCATTTTTATATCAGGTTCAGCATCCGCTGTTGAACTCAATGCGGATGGAATATTAAATTCTCTGATAGACGAGTTTGTCTTATGTGTGAATGACAGTGCTGTTCCTATTCATAAGGCCGCCATGAGGCTCTTCTGGTTTTTAGTTCCAATGAGTATGGTTATGACCGGTATACGCTGTGCTTTTAACGGCGATATGTCGGAGTTTTTCTTCTCTTTAGTTACAGGAGTACTCTTTACCGGTATCTTCTTCTATCTTCTGAGTAATGACTATGCTATAGGCAAGTCGATAATTGATTCCTTTGTAACCATGGTTGATAACGGGTATATGGGACCGTCAGAGCTTATTGATCTGGTGTTCAACATAGACCGGCAGATCACTAATCTTACCACCTCAAATGTTTTGGGGCTTGTATCTAAGGTCCAGATCATTGTCTGTATGATTGTTTTTTCGGTGGTGATGTTTTTTGTAATACTGCGCTTTGTAAGTATTTATCTTACCGCTCAGATTTTATGCATAATCGGAGTGTTTGTCCTTGGCTTTGGAGGTCTTAAATCAACCCGTCATCTTGCGGTGAATTATCTTAAGCTTCTGATCTCAAAAGGCCTTGAACTAGTTACAGTTCTTATCATTATCAAAGCCGGATGCAGGATATTGAACGATGTGATTGAGGCAACCAGACTTTATGAGGATGGTATGAGTGTTTTAAAACATTCTGACTGTATGGTGATGATATTTATCTCTCTGTTTATGTATGTTCTATCCAAATCACTGCCTCCGGTTATGTCTTCGCTGATGTATGGAACCAATGGTTTTGAGACTGGGGCCGGAGGAATTTCCTTAAAGAAATACAGATTTCTTGTTAACAGAAATCCAGGTAAGTAAATTTTTTCTTTGAGTATTCTTGTATAATCATAAACAAGGTTAGTCTTCTTGAGGATTTTTATATGGTTACCACTCCTTCCCAGCGAGTCATCTGTCTTATGGAAAGTTCTGTCGACGGACGTATTGATGAGTCCAGATGGTCTGTCCTTTACAGTGAAAAAGGGGAAGGTGATCCTGATGTTTACTATGAAACTCAGAAAAAAATCAGGGCAGATGTTTTTGTATTAGGGGTAAACACTGTAAAAAGACATCACTGTTCAGATGAGTTTCACTCTGATACTCATACTAAGGTTGAGAATCCTGAACCTTTTCTTGGTATCCGTACTCACAGCAAGATGACCGCAGTATTTGACTCTAAAGGTTCAGTTGCCTATAAAGACAATAATCTGGGCCACTCTACTTTAATGGTTATCCTTGGAGAGGATACCTGTTCTCAGGAATATCTTGATTATCTAAGAGAGCGTGAAATCTCGTATACCTTTGCAGGAAAGGATGGTAATGATCTTCGCAGAGCGTTAAACAGTCTTTATTCTGATTTTGGGTTAAGAAAGGTTCTTTTAAGCGGTGGAGGTAAGCTTAACGGTTCATTTTTAAAGCAGGGCCTGATTGATGAACTGTATCTTGTGATTTATCCTGGTGTTGATGGTCTATCTGGTGTAGGTTCAATCTTTGAGTACGAGGGAAAAACTGATGAAAAACCGGGGATGGGACAGTCCCTGGAACTTATATCCTGTGAGGTGGTCAGGGCAGGAGTTGTTAGACTCAGGTACAAGTTCCACTTCTATTCTTGTTAAGTCTATTATTCAATTTTTTAAATTTCCCCAGATCAACCGGTTTTTTTGATGATCTGATGTGGTCAGGCTCTTGCAAATTACAGATTTTTAAGTAAAATAACATCGTTCACATGGTGAGATGTCCGAGAGGCTGAAGGAGCACGCCTGGAAAGCGTGTATACGTTAACGCGTATCAGGGGTTCGAATCCCCTTCTCACCGCCACTGCACCTTAGGGTGCTTTTTTTATGTCTGTTATTTCTTCTTATTGTTTTCCTTTTCTTGTTTAAATCTCTGGTATTTCAACCGACTTCAGCTTAATAGGTAGGTAAGTAAGAAGCTGTCCTCTCCTTATGCAATTGTACCGGTTTTACATGAATATCCATGTAACCGTAGAGTTTTTCTCTAAATATTCTGATCCCGTATGCTCTGTTCTGTAGATGGATTAAAAACATGATCTTAATCTCATAATTGGCAAATATATATAAAAATCCATTTTAAGACTACATTTTTTAAAAATATACCTTATACTTTTAGCTATGTTTTTACTGTTTATTGTTTTTTTTAACACATAAAAAAAATGTTAAAAACATATAGATAAATAAATGTGGTTAAGCTAAAAATTGTTAAGCGATATATATAAACAAGAAAAAATAACTTTTCTTTTGAGCTTACATAATTCTGTCAACTATATTTATTATTAGAGATTTGAAATGCTTGTCGTGCAGCTGAATGAAATCTTTAAACTGAAGATTTTGTTTAAAGTTATTTTCTGCTGCGCCAGATATATAGATTACATAACTGTAGAACTTTATTGGAGCCCCTCTGCAGTTTGTTTTTTTTTTAGAGGATTGGAGTTATGAGCGATATTCATGCAAGATTAAACAGCCACAATCTTACATTAGATGATTTTAAGAGAATCGCCAGTGAAAGTCAGGATAAGGCAGAAATCCGCATCAGAAAGAGTGACGGTACTCTGAGTAATACACCTCTTGGTTTTATCTCAAGAAACATCGGCTTTTCTCACTCTCAGTCCAATAATGAGGTTACTCTTGCCTTCTGGTCGGCACTTATAACTAATGATAAGTATGCTTCTGTCAGCAACAATCTTCGTCGCACTTTAACCACTATGGTTAAAAATGGCGCTGCACTGACGCCTTCTAAAATCAATGAAGCTATAAAATTGGCTGATAATCTGCTGAATGCACATAACAAGGCAAAGGCTGTCACTGAAAAAGCGGTAGAGAATGCATTAAAAAATAAAGTTATTACACAGTCTCAGGTTGAGTCATTTAAGAAGTTTTCACAGGATTTTGCCTTTAAACATATATCAGCAAAGAATGATTTTGTTGAAATCGACATGGATGGAAACAGCGTAGACGACTTTGTTGATAATGAGAAGACTTTCCTAAAGAGAGTGCTTAATGATTTTTATTCCAGCAGAGATCCTGACTATTTTTCACAGGGTAATGCTTTTGGTCTTGATGTGTCTGAGTTCAGAAATCCGACTGATGCTAAAAACGTAAATGACTTTCTAAGGAATCTGTTCCCTGATCTTACAGGAGAACATGGTAGACAAAGAGTAATTGAATTTATTAATGGTGCTTCTTTTGCCACAGGCAACGAAGAACTTCCAAAGGGCAGCAAATCTATAAATGATCTGTTTAAAAGAGCGGCAAATGTTAATGATCCTGCCTGTATGTCTGCTTTAAAAATAATGCCTAAGGAGGAACTGGATAAGCTTTCAGCATGTCTGCTAAAAAAGGGAAATGATCCTGCCAGAACCCGTGAAGATCTAAGCAAGATGCTGGTTGCTGTAAACAATTTCTTTAAAGCAAACTCTGAATTCAAGGATAGTATGTATTTCTTTGGGAAGAAACTCAGTCATGCTATGGATGCTTTAATCAAGTATTATGAAAAATCATCAGTTCCAACCTCATCTTCGCTGTATGCTCTTTCACAGGAACTGGCTATCGATTCATTCATAGAGGATATTGAAGATGTCACTTTTGGTCTTCCTTTATGTAGAAAATTAGGTCTGGAGCCTTATGCTGTAAAAGCCCTGCTTTTACAGCCTGAAAACCGTAAGGCCATAATTGAGGGATATAAAAACGTAGAAGGTGATTTTTACTCACATATAAAAGAAAAGCTTAGTGATCTTGCACAAAAAAATGCTCTGTTTTTGCGTAGGTTCAGTAACCTTGATATGTATTCGGATAAGATCCCTTCTGCCTGTGTAGTTGGAACATATATAGACCGAGTCATAAAAGAGCTCCTAAAGAAAGAGCCTGATGTCCCTACAATTCTTGAAAATATAAAGGATGCTGAGAAGTCAATTGAGCGTTTTTTTGTTTCCGGCAAAGAGACTTCTGCCGTATTGAAAGAGGTTATGAAACTACTCGATATTTCCTTAAGTATCAATGATAGAAATAAACTTCAATCAAAGCAGAACCAGACATACATTCTGACACTGTATCAGGATCTGATAGAAATAAAGAAGAATGGGGCAGATCTTACCTTAAAGGATAAGAAGGATCTTGAGAAGATTGATGAACTTCTTCTGGCTCTTTTAAACATTCTGACCGCAGATTTGGATGAAGATTCTCGCGTTGATCCAGCATCAGTCAAAGCCAGTGGAAATAATATCGAGCTGAAGGAAAGTTTGCTTGACAATATTCCTGGCAGTAAAAAAATAAAGCGCAATGCTTCAGATGTTGAAATTTACAGCGCACAGCAGGCGATTTTAAACAGTCCTGAACTTAATGATGATAAGAAAAAGACTGCCATAAGTCTAATCAAGCTGACTAAATGTACAGATATTGCCTTTATCAAAGGTTTTGTTGATGTCAACGATAATCTTGCCACAATCCTTGATGTGTTTAAGAGCAACTCTCAGCAGAAAATAAACAGTATAGTCCTGCAGCTTTTGGAATTCGGAAATAAACTTTTAAATACAGAAACTCTGCTTGCAGGTTACAGTAAGGAAGATGTTGCTGATTTCTACTTTGATGCCATCATTGCATTATGCGATCAGAAGTCTCTTGAAAATCTTAATGGAGGTTTAAGAGATAAGTATACAAAAGCTGTTCTTGAGATAATCAATACACTGCAGGCAAAGGAAAAACAGGCAGATCCTTCAGCTCTGGATATAGCATCTCATGTCAAGTTCAGCTACACTGAGGCAGTGGATGTTCTTCTTAACAACATCAATAAGCTTGGAGAGAAGGTGGCAGCTAAGCTGAATATTCAGAATCCTCAGCCGCTATTTGACCCTGATGCTAAGCGATATCTAGGAGAGATTCCTTATCAGGATAATCTTCCTGATGCGTTTGCAAAGCTCTTCAGGTTAACCTTCAAACCTTTTGACAAGGTGATGGTAGGCTTTAATGAATTAAGCCAGGAAAAGAAGGATGCAGTAAAGGACTTTATTTACAATCTGAAGGTGCCTGTTTCCGACAAGGAGCCTCTGAAGAATGCCGGAGCCTATGGTGAGAATAAGATTTTTGATTACAGCTATATAAACGAAAACGGTGAAGCTGTTGACGGTTACTGGAGGCTCGAAGACCTGATGAGTCTGATAGGCCAGAAGGCAAAAGAACTGTCTGAGCTTTTAGATCAGAGTGGAGGAAATCCAACACCTCAGCAGGTTTGGGGCGTTCTTCATGGAGGTCAGGCCCCAGCGGATCTTAACTTTGATAATCTTCTGAATAAACTTGCTATTCAGCTTAACGAGGAAATCGATGCATTAGGCAAGCTTTTAGGAAAGAAGAATTTTGATCCTTTAATGGTATACGGATCTTTAAATCTAATAGGCATCAATATTACAGATTACATAAAAAAACTATCAACAGCCGACAAGGAGGATGTTGTCTTTGAGCTGAGTGAACAGAATGGAGGTCATGGGGTATTCCCTATAGACTGTATTAATGGTTATCAGTTTAAGGACGGTTCAAGTGATTATGGCTTTGGAATTGATTTCCCTAGAGCTAGAAATCCACAGGGCGTAACATCTGTTGAAGGGTGCAAGATTACTCTGCAGACCGGAAATAATAAAGAGAAGATCTTCACTGAAAAAGAGAGCTGGAATACGGGAGATCTAAACGGTAACAAGAAATACACTAGCAATATGGCCAAGGAGATTAGAGAAAGTCTCGGTAACATCTCCGACCAGCAGCTGTGTGGCGTTGGATTCTGTATTACCCAGGGTATACAGGCTATACTGCATGAGGCTCCTGTTCTTTACTATAATGTTGCGGAAGGAGCAGAGCATACCGCACTTGATCATACAATCAGAAAACTGGATAACGGCAAGATTCAGGTAACAGTCAATGAGAAACCTGGCACAGCCTTCTTCAAGTTCCATATGGTACTGGAGGTTGATGTGAACGGAGTGATTAACTGTAAAGAGGGTAAGATTTCCTTTGCATCATTGGAGAAGATTCAGAATTACAAGAAGGAGCATCCTGAGGTTGCAATCTGATAAATCCTCGAGCTGCTTATGCAATATCTCATGGTTAATCCCGAAACTTTGACGGATTAACCAAAAAAGAGAGTTTTCTGAAGGAATTATTGGGTATCTGTTGAAGTTATTGAATTAAAATCTTGAACTTTATATTTTGTTGTTTAATTTAATATGTGTTCGACATATACCTTACACTGTATTTAAATTTGAAATTGTTGTTAAAAAATTAAGGATCAGCTGATGAAAAGCGAAGAAGTAATTGAGAAAATCAATGAAGTTACCGGACTTAATCTTTCATTAAGTGAGTCCAATGCGGTTAATTTTATTTACGATGAGAGAAATGTTCTACTGCACTTTGAGCCGGAACTTGGTGTATGTATCATCTACGTAGAACTAACCACCTTGTCCCCTGGTGCTGTTTCTCTGGTATTACCTCGTCTTCTTGAGGCTAATTTCCTGTTTTCACAGACCAGCGGTGGTGCTTTGAGCTATTTAAGCTCCACTCATATGGTTTCCATGAACTTTATGTTTCCTTTTTCTGAGGAGTCGGATTCAACTGATTTTATAGGCACATTAAACCGAGCTCTGTCGGTTGCGGATGAGTGGACAAAGAAAGTTAACGATATGAACAATGAGGCAATGCAGTTTAGGTCAAAGCGACTGCAGAACCTGATTAATGGTGTAAGCGATAATCAGTCACAGCCTTTTAGCAATGGTTATAACTTCATGCATTTATAAAGATTTTTGCAGATTCAGATGCCGTCAGGAATGAGAGCCTTATTTCTCATAATTCATCAGTTCAAATGTAACTCTGCAGGATTTTGGTATAAGCTAAGACCTGCAGCATTGTCATGTAGCCTTTATTTGAGCCGTGATGTGCTTTGTACATGCGCAGGTGCGTAAGCTTAGATCCTTTAACTGTTTTCCAGCTGCCGATTCTATTCCTTCAGAACAGATCCTTTCAGATATACTCGGCAGTCCTAATTTTGTATTTTTGAAGCAAAATCGAATTTTTTATCACGTTTATTATGATTTTTGTGTGATCTCAGATTATATCCGTCAATTTGAAATTACCTATCCTCCAAAGGTTTTCTTATAATTTTTAAAGAGTTGTTATTTTTATATTTTCTTTTTTCGTAGGAAAACATTTTAAACTGAAATCTTTTGCTTTATTTTCTTTGCAAGTCTCCTTAAGGGGATTTTTCATAGTTCTAAAGCGTTGGTCTGAGAGTATTACATGAAAAGAATATTAGTATTGATTGTCTGCGGTCTGTTTCTTACCGGCTGTCATGATGATAAAACCCTTAGAGTCGGTGTCGGAGCTCCTGGCAGCGATTACTATGAATATACGGTTAATCTTAACAAGAAACTTGAAAAGGCCGGAGCTGACCTGAGATTAAAGCCTGTTTATACAGCTGATTCGGCTTCATCCATCAGACTTCTGAATAATGGGATTCTCGATCTTGCTCTGATTAATGCATCTGCGCTGGATACGGCTCTTGCTGTTGTTGCCAGAATCAATCCCGCTTATGTTGCCAGCAGTGTCAACGAAAAGAATTATGATGTTATAAACGATGGAGATGAAGTTAATATCTATAACTCAACAGTTGCAGGAGTTTATGAACAGACTCTGCATGCAATTGTAAGAGCAGATTCACCTTATGAGGATATATCTGATCTTGCAGAGAAAACAGTAGCTGTCGGCAGTTATGATTACGCTGCCAGAACAGTTTCTTTCGGACTTTTAAAGGATCATGGCATCAAGCGTCCTGCAAGAAAGCTTGTGGCAAAAACTCCAAAAGATGCAATTGAGCTCTTTAAAAACAAAGGGGCTGAGGCCTTGTTTCTTTATGACTCAGTTCCATCCGGCTATGTTTCTGAGCTTTGCAAGTCTATGAAAGTTAAATTCCTGCCTATAGTTGCAGACAGATTAAAAATCATAACCAAGTATGAGAAGTCTCTTACTGCTACCTCTATTAAGGCTAATCAGTATGTGGGGCAGAATAAGTCTGTTGGCGCAGTCAGCATAAACATTCTGCTTCAGGCTCATAACGGTACCTCTGATTCCGCTATTGAAAAACTCATGAAAGTTATGTTCGAGCCGGATCTTAACTCAAATGGTGATGAGGTAAAGTCTCTTGACAGGGAGGCTCTAATATACGCAACCGAGCCTAAGCTTGATCTGAAGTTTCACCCTGAGGCAGCTGATTTCTATCAGAAATACGGATTTACGGTTAAAGAGACCGAAAATTTAAAACCTCTTTTTGATATTCATATTGTGGCATCTCAGGACTAAGGAAAGAAAATGCTGGAAATTGTTAATCTTAATATGTATGAGACAGCAGGCTTAGCTGTGATGGTGCTATTTCTTGGTGTTTTTATCAAACAGAAGATACCTTTGCTTGATGAATACTGTATTCCATCTCCTGTTGTAGGCGGCCTTATTATCGCACTTGTCAACTTCTGTTTTTATCTTGAAGGTGTGGTGTTTATCACCAGTGAGGCTATAGAAAAGTTTTGCATGGTGCTTTTCTTTACCTCTGTAGGTTTTCAGATAGACTTAAGTCTGATTAGACGCAGTATTTCTACTTTTCTGATTCTGTTTTTAGCTATTATTCTTCTTATAATTGCTCAGAATGTTCTGTGTCTATCCTTTTCTTCGTTATTTAATCTGGATTCACTGACAACCTTTACAGCAGGCTCTATTTCTATGGCCGGAGGCTTTGGTATCACCGAACAGTTTGGTGCTTTCCTTGAGGATTTAAGACTTGCAAATGGTCAGAATATGTCCTTTGGTATGTGCACCCTTGGTATTATTGTCTCAGGTCTTGTAGGTGGTCCTCTAGGACGTCATCTCATATTAAAGTACAAATTAAAGCCAGCTTCAGAAGAGATTTATTTAGAAAAGAATTCCGATTCTGATGACTCTGATCTGCCTTTTGCAGCCAAGCTTGCCAAAGCCTCATATCAGATGGCATTTGTAGTCGGTTTAGGTGTAGCAGTATGTGATTTTTTCAAAATTTTCGGTGCTACTGTTCCTTATTACATCGGCGCGATGCTGATTGCTATTATTCTACGTAATCTGAGTATAAAAACCAAACGTTATCATTTTTATACCAGCGAGATTAACTATCTCGGCGGTTTAAGTCTTTCCATGTATCTTGCTATGGATTTTATGGGGTTAGCAATCTGGCAGCTGAGTTTCCTGAATATGATTCAGGTAGGAATATTTATCGCTCAGCTGATTCTTCTGCTGTTCTTTGCCTTCTTTATGGTCTATATTCTGACCGGAAGAGATTATGATGCAGCGGTACTCTCTGCTACTTCAATCGGTTTTGGTATGGGCGGACCTTCAAGCTCTGTGGCAACACTGATGGTGCTCACAGGCAAATTCGGTTCATCCTTTAAATCATATCTGCTTTTCCCAATTGTAGGTTTTATGCTTGCAGATCCGATAAACAGTATTATTTTAAGCATTTTCATGAGAATGCTCTGACAGACTGACAGAGACATTAGTATAAAAACAAAACCCGCTAAATGCGGGTTTTGTATTTGACTTGTAGCTTGTAGAGAATAAGAAGTAGTCTTATGCCAGCATAAACATACTCTGAGCTATCATCACGTTAACCAGCTCTGGCTCTTTTTTTTCTCCAGTAGTCCCCGTAGTTTCACTATTACTGCTGCTAGAAGTCCCTGGTCCTTTTGCTGAAGCGAGTATAATCTGCTTAAGCTGTGTTTGAACATTAGGATCTGTACTCAGAGGTTTACTCTGTTCATAATTCTTCTCGGCAGTGATATTTGAAACAGCTAGAGACAATGCACAGGATTGCTCCATATCAGGGGAGAGCTGAGCTGCTTCATCTGTAAGATCTTGACTCTCTCTTAAAGCCTGCATTACAACATCCAGAAGCTGTGTCTTCATAAATTTTTTCAGGTTTTTGGCATTGTTAATAAAGTCGTTGATAGAATCTCTTAGTACCACTGTAGTAATATCTTCAAGCTTAATGTCATAGCACATCCACAGAACAGTAGTATCACTGTCATAGACAAGTCTGATGTTATTGAACCTGCCTGAAGAGACCTCAGATGCAAGAATCATCTCAAAGAGTTCCGGGAAAGCCTTACTTTCTGAACCTAGTCTATCAATGCGGTTATAAATCATCAGGGTCTGTGGTCTTATGCACATGAAAAGATACCCAAAACCAGGGATTGGACTACATGACAGCGGATTGCCACCAAACTTGGCAATTCTAGGTGAGTCCAGTGAATCTAACATTCTGTCGATACTTGGTGCATCCATATATGACTGGATCCTTATTTTTGAAAATTTATGCGCATATATAAAAACTTTTAGTTTAATTCTAGAAGGTGTAAATCAATTCGGCCATAAAAATTCTTTAAAAATAGGGCATTTCTTAAGAAAAAAATTAAAGAAATGTAGAGTAGGCTGCACATCCTCATAACGAACAAGCTTCAATGTCACCGCTATCTTTTTGGGGGATAGTAGTTCCTGGTTTTTTGATATACGTTTGTTTTTTAGAAAAAAAAATGTAATAGCCTACTAATAATTGGCATTAAAAATGATTTAAATATCTTTTTGCAGTTACCATAAAAAAGGTTCGATTATGAACTAACCTCATGTTATTAAATACTTCAGTCCCTTTAGCAGTCTGAATCCTCCGAAAGAAACAACTGTGAATACATGAGAAAAGATTAAAGATAAAAATGAAATTGAGGTTTTGATGAATAAAGCAATTATGCCTCCTGTTTTTTCTCCTGCTCCTGGAAGTGGCGGCAGTCGGCTTATACATTCCCATGTTGCCTCAGCAGGTTATGACCAGTTAACAAATCTTGCCAGTATCAGAGAGTTTCAGTTTTTAGCTCCTAATTCCATTGATGAACTCAATTCTGCTGGAAAAGTCCCTGCAGTTGTATTTTTCGATCTTGCAGGCATGAAAGCCTTTAATCTTCGTTATGGCTTCGATGAGGGCGATAATCTTTTAGTCTGTTTTTCCAATATTCTGATCTCCAAATTCAGTAGATGTAACTGCTGTCGTTTTGGCAGTGATCAGTTCGCGGTTATTAGTTCAACTGATAAAATCGAGTATGAATTACAAAGTATTTTCTCTGCGCTTACTCAAGCTAATTCAGGAAAGACTCTTAACGTAAGAGCCGGAATCTATGCGTTATCTCATATTGATGAGAATATCATTTATGCCATAGATAAAGCTAAAATGGCGGCTGATATCAACAAGTACTCTATTGAATCAAGTTATACCTGGTTTAATGAAAAGATGAGCTCTGACTATCTTCTGAAAGAGTATATTATTTCTCATCTTGATCAGGCTATTGAGAGAGGGTGGATTCGAGTTTATTTTCAACCGGTTATCAGAACACTTACCAAAAGAATCTGTAGCTTTGAAGCTCTTGCCAGATGGGATGATCCTACATACGGATTTCTTCAGCCGGGGCAGTTTATCTCAGTTTTAGAGAACAACGGTCTTTCCTTCAAACTTGATATGGCTGTAGCACGCCGCACTGCCGAGATTATTCGTACCATGCTTGATGAAGGGAAGAACGTAGTTCCTGTTTCTCTGAACTTTTCAAGATATGATTTTATATTAGGCGATCCTGTCAGCAGTATTGATGGTCTTCTAAAGGAGTTTAATCTTCCAGCAGACTATTTTGTTGTTGAAATTACTGAATCTACTGTTATTAAGGATTATGCTCTGATGCGCAGCATGATTGAGAGATTTCACGAAATCGGCATTGAAGTCTGGATGGATGACTTCGGTTCAGGTTACTCATCCCTTAATGTTTTGAAAGATTTTAATTTTAATGAAATCAAAATTGATATGGAGTTTTTGTCCAATCTGAACCAGCGCTCTCAGATCATTATTGCCCAGACAATTCAGATGGCAAAGAAACTTGGAATTCATACTCTTGCAGAGGGAGTTGAGACTGAGGAACAGATTGAATTTCTAAGTAAAATAGGTTGTGAAAAGCTTCAGGGCTACTATTTTGGTGCTCCAATGAGCTTTACTGATATTTATCCTTATATTGAAAAGAAAGGCTTGCTTTGTGAAAGTCGAGAGGCTGCATCTTTCTTTGATCAGGCAGGTCTGGTTGAGATGTCAGATAATATGCCTACTGCACTGTTTCTTTATGGTAAGGACAAGAAATTTGTGCTTTTGCGAGAGAATGACGCCTACAGGGATATTATCACGTCAGATAAGATTTCCGATTCTGATGCCATTAGAATAAACATGAACTCCTCTGATTCTGTTTTAAGTAGAAAATTCAGAAACCTTGCCAAAAGAGTAATTGTCAATGGGGATGAGGAGAAGATGATTTTTGTGGACAGAGGTCGTTATTATCTGTTTTCCTTTGAGCAGGTAGTAAAAAACCGTAACTACTCTCTGCTGTTAGCCCATATAGATGCAGTTAACTATGATTTTGCAATGAATCAGAATAAGCTGCTTGACAATACTCTTAGAAATATCATTTCCGTCTTTGACAGTATTTACCTTGTGAATATGAATACTGATTCAAGAACAGTGCTCTTCAGTGACATTCCTTCTGAGAAAAGTGGAGATGTTCTTTATGGCTTAAAGCAGTTTTACTCCAACTATTCAGTCCGACATATTTATCCTGATGATCTTGAGCGCTATCGTCAATTTACGACTAAGGATTATCTGGTAGAGAGAATCAATAAATATAATCGTGGCTTCTATGAGGATTCTTTCAGAATTAAAAAGGCTGATGGTAACTATGAATGGAAAGATTTCATTATTGTCACTGTACCTGAAACAGATAACAAGGAGATGTTTGTCTGTATCAAGGCTTCTTCCATGGGGTATCAGGAGGATATTGTTTCGACTGTAAACCGTTATTTTGGCTTTGATAATAATTCATCCTCTGGAGCTTCTGTTGCTAAGGATGCTCTTTTATGGCGAACCATGATGGAACAGAGCCATGTGAAGTTTTTCTGGAAAGACGCTCAGCGTCGTTTTGTAGGCGTAAGCAAATCTTTCCTTGATTACTTCAATATCAAATCCTTTGACGAGATTAAGGGTAAAAACGATGAAGAGATAGGCTGGCATACCAATAATGCTCCATACAGACAGGGTGAGCTGAATGTTCTAAAAAAGGGCCAGATTATCCGAAATTCAGATGGAGAATGTATTGTAGATGGTGTATTGAAACCTATTTCCTCAACAAAGTTCCCAATCTACAAAAAAGGTAAAATTGTCGGGCTGATGGGGTATTTCATTGATCTATCCGAGAAAGAGAATAATGATTCTGTTCAGGATTCAAGATTTATTGATCCGGCAACCGGTTTTATGAATTCCAGAGGTATTCTGCTTGCTCTGTTTGGAATGGAGAATGAGCTTCGTGATCACAACCGTGACTATACCATAATTCTCTGCGAGGTTACTGCGGTTACAATGCTAAGACGGGAATTCGGTCTGGCTTTTTCAGAGAAGGTCTTAAAGAAAATTGCTGAAAAAATTAAATCTGTATTCACGCCTATGACTTCTTTGGGACGACTTCAGTCTGGCAGATTTATCATCTGTTACCGTGACAGCTATGACAGACTTTCAAAACTTCTACAGAAGCTTAAAGATGAAATCAGTAAGATTCGAAAAGTAGATTCTCATAAATGCTCTTTGACGGCAGATCTGGGTATTGCTAAGGGCTCTGAAGCTTCAAATTCACAGAAGGTACTGGAACTAGCCTCCAAACGCATGAGATCAAGTCAGGGAAGATCCTCCTTAAAGAACATTTCTCAATTTGATCTTCATGCTGATTTACCTCTTCCTTATGCTCTGGTTCATCCAATTATCGAAGAAGATAGAGTTATTGACCTGCAGTATATGTATGTAAACAGCAAATACTGTGAAATTGCAGGAAAAACAATGGAAGAGCTGAAGGGGCATACCTACAGAGAAAATTTTCCTACTGCTGATGTTCAGTGGATACAGTTCACCAAGCGAGCCAGCTTGGGAGAAATAGCTTCTGGCAGAGTATTCTCAGATACAGTTCATCACTGGCTGCAGTTCTACTGTTCACCTGCATCAAAACCAGGCTGCTGTGCAGTAATGTTTACCATTATTGATGAAGATAAGAAAAATTACGACAGACTTACTCGCGGCAAGACCACGGATGATTGTATTATCAGAATTGCAAGAATCTTAAACAGTGAGACTAACATAAAAGTTGGCATAACCAAGTCCTTTGAATGTCTTGGCAGGGTTATCCATCCTGATAGGTTGTTTATTTTTGATATCGATGGATGGGTGGTTTCAAGAACTCTTGAATGGTGTCGACGAGGTATTGAATCAAACATATTCTCCCGCAGAAAATTTGATTATCATGCCATCAGCTACTGGGAGAAGATACTGTTTAATGAATCCAGTATTGTGGTTCATGATACTGAAGTGGTTGCTGAATTCAGTCCAAAACTCTATGCTTTCCTAAAGAAGCTTAAGATCAATAACTTTATTGCAGCACCTCTTTATAACGACGGTAAACTTTCAGGCTATCTTGTAGCAGAGAACTATCGTGCAGATGAACTGGTCGATACCAGACGACTATTGGAAACAGTTTCCTACTTCATTGCAGATCGAATGGCTTTAAGCCTTTCTCTTGAAAAACTAGAACGATTAAGTTCACATGATTCACTTACTGGAGCTGGTAGCCGTAATGCTCTGTTTGAAAGAATTGCTGAACTTAAGAAGGTGTCATCTAAGCTTGGAATTGTCTTTGCTGATCTTAATGGACTTAAGCTTATTAATGATAATCATGGCCACGCTTCTGGCGATGAGGCAATTCGTGGAGCAGCAAATCTGCTTTTCAGATTCTGCGGAGAAAATAATGTCTATAGAAATGGAGGCGATGAATTTATCGCTATTATTCCGAATATTTCTATAGGTTCATTTGAATCGATTCGTGATAATCTTCTTGAGGCCTCTAAGATTGGAAATAGCGTATCCTTATCTATCGGGTTTGAATGGTGCGACGATTCTCGAAAGCTTGATGAATCACTTAAAAGTGCTGATAGAAAAATGTATGCAGCTAAGTCTGAATACTATAGTAATCACGACAGAAGACAAAGAGAGTAATTATATCTTTATAACGGCAGAAAATAAGCTCGTGTAAAGATAATCAGAAAGGTTTTCTGCAGTTATAATCTGAAGAAAATAGACATTTTGAATATCAGACAAAAAAAGGCTCACAAACTTCTGAAAAGAATGTTGTGAGCCGCTTTTCTATATAAAAATTCTGCTATTTCTGACTAGGCTCAGTCAGATGCGTGATTCATAAAGTTTTTTATTGTCTTGGTTAAACTTAACTCATCATAGCTAAGCTTGTCTTCAAGTTTTTCGGTATCTTCAGTGACTTCCTTATAGGCAGGAATTACCATTTCCTTGAAATCTTTTATAACCTTGGAAACAGCTGCTGAGTCTGAGAAATCCGCTGTACTGAAAAGGGAAGTGATCCTGTTTATCAGGTCCTGATTAGAAGCAACTACTTTATCTCCTGTTACTGTTGCAAGATCATCATTTACGCCAGTATCAGTAACCTTGTAGCCGTAGTATTTATCCTGAGTTTTCTCAAAAATACGCTCGATGATGGTGTCGTGAACCTCCTGAGCTTTGTTAATAAAGCTGTTTAAGGCCTTGTTGACAAGTTCTCCCTGCTGGATATTCAGATTCTTCTTTGCGTATTTGCCAACGACATTTCGAGCAATCTCAAAATGGGCGTAATTGATGTAATCAAGGAGCTTTGACTCGGTGATGTGAGCGGATATTTCTCCTTCTACTCCTTTTATTACTCCCACAGCCTTCTGAAGCTCTTCAGCTGTAAAAACAGTACCGTCAATAGAGAAGGTATTATCAGATTCTTCTTTTGCTTTTATTCCAAACAGTCCTTCAACAGATTCTAATACTTCATTCATATTTCTTGTCCCCGCTTTCTGCTGTTCAATTCCTTTTCTGATGACACTTTCTAAATCACCCATTATGGAATGTATCATGTTAGTCATCTTTTCCTGATGAGGGTCTTTTTTCTGTTTTTTACTGTTTCCATTTTTATTGCGATTCAGACTCTCCAGACTTTTTGAACCGTAGCTAACCTTAATCATAAAAACTCCTCCGATACATCCTTACTGATGAGATATATCTTCATATATGTTATATATAAAGTATGGAATATAAAGAGATTTTTTTAAAGCTCGAAATTGGTATTCGAGCCTTTGATCTGATGATTTTGTGAAAAAGATAACCTTTCTCGTACAAGGAAAAGCAATTACAACTGTAAAAATTGGAGAGCTTTACTTTTTCTTTGACTTAGAGAGCTTTAAAATTGCATCTCCAAAATCCTTCATGTCAACATCTTCAAATAGAGATTTGACTGTATGAATCTGGCTTTTGACATCATCAGATAATTCCGGAAACTGCGGATCAATTGCTCTCAGAGTATCCCGTACCAGCATTGCTATCAGTAATCTTGTAAACCATTTGTTATCTGCAGGAAGTACATACCATGGGGCATATTTGGTAGATGATCGATACAGCATATCACTGTATAAATCCTGATATCGATCCCAGTACTGGCGTTCTCTGATATCACCAAGATCAAATTTGTAATGCTTATCAGGATTAATGAGTCTCTCTGCCAGACGTTTTCGCTGTTCATCCTTTGAGACATGAAGAAAAATCTTAATCATATGAAAGCCGTTCTGATAAAGATATTTCTCCCAGTTACATATCTGGTCGTATCTGTCCTTCCAGATATCAGAGTCGTTTTTAATTTCGTCAGGAAGAGGTCCATTTTTGATCAGATCATGCAATCTTACCGTTACCACATCCTCATAATGAGAACGGTTGAAGATTCCTATTACTCCGCGAGGCGGAAGGGCTCTGTTGATTCTCCATAAGTAATCATGATCAAGCTCTTCTTCGGAAGGTGCTTTGAAGGAAACAATGGATAGTCCGGCAGGATTTACTTCAGAGAATACTCTTTTAACAGCACTATCCTTTCCTGCTGCATCCATTCCCTGGAAAAGAATAATCAGGCCATGTTTATTCTCGGCCCAGAGTTTTTCCTGCAGCGTACAGATTTCCTGGGTTATCTGTGGGAATAAGGATGATTCAACCTCATCTCTTTTAACTTTTGGATCAGCTTTGGTGCTGATATCAGCTAGAGAAATTTTGTCTTTTACAAGATAGGACTCAAGTGAGATTTTCATAGCAGCTCTCCTATAACTCTATCTCAAGTATAGGAAAGATCCGGGATAATGAACAAATTAAAAGGTTCTTAGCCTAAAATCTCAGTTGTGCATCATGAACATATACAAAGCACGAAAAGATATTCGTGCTTTAGTCATGATTATTTTTGTGAGAAGGCATGATTGTAAGCTAAATATGCAAGCATGGACAGACTTGCGTTGTAATAGTCATCCTTGTCGGTGAAAACTGGCTCAGAAACGCTTTCTCCTAAAACCAGCTTTCTGACGTTCAGAAGTCCTGAACTCATGTTGTAATTAGCTTTTTCTCCTGAGAGTACATCCACGTAGGCAGGAGTACTGTTAGCAGGGAAATAGGAAAACCACTTTTTCCACTCAGCAAGTTCTGGCGCATTCTCATCCTCCCAGTAAAGATAGAGAGGAACTCTGATGGCATCATAGCTTGATCGTGCAGGCCATCTGTCTGAAACCTGAACTTTTCCGTTGAGATCCAGAGTAATCCAGTCAGGAGTGATTGGAACTTTTCTGTCTTCAACTGCAGTAATCAGTTTTTTTCCCTCATCCGCAAGCTGTTTCCATTTTTTCTGATAGGTGTGTTTGTTTACAGCTTTTAATGCTGGATAGATATAGTAGGAAGGGTTTATAGTGATACGGCTGTTCTCAAGAAAACTTACAAGTCCTGGCAGTAATACCGGTCTTTTAGCAAAGTCTATAATCAGTGTGTTCTGAATTACAGAAAGAAGTTTTTCTCCTTTTTTTCTGTACTCTGGCTTATTCCACTTCTTACCAGCTTCAAGCAGCACCCAGGCAATCATCAGATCACCGTCTGTAGCATTGTTTTTATCTGTTAGTGGATCATTCTCATGTCTTTTATAAGCCCAGATATAAAGACCTTTTTCCTGATTGAAAAGATTGTTATCAGTCCAGTTTAAAATCTTAGAGAAGCTTTCCTGATCATCATAATACAGAGAAAAAAGCAGACCGTAGCTCTGACCTTCGGTATGGGAAATTCTGTTATTTCCGGTATCTATGATAGAGCCGTCAGCTGAAAGATATCTCTGTTTATAGTCATCCCAGGCAGAAGCAAAGGCTGTAGATGTCAGTGATAAAAGCACAAATGCTGCTGTAATGGATTTTTTTAAAAGCTCTTTAATCTTCATAGATCGCCTGCCTATGTTTATGCTCGTTTAAACTCGAATACAGCATCACAAGGGGAAATGATTTCCTTGATACGGCAGATAAGCTCTGCTGGTGCACCTGTCTGTCGGAACCAGCAGTTATACAGCCCGCACATAATCACACTGAAATACTGTAGCCACTTATCCTTGAACTCCCTGTCTTCAATTACAGGAAGATCATGATGCTTAATAATAACACGATTGTTAGCATCCTCGATCTGACAGACACCAAATCCAAGCTTTGAGAGGATCTCGTTTATCTCGACATGGAGAGCAGATAGTGTGTCTGCAGCCTTTACGGAGTGCTGATTTGCAAGGTTCACTCCAACTTCAAATAGAAAGTCATTTACTTCGGAATTGCTGGCATTCATATTCATCATTTTGATGATCTGCACCAGAATTTCCACGTAGCCGTTAACATCCTGCTTATATGAGGTAGAGAAATAGCTTTTCATTCTTACATACCTCCAAGAACAGACTTGATGTACAGCATTTCAGACATTTCCTTGTATTCGCCAAAGGTATTGTATCCGATTGAGCCTCCGACCATCAGGTCGTCAAGCAGGTAGTAATCGAGGACAACCTTTGCTGAGCCACCAATACCGCTTTCGTCCTTGGCGTCATGTTTTGCTTTCTTGATAAAGCCAAAGCCTGCAAGGTACTCCGCAGCACTCTGATATGCAGAATTTGTTGGGAAGTAATCTTCCTCGTTTAAGTGATAGTTCTGATAGCCCAGAGATACTTCTGAGGTTAATATCATATTCTCAGTCTTTTTCCTGTATCTAACAGGAATTGAAGCCACAAAGTATTTTTGAGGTGAGAAATATCCGCCGTGACCAAAGGTAAAGTTGTTTTCGTTATGTTTGAAGTTCTCGTAATTTAAATCGATACCAACAGTTAAATCCTGGTACATGGTTGGCTTTATAGGATGAACATATAATCCTGTATTTAAACCGAAACTTGAGTTAGATAGAACGTTTTTACCTCTATAGTTATAATATGAACCTCCAAGGTAACCACCTAAGAATCCATCATCATAACCGTATTCAATTTTACCTCCGTTCTTGGTTACACCACCCCAGTAGGTTCCGGACATAATATCCTTATAACCATAGTATGACAGCAGTGAGTCTTTGACTGCTGTACGCGACAGATTGAATCTCATTTCTCCATGCATTGATACAGGATATCTGTAGAATATTCCTCCGGTCAGGGTGGTTCCGTCTTTTCCAACAGGAGTTACACCCATGTTGACTCTGTAGTCATCACCCGACAAACCAAGGTCAAATCCTACACCAGAACCTCTGTTTACCTTTGCGTTGGACATGACAGATGTTGCCTCAGAATACTGATTTACAGCGTACATAGTTTTTCCAAGGTCACCGAATTTAGCAAAGAATGCCTTTAGTTTTGCAACACCTTCCTCTGTTGTTAAATTCATTTCAGAGGCATCAAGAGAACTCTGGAATAAAGTTATGACATCTGCAAGAGATAGATTTGAAAAACCATTTCCCTCCTGGAAAGTTTTTAGTGCGCTTACAAGCTGTTCCGCGAATCCTTCCGAATATTTAGCATTAAGATTTGGATGATTGGCTAAGAAACTCTTAATAAAAGCCTTTATAGTTTTAAAATCTGATGAATCAGTTGAGGTAATACCTGAATAATTTGAGGTAATAATACCCAGTAACTGATTATCATTTGCATCACTCCACTCAGTTGTATATTTTGCTTCATCTCCATTCGCTACAGCATAATTATATTGAGTCTGATACTTGGAAATTACAGCTGATTCAAAATTAGAATTAATAGAATTAACTCTATAGGACAGATTCTGTACACCAATGTTAAGCGCATTGGTTCCCCATTTCTCTGAAGACTGACTAGAAACATTTCCTGCATACATTGTATTTGGAGTAATGGTCAGATCAAGTTTTGCACTGTCAAATACAGGAGTGGAGAAAGTAACAGGTACTTCCAGAGAATTAACCTTGCTTAAGCCTGCTTCACCTCGTTTCTGTCTTGTATTAACTCCTACAGAAATTGTGGTTGCAAGTTTATCCTGAAGCTCACGAATCATGAAGTTAACTTCATCAAGAGACTTTTTCCTATCCTTTGGAGTCATATTAACTGCAGTTTTGGTTGCACTGCCGCCAACAGTCCATGGAAGTACAACCTTATCAGGCTGACTTACAGTAGATAAAGATGATTTTCTGTTTGAGAACGGATTTCCTGGCTGGTGCACAATGGTATTTGCAGGTGCACTCATAGAGGTTGATAAATGAGAGTCTGGCAGAATCTCATAACGGCCGTCTAATAAAGTACGAGCTCGCTTTAACTTTGCCAGGGCCCCCTCGTAATTCTTATTCTCGTTATCAACTCTTGCCATCAGGGTCAAAGTCTGAGGATCATCACTAGGAGCCAGTCTCTGGGCAAGTTGAGTTGCTGTTTCGTATTCCTTGTTGGCCATTGCGGCATTGATAGCACCTTTCAGAGCATCCTGAGAATTTGGATCTGTTCTTAAAACATTCTCATAGATGGTATATGCCTCATCATACATGCCGTTATCCTGATACAGACGGGCCATTGCCATATTCAGAGCTGGACTGTCTGGATTTGCCTGAATCAGAGGATACAGAGTGTCATAGGCATCGGCATGGCGCTTAAGTTCACGCAGTGCATCTGCCTTGCGGATTGAATCACCAACACTCAGATCATCAATAGCCTTTGCACTTGAATTTGCAAGGATAGACATATTGTTGGTGATTTCACGTGCTTTATCGTAATTACCGGTTTCTGTATAAACGGTAACGATATCAGCATAATCATCAATTCCTGCTGTAGGATCCTGTGATCTTAACATGGCCTGATTTGCAAGATCTAAAGCTCTATCCTTCTGACCACACTTTAAGTACAGATAAGCAAGATGACCTAACTGACTGGTCTTTAGTGTGGCAGGGGAGATATTCATGGACTGAAGCGTATTCAGGGCGGCTTGAGGATTTCCCTGTTGCAGATACAGTTCAACCTCTGAGAAGGTTCTGTTTCTTAAAATCTCTTCCTTTAAAGCTCTTGCCTTATGATTGGAAGCTCCTGCTCTTGAGATTGCGTTTAAGGCCATTGCGTACTGCTTCTGCTCATTTAGCAGCATGGCTCCTGCATATAAATCCTCATTGCTTGCACCCTGACGGATTAGATACTGGATATGAGAATTTGCACCGGCACTGTAACCCTGTTTGGTCAGATATTTGGCAAGATCGTAATGCAGCCAGGTGGATTTTGGATACTTGTTGACTCCTGCATTTAAAACGTCAACAGCGCCTTCAATATTACCGCTTTGGGCCAGATTCTCCGCATTGCGTCTGATACCAGGAACAGGATCAACGTAAGGCTTTACGGTTGTGGCTTTGAGGATCTTGTCGCGCAGCATCAGTGGAGCCTGGTCTAAAAGCTCTTTAGCCTTTGTCTGATTTCCTGCATTACGGTACAGATAGTACAGTGACTCAATAGCACCTTCATTGGAAGGATCCTGTGCTAGGATATCTGTTAAGGCTTTTTCTGCTGCAGGCAGATTCTTCTGTTTCAGATTTATATTTGCCTTGATAAAGAGGGCATCCTTGTCATTTGGTGTAGATGCTAAAACCTCATCTATGATGGCATTGGCCTGAGCATAGTTGTTTAAAGACAGATTGAAGTTTGCTCTTGCCATAAGTGCATCATGACCTAGCTTGGCGGCCTTGCTTCCTCCCTGATCAGCAGCTCTCTGCAGATAATCTGATGCTTTGGAGTAGTCCTTATCCTCAAGATAGATATAGCCTAATGCTTCGAGGGCATTCTGATTGTTTGGATTGCGGTTGAGAATCTTCTCAAACTCTTCAATAGAGCCTTTCTTGTCCGAAGCTCTCTTTGAGTAGGCTTTTTCGGTCAGACTGCCGATAATGGTCTCTTCATAGTGTTTTATTACATCAGAATTATTACCATGTCTTGCGGCATAGCGTTTGTAAATCTCTTCATCTGCTGTTGTTGGAGTGAGCCATAACAGTGCCTGGTGCAGAGCCTTGTCAGCATCCTGTGAACGGTTGGAGTAGAACTCTAAAAGCTCAATACCTTTGCGCAGAGTTGCCTTACGGTAGGTTAAAATCTTACCGTAGGTTACCTGAGCGTTGACATCATTAGGGTTGTTTCTGATGTAGGTAACAAGATCATTTACCGCCTTGTCATAGTAAACCTTGTCGCCGGCCATGGTCAGATAGTACTCTGATACCAGAGAGCTTGGAGGTACATTGCCTGAGAACATCTTACGGTATTCAGCAATAGCTCCAGAAATATTACCGCTTTGGCTTAAGGATCTTGCATGATTAAGCTGTTCTGCTGAGAGATTTGACATATTCTGCGCACGGTTCAGCTGCTCAAGATAAGAGCTGTTTGGATTAGCCTTTGCAAGTCTGTCTTTATAGGTTTTTGCAGTCTTTGACTGGTTGATTTCAGATGCCCATAAGGACATGTAGTACAGAGCTTCCTCATTGTTTGGATCGGTTAAAAGGATCCTGTTTAAGGCCTGCGCTGCTTTCTGATGCTGGAATTTGTCATGCCAGAATTTAGCCTGATTAAAGAGGTTCTCTGTTAAATTACCAGAATTTCCTGTTCCCTGAGCGTAATTTGAATTTGCTCCTGAACTCATTCCGGAACCGTCATTTGCAGCATAGGCTGCAGGGATCAGTAATTGAGCCAGGACAATGGCTAAAATGCTTTTATTGAAATTACTATTTTTCATACTCTAAACCCTAATCCCTTATTCACCTTTGTGGTAGCCGCCTTCTTCAAGACGTCTTACAGCTCGTTTCTGCAGAATCTTGGAAATAATCAGTGACAGCATCATAACTATGAATACAGAGAAAATTGCCAGCCACAGAATATGCTCACCGGCAAAATGCATGATTTTAAAGAGAGTTGATACATTACCTGAATAGATGAAATCACCCACTGTATACTTAACGACTCGTTTATCTCCTGAGATAACGGTAAGATCTCCTCCTACTTCACGATTTACCTGAGGATCATCGAGATCGTCGGAAAGCTTTGCTATTTCCTTGTCGTCAGTAGCTGTTACTACTACAGCGATTTTCTCTGAGTCGAAAGGAGAGAGCATACTTAAAAAGCCTCTCCAGGCAAGAGAGGTTCTAACGTAACGGTTGGCGTCGGCATTCTGATTTCTGAAATCACCAGAGAACAGTCTTTCAAGACCGCGCATCACACCGCCTCTGAAATTCAGAATTCCGTAGTCATAGATATTTAGCTCAAAACCGTTGAAGGTGAAAGCTGAGTTTCTAAATAATACAGACAGGAAATTCTTGTTTACAAGAGTTGAAACAATCAGAATATCCTTAGCCTCCAGCTCCTGCTCATGCTTTTGGACCTCGTTTAAGCCCATGAGAACCATTGGCTTTGAAATAATTGCACCTGTAGCTTCTCCGCTGCGGGCAGACATGTCAAACAGAGCCTTTAGCTCATTCTCGGTAGGATTTTCCGGCAGCAGAATAGCTGTCTGTGAATAATCTGCATATTTTGAGAATGGGAAGGACGCACCCACAAAGTAGGACAGATTTGGCAGTCTTGCATAGTGAACAGAATGAGACAGATCGATGTAGCTTGAGGAATCGATCACACTCTTGATGTTTTGATTCTGGAATACAGAACATGGTACATTGTCATTGAGTCTTAAATCAAAATACAGCTCGATGTCATTCTCTCCGTAGATATAAGATGGGTCAAGCTGTACATGACGGTATGTCTGTCTTGCATTTCCTCCAAACAGACGCCACATGTTCTCAAGAAGACCTTTTTTGTTAACAGGCAGTTTATCCAGGAAAATTCCTGACAGGGAAACATTAAGACCAGATTGTCTCTCATTAAGTTCTTTCTCAGCTGGGAACTCGTATGATACATACAGATCTGCCTGACCATCGTACATCATAAACAGATCTGGTGCGGTTCTAAATGGCAGATGAATAGAGTTATGCCAGAATCCATTGGTGGTCAGGGACTGTCCTGCTGTTAAAAGTTCTCTCAGATAGACTTTTCTGTTTGTTGAAATCCACTTTGGTGCATCATATTCTGTACTTTCGGTTACAGTTCTTGAATAGACGGGATAGTAGGATACATCTACAAGTCTCTCATTAGGAGAGAAAATAGGATCGCACAGCTGCAGAATTTCGTTTTCGAATTCCTCATCAGTCTCGGCCACTACAAAGATTATCTTGTAAGGATAGAAATAAGGATTGTCTTTTATGTACACACCTTTCTTTTCTGGCAGACTGATACCGGCTATCTTTTCTTTTGGCTTTCCAAAGAATATTGAGTGATTGTGAGGCAATTTGTCATAGGATACCTTGAACTGAATTCCTCTATAATCAGCCTTGTCTCCGAAGAAAGATGAAAGCATATGCGCTGCTTTGATTACAGATGCATCAGGTTTTCTTGAGAATACATATTCAACTTTTCCCTTGCTGATTTCGTATTTATCAAAAAATGGCAAAGGGAACAGTGTCAGATCTGAGTCAATCTCAAGAGCATTTCCTTCAACAGTCAGGAAACTGTTTCCTTCTATACTGATTTCATTGAAACCGGTATAGTCAATCTGACAGTCTGCTGAAAGACCTTCTTCAATCTCAAAGGTGAGACTGTTTTCCTGTGCAAGGTATTCTGAAGGTACATTAAGCTCATATCCAGATGTTTCGACATTGGAAATTACAATTGAACCCAGCTCCTGGTTATTCAGCAGCACGGTAAAATGAGGGCTTTTCTGAGCCATATTCTCAGTTGCTGAAATAAACAGCTCAAGCTTTGATTTGGTAATGATCTTGTCTGTTGGCAGAGTAAAGTTCAGTCCACTTTGCTTCTGCCCTAAGGTCATGGTTATACCCTGTGGAAATCCCAGCTTTTCAAAGGTAAGCTCTGCACTATATGCTACATCCTTTTTTTCCTGAGTACTGACATTGAAATTATCGCTGCTTGATAGTTCAGTGAAGTAATTTTCGTTCTGCTCTAACGGAGTAGAATTTAAAAGGATTTCCTGAAGAGCCTGAGGAAGCTCTCTGTTTTTTGCGTTAGCATCATTCTCATCTGCAAATCCATGGGTGGAGAATGCTAATGCAGATGTAAGTAAAAGTACTTTTGTAAAATTATTCATTGATATCCACCACTGCAATATGAATGTTGTCCTGGCGACGTTTTCCTCTTAGAGAATCCTTAATACAGCCTAAAATTGTGATAAATGATCTGAAAGGATTATCCTGCTTGTACTCTGGTCTTACCCAGGTGTCAGCACGGGAGAACAGTAATCTTACAAATTCACGTCTTGAATCAATATCAACATCAAGGAATCTCATATGGATAAACTCATCCTTTCCAAAAGCAGGAATGATTCTCTCCACTGGTACACAGAAGGTGTGCTTGTCGGTCCTGATCTCAATATGAGAGATAGGATCTTCAGAAAGATTAAGTTCACCGTTTTCAAAGTTGTCAACACGACATCCTGTCATTGACAGGTCTCGCATCAGAGTTCTTGAACAGTGACCGCTTTCCTGATAGATATTTACAGGAGTTTCCACATAGAGACGGACTGTCTTTCTCTTGTTGGCTGTTTCTCTTGCAACACAGATAGCTGCAGTCAGCAGTACCAGATTGAACACTGTCCATCCTATATTAAGAATGGTTGGTTCAAGCTGAGCGTCAAAGTAGTTTGGAATAAATAGCTTTAAGCTTCCTATCACAATTGAAAGGAACAGAATTCCCCATGCAATCAGATGAGGTCTAACTGACAGCGCATCAAAATAGGACTTGTCCACAGTGTCACCTTTATCGGTCACATTAAAGGATCCGTGGTGAGGTGAGAACAGGGTTACGACTGTTGGCAGTACCAGATGGAAGGATAAAACCAGATCGTAAATAGGACCCCAGAAGCTGTATCTGTATTTACCGTAAAGTCTTGAAGAGGCAAATATGGACAGAATCAGATGCGGTATAGCGTAGGACAGAAGCAGTTCTACAGAGCCATGAACAATAGATACACCAAAGAGCAGATATAATACTGGTGTAAACAGGAATATCAGTACCGGAATGGCAAAGAAGAAATACATGGTTGCAGAAAGATAACAGAGTCTCTGTGCAAAAGTAAGTCCTCTTCCTAACAGCGGATTGTCCAGACGGAAAATCTGAACCATTCCACGTGCCCAGCGGTTACGCTGCTGAAGGTGCAGAACCAAACGCTCTGTTGCAAGACCACCTGCCAGAATATGATCAAGATAAGCGGTTTTCCAACCTTTACGCTGAAGTCTTAATGCTGTGTGAGCATCCTCGGTAACGGTCTCAACAGCAAAGCCTCCGATTTCATCTAGAGCCTTACGTCTGATAACCGCGCAGGAACCACAGAAGAAGGTTGCGTTCCAGTTGTCATTTCCTCTCTGAATAGGTCCGTAGAACAGATCGTTTTCAGCAGGAATATCCCTTCCTAAATACAGATTTCTCTGAATAGGATCTGGAGAGTAGAAATGGTGAGGAGTCTGTATCAGGGACAGTTTAGAATCCTTTAAGAAAGCTCCTACAGTTGACTGCAGGAAGATCTTGGTGGCGATATGATCACAGTCGAAAATTGCAATCAGCTCTCCGTCGGTAAGCTTCATGGCATGATTAAGGTTACCTGCCTTTGCGTGATCATTTTTGGTTCTGGTGATGTAGCCTACATTAGCTTCAGTGGCAAATGAAGCGAATTCCTTACGTTTACCGTCATCAAGGATGTAGATCTTCATCTTATCTCTTGGATACTCCATGCACTGAGCTGCAAGCACAGTATCCTTAACCACATCCAGAGATTCGTTGTATGTAGGAATATATACATCCACTGTAGGCCATAGAGAGGTATCCTTTGGCAGAGGAACAATCTTTCTTTTTAATGACCATGACAGCTGGAAGAAGCTTAAAAGCAGAACAATATAAATATAGATTTCAGCAAAAAGCAGCAGATATCCGAAGAACATGTCAATCCAGGATGGAAAATCCAGGGTCTGAGTAATTCTGAAGAACATGTATCTTGTTGATGAGATAACTGCAACCAGCAGAATTCCTAAAGACACGAAATGTTTTTTGGACATGAAATGAGCCACAAAACAGGTTGTAACCATGGTTATTCCATAGATAAACTGATTGTGTGTACTCATTGGGGCAACTACCATCAGGATCAGAATTGGCAGTGCGACAAAGATTAAAAACAGAGATACAAATAAATGGTGTTTCATGGATAACCCTATCGAACTTTAGTTCTTTTCCTTTCTTAACGGATTGATAATCATGGTTTCCTTGTTAACTACAAAGCCAAGTCTCTGTGCTACCTTTTTGGCGATAATTTCAATATCAAAGGCAGCTGCTGAGTTTTTGTTATAGTCAAATACAGCCATCTGCTGACCGGCAGCTTCAATTACAGAGGTATCTCTGTGAATCATTCCCAGAAGCTGATCTTTAAAGTTCTGTTCACAGAAGTTCTGAACTTCTCGATTTAACTTAATTCGGTTATCAATCTGATTCAGAATGATGTAAAAACCTAGTCCTCCTCCGACAAGCCCGTCCATAAGACCGCCAGACATCAGCTGGGAGAATAATGAAATAGATGCGGCATCTGCAATCAGTGGCACAATCTGCATATCTGATACAGAGGCAATAGATTCTAAAGCCTGAGTATAACCAGGTGCGAAATCGGCAATTATAAGAATATCCGGATTATTGAATAATCCTCCCTGAACATTCTTGAAGAAGTCAGGCTCAGCCATTGCTTCATCTAAGAGTGCTCGCTGTTCCTTATTGGATTTGCCAAAAGGAAGCATGTAAAGATTCTTGTCGATGTTAATACAGGCGTTGGTCCAGTCTGTATTAGGGGTAGAAACATAGCCTCTTTCATCATTTAAAGGCAGACCGAAATAAAGTCTTAGTGCATTCTGAGGATCAAAATCAACCACAATTACCTTGGTTCCTGCTCTTGAGAATGCATATGCTAGATTGGCAACAACGGTGGTTTTACCAACACCGCCTTTTGGAGAACAAACACTGATTACTGGCATAATAAAAAATACTCGTTAAATATATTGTTTCTTAACAGTTAGTTATTCAACAATCTTTTATACAAATCCTGAAGAGAGTCTGTTTTTCTGCCTCTGAATTCGGATGTGATAGATGATCTGAATAGAGAAGAAAATGGCTTGGATTGCTTTTTTACAACAATACTCTCATTTGCAACTGATATTTCTTCCTTTGGCTCGGTGGAAATGTCTTTAGCTGAGGTCTTTTCTGCATTTGCAGCTGTAACAGCTACTGTATTATTTCCCTCTTTATGAGAAGTTGCGTTTGCCGCAGGTGCAGCAGGTAACTTGTCTGTAAGAGGGGATACTTTATCCTGAATCTGTTCTTCAGAATTCTTTATGAGAAATGATTTTAAGGAAGAGGCTTTTTTCTTCTGTATAGATGCAGAAGATGAAAGGGCAACTCTAGTCTGAGCTTCTCTTTCTTCTCTTTCGTTTTTAGGGGTAACTGACAGAAGCTCTTTAACTGATGCTGCACTTTTGATATCAGTAACCGCAGGTGCTGCTTCTGTGGCTAGTTCTCTAATTAAAGAAAATCTTGAATTGCTGTATATTTCAGGATTCTTCTCGTTAAAGCTTTTAAACTCAACTCGATCAGAATAAGCTTTCCTGAACTTAAGTTCATCACCGTTCTGGGACATTATCACTATTTACCTACTATTTACCTAATTGTTTTTAACAATACATATTAAGTGTGATTTTTACACAATTGGTGAGGCATTCCATTCATATTATATGAAATCCTATTCATATAATATGAATAAGTTGGGAGAAACTCCTTCCAAATGGCTTAATATAAAATCACCCTACATAAGGGAGTGCTTTATAACCCTTACCGCTATTGTATTATTATTATTTTTGTTATGTTTTTGTTTAATTGGGATTATACTCTTTTTTTTTTTTTTATAATTTCCATATTGTGATCATCTTGGAATTGCACTTTTTTTAGGCAATTTACATCTTTGACAGTTTTCTATAAATTCCTCTCTTCAAATTCTCCTAATTAATCCTTTATTTCAAACAGTTAAAATTTAATCTGTGTCAAATTTTTATTAAATATTTGTAGCTATATTATGGCAAC
>ONFP01000153.1:3289-3951 GCA_900317105.1 uncultured Succinatimonas sp. | reverse complement strand
GACTTTTTGTATTTTTCTTGCAAAAGTCATAGGACTTTTTGTAATTTTCTTGCAAAAATCATAGGACTTTTACTAAACTTAACAGTAGAAATACCTCAAAAACAGGAAAGTTTTATGTACAGAGAAATTTTGACTGACCTTATCAACTGGAAAAACAAAGATAGAAGAAAACCTTTGCTTCTGTCAGGAGTGAGACAGTGTGGTAAAACCTATATAATAGAAAAATTTGCTCAGGATAATTTTAAGAATTATGTGTACATTAACTTTGAAAAATCGGAAAGGATTGCCGAAATTTTCGACTTTGATCTTGATGTAAAGAGAATTATTACTGAGATAGGAAGACAGTATAAAACAGACATTATTCCAGGAAAAACACTTCTGTTTTTCGACGAGATACAGGAATGCCCAAAAGCAATAACATCTTTAAAGTATTTCTGTGAAGATCTACGCGAACTTCATGTTGTATGCGCAGGTTCGCTTTTGGGGGTTGCCTTAAGACAGCAAAATATTTCCTTCCCTGTTGGCAAAGTAAACAGATTACAGTTATATCCCATGAATTTTAAGGAATTCGTAATTGCAAATGATCGAAGTGATCTTATTGAAACTCTGAAAAATTGGACAACAGATCGAGAAATACCAAAACTGTATTCAGAACCTCTCAC
>ONFP01000153.1:0-3223 GCA_900317105.1 uncultured Succinatimonas sp. | reverse complement strand
GAGGAAGTTGAAGAAATCCAGAACGAAATACTTAGTGATTACGCAGATGATTTCGCAAAACATGCCCCCATTTCTGAATTTCCGAAAATACGCTGGGTATGGGACTCAGTGCCTGTTCAGTTAGCAAAAGAAAATAACAAGTTTGTATTCTCACATGTTAAGGAAGGAAAAAGAGCAGCAGATCTTGAAGATGCTCTGCAGTGGCTAAATGATGCAGGACTCATAAAAAAAACAGAACTTGTTGTAACTCCTGAACTACCATTATCAGGATTTACAGATAAAACATATTTTAAAGTCTATTTTTCAGACATTGGCTTATTACGTGCTAAATCTAAAGTTTCTCCTGAAACAATAATCAACGAAACAGAGCTGTACAGGAGATACAAGGGGGCATTTACTGAGAATTATGTTTTAACCGAACTTATTTCCAGAGGAAAGGAGCCATATTTCTGGCGTTCAGGCAACACCGCAGAAGTAGATTTTCTTTATGAGCAAAACGGTAATATCATCCCTGTCGAAGTTAAGGCTGCAGATAATACTCAAGCAAAAAGTTATAAACAGTACTGCAAAAAATATACCCCTGCAAAGGGAATAAAACTATCACAGAAAAACATAGGAGAGAATCTGTGTGAAAGTACGCCTACATTCAGTATTCCTCTTTATCTTGCATGGAATATTGATGCATACTAGAGTACAGGATTAATTCGTTTGAAATTGAATATCACAGCGGTTACCAAAATAGCTAGCCGCTGAATCAGAAAAAAATCAACTACAGAAGGTTTGCCTTTGGAAACTCCTGCTTACATTTTTTGGCTTCGCTGATGTCTATACCTGTCAGCATTGCCTGCTTCTGTTTTTTCCTGCTCTAAATCCCTATAAAAACCAGATGCTCACCATTACTCTGGCCTCAGATTAACCCACTGAACCTGACCTTTACTTTTTTATGGTATGAAAGGCTATTTACTGCTCATGCCGGTCATATCAAAGTATTCCTTCATGGCTGTCTTTTCATACTTTCTGGCATATACAAAAAGCGAGACAAAACCAATCAGGGCAAGAGCTGCACCGATAACAGTAACAAGTCTAATGGAGAGATCAAAGCTGAATGGAATACCACCTGCATAAGCACCTATAGCATTGCCAAGATTAAAGGCGGCCTGAACACAGGATGCAGCCACCAGCAGTCCTGCCGGTGCAGTGTGAAGAATCGCCACCTGTTCTGGTGAGGAGATTGCAAAAAGAAGGCCCGCATTCAAACAGATAAGAGTAATGATAAGAGCATTATACTGGCCTAAAAGAGCTATTATCAGAAGTAACACGACCGCACATAGCTGACAGTAGGAGGCGACAATACCAGGAGTGAAATGATCACATAGTTTGCCTGATATCAGATTGAAGGCAACCATAAAAATGCCCATGCAGACCATGACGGCAGGAACATACTCCAAAGATACCGAACCCAAGTCTGTGAGCAGAGGACTTACGTAACTCATCATGCAGAAAATTCCAGCATTACCAAACATTGTGGCACCGAGTACCAGCCATGGAGATTTAGTCTTCATGAAGGAAAACTGATTCTTAAAGCCACGATCTTCAATACCGCCAACATCACGAATCCACAGCACTGCACTGAGCAGAACGAAAAGAGCCCATACTGCGACAATAATGAAAATGACTCTCCAGGATAAGGAATTGGCAAGAGCGGTACCTAATGGTACGCCAAAGACATTGGCAACAGTCATACCTGCCGTCATGATTGCAACGGCACTTGTCCCCTTCCCTGCCTTTACCAGGCGCTGAGCAATGATAGAGCCCACACCGAAAAAACAGCCATGAGGCAAGCCGGCAATAAAACGGGAGATCAGAAGATAATTAAAATTATCCACCACACAGGTTAAGGCATTGCCAAACAGATGGATCAGAATCAGGATCAGAAGGATACTTTTTAATCTGAGCCTTCTCATAAAGATAATCATGAAAGCTCCGATGGCAACGCCAAGTGCATATGCTGAGATTGCGTGACCGGCCTGAGCTATTGTGACCGAGAAATCTGCTGAAAGATAAGGCAGCAGTCCCATAGCTACATATTCTGTAATGCCCAAACCTAATGTACCAAAAGCCAGAGCTATAAGTCCTTTGATATCCATTTTATGAGTAACCTTTTTTTAAATGCAACAAAAGTGAAAGCCTTATGACAGAAAATCATTTTGGCCTTTTTTTAGAAAATTGCAAACACAATATTCCACAATAATTCAGACAGCCTAGACTCCTGCTGAATACAGATAACTTTACTAGATTATGATTTTGAGTTTTCAGACTGTATCAGGAATTCTCAATCAAAAAAACGATCATCTTTTCTTAACCTTAAGAGATTCTTTTCTGGATAAAAAAATAATCCAACAGCATGCAGGATCTGGAACAGTCCTGATTTATTCTTTAAACAAATGAGAGTTCAGGGTAAAGCTCTCTGAAGCGTAAAAACGGTGTAGCGTCTTGTCTTATGATTTTGTCCGACCATGTTCGGCAATCATCCGGAGGATTGTCTGATCCGGTCAGGCGTTACACTCGTGGGGTCGCTTACTTTTTATTTCAGATATCAGCGATCCATGATTTCTCAGAGAGCTTTACCCTAGCCTTTCATACTCAAAAGCTCAGGCTATCCTTCAAAGAGGTGATTTGATGACATTCTATCCAAATGAAACCAGAACTCTTACAGGCGATGATTACAAAAGGATACAGCCAGGCTTTGATCATTCTTTTACAGGAGGATGGAGCTGCAATCTCTCTGCTATAACAGCGCTAAAACAGCATTTTGCCTCAGGAGTCTATAACGAGACTAAGTTCTATCTAACATATGATGAGGACTTAAGAAAGTACTCTGAGAATATTATTTTGGATGCTCTTAGAGCTGATCCTGCTGCAGTTGTTAAGGTTGCAGTTGAACTTTATGAAAACTATGAAATGAGGTTCAATCCTTTTTTTCTGCTGATGTATATGCTTCATCCCTACAAAGACTGGAGATCTGACATAAGAGAAGGTTTAAAAAGAATAACCAGCAGTCCAATGGACATCAAAAAACAGTTTGATCTCTATCTTTATTTCTATAAAGGCAAGAACAGACTTCCCTCCTTCTTAAAAAGATTATGGAAGAAAAGAATTGAAAGCTTTTCAAGATATCAGCTTCAGAAGTACAGGAACAGAGCCAATCTCTTTGATATCATCA
>ONFP01000103.1 GCA_900317105.1 uncultured Succinatimonas sp. | reverse complement strand
TATTCAGAATGAAAAAAATAAAAAAACAAATGATACTATAAACTTCTACAGCAGTCTGGACAGACTGTGCCGTGAACTCTATTCCATAACACCAGACAATACTGCTCCTGGTGCAGCTCTAGCTGAAATCATTAATAAGGAAGCAGGCTGTCTGGCCAGAATTATTGCCAACCGTACTCTTCTGAACGAAATAAGAGAACCTGCTCAGAGTGTAATCAAAAAGCTAGTAGACTACTGTGAACACAACAATCTTAAGACAGGGCTACTTATCAGCAATTATTTCAAAAAACCGGATAAGACATTTAAGATTAACCTGTTTTTCGTTGAAAAGGAGGCTGAAAACCCTCTGTATAAAGGCTTCCTAAAGAAGGTTGAAACAGATTTAAGTGCAATTGAGCAGACACTTGATTGCTCAATACAGAAAAAAGCTCAGCTTTTTTCACAGCAGTTAATCACAGAACTCACTGCCAAAGAAAAACCATCCTCAGATGATCTCAAAGCAATTCTGGAAAAGAACAGTGAAGCACTGAAACAGATTTATGAGGATAAGATCTGCCTGTCATCTCTGTCAGTCTCAGTACAGGAACTTTTGGAAGAAATAGCAAAAACAAATCCAGAGTTCAAAGTCCCAATCACGCTGCCACAGGCACAGGGACAGATGGTACTGGATATAGCAGAGTATCAGAGGATGTGTTCTGATTATGTCAAAATCGGAGGAGAAAATAAGGATGCTAATGAAGCTATAAAGCAGCAGGCAAAACTGTTTAATGATCACGCAGAGCTGTTATATAAGTTTAGAGAAGAAGACTTCTTAAAAAGAGTTCTCGATGAAATTTCGTCTAAAAATGAAATTCTGGAAGGATTTGCTAATAGACTGGCCAAAACAGTGGCATATCATTGCAACTCGAGCGGAGAGAAAATACAAAGTCTTGATGAATTCAAGAAAATATTCACCACCATTCAGAATGGCTTTGCCCCTGCCAAGGATACAGCAAATCTAAATCCGGCAGAGCTTAAAGAGTTCAAGCAGTGTTCCGCTATGTTTAAAGAGCTGGACACAAACGCATATGCTCTACAGATGCATGAATTTACCGGGAAGCTCTCAGATGCTTTAAGTAAAGATATAGCAGATGGTAAGTCTACAATTGGAATAAATAAACTAAAGGAAATATTTGCGCAGAACCTTGAGCTTTTTGACAGACTGTTACTCAATCTGCCTAAAGATCATGTTGACTACAAGCATGATCTGCAGGATACATTCTCAGAAGCACTTGTAAATTCTCTAAAGGCAAATGTTGCTCGAATATTTGACACTGAACAGAAGGATGGTTTTGAATTTCTTCTAGAAAAGACTCCGGAGGAGAGATTTGAGCTGTACATGGGGCTTCTAACCGACGAAGAAGAAGGAAAAGCTGTTCCAGAGCTTAAAGCTGGATTTGACAAGGCTATAGAGAGACTTGCAGATTCACTGATGCACATTTCTCCTCAAAGCAGGGACGGACTTGAACCCACCTACCTTTCAGAATTAGGCTTACAAAATCAAGATAAATATATAGGTAATATATCGACTAATATTGCAGAATATTCCGCAAAAATAACCAACTATTTTAGGGCAGTAAAACAAGAGAAGCCCGCTATTGAAAAACAGCTGAGTTTTGAAAAGAAGCTTGAAGATGAGAAGGTTCATAATTTCTTTGCCGATCTGATTCTGAATTTTGACGGCAGCAAATATGATTCGGTAATGGGGGATCCTAATGCAAAACCGGGCACCAGAATTGTGAACACTATCCTGGAACATGTCGGTACTTTCAACAGGCTGTTATCCGATCCGGAAGCCATCAATACACTGCCGGAAAATGTAAGGAATGCACTTGGAGGTGCGATTAGCGGTTTCCGTGGTCAGTTGCTGCTAAATCAGCTTGAAGAAGTTGGGGAGCCTCCTTTAGGCGGAGAAAGAGAGCCTGATAGTTACGAGATTATTGATCAGATAATGGCTTCGCCTCTGAAGGATCAGCTTAATATTCAGGATCCTGCTACAGAAAAGAACTATGTTGATATTATTACTCACCTGTTTAATAACAAGATGCTGCCATATTCTGCCCTGTCCAAGTTGGCGATGGATATGATTCAGCAGGAGAGATTTGGTCAAGAAAATACCAATAAAATACTCCAGATGTTCACCCTCACGGAAGACCAGATTAAAGATTTTTCAATAAAAGAGCCGTTTAAGAAGCTTAATACTCCAAATGATCAAACCTTAGAGAGGATTATCAAAAATAAACTTCTGCCGCTTGATCAGTTAAAAGAGCTTATCTTTGCCATGGATGCTAGTGGGTATCTGCATGTTCACAAGCCTGACTACTACATTAAGGTCGCAGAGAAAGCTTATGGTAATGAGAAAGTACCGGTTAAGGAGCCGTTTATGCTCGCCGAGCCGGGCAGTCTCAAGATGGGCGTACAGATGATGTTCCTGAAGACCAAACTGGAAGAGCTGCTCAAGAATCCTGAAGATGAAATGTGGGAGGTTATAGGCAATGCAGAAACTGCACTTAATAATGAGATTGACGCACAGGCTCAGCTTATTGGCAATGAGATTGCAGAGAAGTTTAATGAAGCTCTGAAAACAGATGGCGAACAGAAAGCTCCTCTTGATCCAACCAACAAGGATGTAACCTTAAAACAGCTGCAGGATGAAGGCAACAGCTCCTTTAACAAGACCGCATTAGGTAAGTTTATAGGCGAGGTTATGAAGACCTATTTCAAGGATATGAGTGCCATTGATAGACGCAGTATGCTCGCTGCCATGGTTCGCTATTCCAAATCAGATTCATCTCCTGCCCAGATACTCGGTGCCATGTTCAAGGGAGCAGGTCCTATCATGCAGAAGATTCTGCAGAGACTGCCTCCTGAGGCTCTAAGTGATGATCTAAAGACAGCCTTTGCAGATATGAAGTGTAATCTTTCACCTATACCAGATCGTATCATTCAGGCACATCTTCTGGAGATCGTAAACTCCTCACACGGTGAAATCTCGAAAATCAGCGTAGTAAAGTCTCTGGGTGCAGCTTCTGTAGGACAGGCCGTACTTTGCAAGTTCTATACAAAGGAGCATCCAGAAGGTATTGATAAGGTGGTCAAGTTCCTAAGACCAGATGTCCAGAACCGTGCTGAACGAGAAAAGCAGCTCTTTATCGAAGCAGCGAAGAAGGTTCCTGGTATGGATGTAACCTTTGCAGGAGATCTCAAGACTATTCTGGAAGAACTGGATCTTACCATTGAAGCAAACAACGTGGAAAGCGGTCAGATATACAGCAACAACTCCACAAAGGTAAAGAGCATGACTCTAAGCCCTCTGGTTCGCCCTACTACGGACGTGATGGTACTTGATCTTGCTCCTGGTATAACTCTTGATAAATGTATCAGAGATGCAAACGAAAACACCAAGCTGATGTTGCGTCCATTTACCCATATAGATATGAGGAATGGCACATATATGGAACGACACAAGTTCACTGGTAAGGTAACAGACAAACTTGAGCATCAGAACTACAAGGTTTCACTAGAGAACTACAATAAACTTTCAGAACAGTATCAGACTCTGCTCAAACAGCAGCAGAATCTGATGACCTTCACCAAAAACTGGGTTACTGAAGGTATTTTCGGTAAAGGCTTCTACCATGGAGATTTACATGCTGGAAATATCATGACCTCGCCAGATCAGCTTACTGTTATCGATTTTGGTAACTGTACACAGCTTACAGCGGATCAGCAGCAGCATATTATTAGAATGATGGCAGCTGCAATGTACTCAGACAGTTCAGCCTTTATTGACTCTCTTACAGCGCTACTCTCAGAGACCAGTAAGGCCAGACTCAATGAACATGTAGATAAGAATGATCCGAATACCCCTCTGGTTAAGGATCGCCTCAAGGCTGTGATAAGTGCAGTGCTTTCAAAGGGCAGCAGAAAGGATGCCGGAGCCAGAATTCTGGTAGCACTTCAGGAAGTACTGAAACTTGGTGTTGAAATGCCAGCGCCAATCTACAACTTCAGTAAATGTCAGATTGCACTGAATAACGCAATTGAAGAGACCAACAAGGCACTTCAGGATACCTTTACTGCTATGCGTATTGCAGCTGCGAATGTAGATGTTAGACAAGATGATCCGGTATCAATCTTCATGTATAACATTGGAGCCGAGAATACTCGAGATGAAAAAGAAAGAATCAAGATAATCAACAGATTCTGCACTAACGCCAAGAAGGATTTAAATAGGCCTGAATATAAAGAGTACATACGAAGGAACCTCGATTATGTAACATCAGAAGCTGAACGAGTTGGTTCCGTATTGGCTCATATTGAAGGGCATGAAGAGCTGAAAGTCATGTATGAGGAGTATAGACAGACAGCTTTACGCAAAGCAGAACTTGAGGAGATTTTAAAGAAAATCCCTGCTCCGGGAACCGAAAATAACGCACAAAAGGAGGCAGAGAATCAGATCTACCGTGAGCTTATAACAAAGGAGCTTGAGTCAGTAAAACTCACAGCAAATGAAATCTTTGAAGGGTTCTTTGAACAGTTCAAGGGAATCGTTGCCCAGGACATTGACGAAATTGCAGAAAAAGCCCGTGGCGCGGCTAAAGGAGCCAAGGGCTATGAAGACTTCCTCGACTGTATGGCAGAAGTACTTACTGACAAACGTTCACAGGCGGTGGGAGCTCTTGGCACAGGTAAGATCATCAAGTATGCAATTCCAATGCTGATAGACAGTCTTGCCTAGCATGAGTGCAATATGGAAAAACGGGCTACGGTACTTCCGTAGCCCAGCTATACATAGAGCCACAAAATTTAAGGAAAAGCTCAAATAAGCTCTTCCTTATTTTTTTAAAGTAGACAGTTATTTCAGGAGTTTGCAAGCTGACAGTGGTATTAATCCCAACCTTCTTTTCAAAGCTGAATGCCCTCTAATTCATATGAATACTACAGGAACAGCTTACGCCTAAGTTCAGATCTTATTGCCTCCATGAATCAGGTTGAGATCAAAATCTAAATCAAGCCTTTTCTGCATACGTATAGCGTGACGCATTTCAGAACGGGTGATAGCAGAGCCTGCCTTATTAGGAATTCTGATGAAATTGCCGTTTTCATCCTTTCGATTCTTTATCTCATTTTCTATATCGCCGAATCTGCCTTCGAGATCAGCTCCTTTGTAATCTGCAAACTGAAACATGACAGGAATATTCTGCTCATGGAAAAAAAAAGGACTCGGGAAATGTCATACCTCCGGATACGATCCCAAAACTGACATCTCCCAAAATAAAATTAGAGTACCTAGTACGAGTAACTGTACATAAGGCCCTGAGTAAGCTTCAGCCAGCCGTCCAGTGAAACGAACAGCATCAGCTTGAAAGGAAGAG
>ONFP01000078.1 GCA_900317105.1 uncultured Succinatimonas sp. | reverse complement strand
GCAGTAAAAGATGAACTAATGATGTGTAATAATGATTTCATAATAATTCTGATTTTTTGTTTCTTAAAGAACGACCAACGGGGCATTATATAACAATTGCCAACAGATGATGAAAAAAAGCATAACTGTTTTTTGTATTAAGTTCAGATTAGTCCAACATTCACTTTGAATACAGTCACAAAACTGTTCATTTTTTATATCTGTACCTATTGGGACATATAAACTTAAGAGAAATGTTAGTGAAATTCGGAGGCTTAAGGTTTATGAAAAATATGAAAAAAACATTGGTTGTACTTGCATGTTCTGTGTTCATCGCAGGTGGCAAAGAAAGGTGATGAAGGTGTTACAGAACTGTATCAGCGTAATGTACTGGCCTTATCATGGATGCAGAATGCCGCAGAATACAGAGCTCTGTGCTATCAGGCATACAACGGAGCATATGATCATATCAAGGCTTCCCTAAAGCAGAAAACCGATAAACCTCGTGCCATTATTCTTGATCTTGATGAGACCGTAATTGACAATATAGCTGCCGAGGCCACCATTAACGCTGTAGCAAAGGATGGTAAGGAATTCAATGATGACTGGCTTGCCTGGGAGAGTATGGCCAGTGCTGACGCAATGCCTGGCGCAGCCGAATTCCTAAAGAAGGTCGATAAGCTTGGAGTTCAGATTTTCTACGTAAGCAACCGCAGCTGTATGAATGTTGATTTTACCAACAAGAATCTTAAGAATCTGAAGTTCCCTATGAAGAATAACATTAAGTGCAAGGACAATACCTCAAACAAGAAAGCACGCTTTGACAAGATCCTCGAGAAGTACAATGTTGTTGCCTTCCTTGGTGACAACGCTACTGATTTCCCAATCAGCATTTATGGCGTCAGTGGTCTTGACCGCAACAAGATTGTTGATAAGAACTCCAGCCAGTTCGGTGTTAAGTACTTTGTACTGCCAAACCCTGTATACGGAGAGTGGTACAGCCAGATTGATCCTAACCTTTTAAAGCAGTCCAAAAAGAAAATGGTTGAACTGGTAGATAAATCAGTTAAGACTGATTCCGCCTTAAAAAAAGCTATTTCCAAATAGCTCTCCTTTCTGAAAAATCAGCCTTTTTTGCAGTATTTTCTGAATATTTGCAAAAAAGGTTGTTAATCTCCTGTAAATAAGAGAAAATACACGCTGTTTAAGAAATGGCGTGCAGGATCTTTTTTACAGAATTCCTAAAAACAATATCCATAATCATCAATAACATAAGAATCATCCGCAGCTGCCTGCAGATATCTCTGTAAAGAGCTGCCTGGACCACTTCCTTATTACACAGGGCTTGTGGTCATCTACTGAAAGATCCTTTTTTCTTTGTGAAATTGTATTTAACAGAAATTTTAAAATGGCTGATAAAAATTTATTAAATGAAATTAGCAAGCGTAGAACCTTTGCTATTATTTCTCACCCTGATGCCGGTAAGACCACAATTACCGAAAAAGTTCTGCTGTTCGGTTCAGTAATTCAGCGTGCAGGTGAAGTTAAGGCTCGCGGTTCAACCGGTACTTTTGCCCGTTCTGACTGGATGGATATGGAAAAAGAGCGTGGTATCTCTGTTTCTACCTCTGTTATGCAGTTTCCTTATAATGGCTGCACTGTAAATCTTCTGGATACCCCTGGTCATGAGGATTTCTCTGAAGATACCTACCGTGTGCTTACTGCTGTTGACTCCTGTCTGATGGTTATTGATGCCGCAAAAGGTGTTGAGGAGAGAACCCGTAAGCTGATGGAAGTAACAAGATTACGTACCACTCCTATTCTAACCTTCATGAACAAGCTGGATAGAGAGACACGTGATCCTCTGGATCTTCTGGACGAGGTTGAGACTGAGCTTGATATTCTGTGTGCTCCTATTACCTGGCCAATCGGTTCAGGAAAGACCTTCCGCGGTATCTATCATTTATTAAATGATGAAGTTATGCTTTATCATTCCGGTGAGGGCTACCATATTCAGAAGGCTCAGACTGTAAAAGGTCTTGATAATCCCGAGCTGGACTCTATTATTGGTGAGGATGAGGCTCAGAAGCTTCGTGATGATATCGAGCTGGTAAAAGGTGCCTCAAACGAGTTTGATCTGGATCTGTTCCTGCAGGGTAAGCTTACTCCTGTATTCTTCGGTACCGCTCTAGGTAACTTCGGTGTTGACTGTATGCTTGATGGTCTGACCAACTGGGCTCCATCTCCTCTTTCAAGAGTAGCCGATGAGCGTGAGGTAGTTGCATCAGAGGATAAACTTACAGGTTTTATCTTTAAGATTCAGGCTAATATGGATCCTAAGCACCATGATCGTATTGCCTTCATGCGCATTGTTTCTGGCTCATATCACAAGGGAATGAAACTGTACAATGTTCGTCTGGGCCGAGAAATGATTGTTTCAGATGCTGTTACCTTTATGGCTGGTGAGCGCGAACAGGCTCAGGTTGCTGTAGCAGGAGATATTATCGGTCTTCACAATCATGGCACCATGAGAATCGGTGATACCTTTACTGAAGGTGAGGCTCTGCACTTCAATGGTATTCCAAACTTTGCGCCTGAACTCTTCAGACGTATTCATCTGAAGGATCCTTTAAAGCAGAAACAGCTTCAGAAAGGTCTGATGCAGCTTTCTGAGGAAGGTGCTGTTCAGGTTTTCAGACCTATAATTAATAATGATCTGATTGTGGGCGCAGTTGGTGTTCTGCAGTTTGACGTGGTTGTTTCAAGACTGAAGCATGAGTATAACGTTGATGCAAAATATGAGGCTGTTGCCGTAACTACTGCAAGATGGCTGAGTTCAGAGGATCCTAAGGCTCTTAAGGAAATCTCAGACAAGGTTCCTCAGTCAATTGCCCTGGATGGCGGTGATAATCTGACCTTCCTTGCAACTTCTGGAGTTAATCTGAATCTTAACATGGAAAGATATCCTAAGGTTAAGTTCAGCTCAACAAGAGAGCACTAAATGCTTTTTGACGCACATCTTCATGCCGGTATGTTCCCTGATATCGGGGCTACGGTCAGGTGTGCGTTAAATTCCTCTATTACCCCTGTTCCTGTAGGTATTCATTTAAAAGAATCACAGAATACCTTAAACGTTCTTGAAAATACCTTTCCTTCCATTCCCGTTTTTGTAGGAATTCATCCGTGGTACATGCAGGAGTATCCTTTTGAAGAGGCTCTTTTTAATTCTCTTCTAAGTTCTCCTCTTGTTAAGGGAATAGGGGAATGCGGACTTGATAATAAGATTGAGGTTCCACTTGATGAGCAGATAGAGCTTTTAGATATGCATCTTGCTGCAGCCGTGAAACACGACCTGCCGGTTAATCTGCATATAAGAGGCTATCATGGGGAGCTTGTAAGGGTACTGAAAAAATATCAGGGGGCTGTTCGAGGAGTTGTTCATAACTTTACCTTCTCCTATGAGGTGGCCAAAAATTATCTGGATTTGGGAATGTATCTTTCTGTGGGCTCTCATGTAATCAATCCCTCACAAAAGATGTTTCAGGTGTTGAATTCTGTTGGAGCTGAGCATCTGCTTTTAGAAACGGATGCTGACTACCTTCATACCGGAGAATATGATCCAGAACAGCTCAAAAGTTCTTATAAATCATTAAGTTCGATTTTAAATCTGCCAGCTGATAAGATTGAGCGTCTAATTGAAGTTAATATAAAAAATCTGTTGAGAATTTAGTTATGAGTTATGTTTTTATTGTTAAGAAAGCCGAACACTTTAACATAGATGCAGTAGGGGAGCATTTTGAAAAGCTGACCTCTGTGAGGTTAAATAAAATTAAATCCAGAAAATTAAATTCTCATGTAGGCGGCCTTTTCTCCTGTGAAGTTTCAGAGACTGAAGTAAGAAGCAAGATTAAGCGACTTTTAGAAAAGGAGTCCATTGATTTTGATGTCTGGTGTTCTGAGTCCTTTCCTACCCTAAAGCGCAGAGGAGAAATCTGTCTGGATATGGATATGACCTCTGTACAGATTGAAGGCATTGATGAGATTGCAAGACGCTTAGGTGTTTTTGGAAAGGTTTCCAAAATCACGGAACAGGCTATGCATGGAGGAATGGATTTTACCGAGTCCCTAAAGCAGCGAGTGGCTCTGCTTGAAGGCGGTTCAGCCCGGGTGATAGAAGATGTTAAGTCTATTATGAACGAGACAGACGGTCTAGATCTTCTGATGAATACAGTTACAGAACACAACTGGGTAAAAGGCATCTGTTCTGGCGGTTTTGAACAGCTTATCTGCGTACTGGAGAAAAAGTACGCTCTTAATATGGTCTGCGCAAACTCTCTTGAAATCAAAGAGGGCAAACTTACCGGAAGGGTAGACAAGCGAATTGTTGATGCAGAAGTTAAGCTTGAAGGTGTGCTGGAGCTAAAAAAACGTGAAAACATCGACGCATCTCAGATAATTGTATTAGGTGACGGTGCAAATGATCTTAAAATGATTGATGGCGCAGCTCTGGGAATTGCCTATCATGCCAAACCACTGGTTCAGAAACTGGCCCCAGCCTGCATAAATCACTCTGATCTGACAGCTGTGGCACTGTTACTATTACTGAATTCTTAATTTTATGGCAAAACCAAAAAGTATCTTTATCTGTTCTGCCTGCGGGGCAAAATACTCTCGCTGGCAGGGTATCTGTTCTGAATGCGGCGAAGCTGCAACCATTTCCGAGACTCTTGTTGATAATGCTCCAAATCCTGGTGCCAAGGTTGTTGCACGAGCTTTAAACGGTTTTGCCGGAGCTTCAGGTTCTGGTATCTGCTCCTTATCAAGTGTTGATTTAAGTGTAAGACCAAGGATTTCCACCGGTTTTAGTGAATTCGACCGAGTTTTAGGCGGTGGTATAGTAAGCGGTTCTGTAACTTTAATTGGCGGTAATCCAGGTGCTGGCAAATCAACTCTTCTACTACAGACTGTCGGTCGTTTATGTCTTTCCCATAAGATTCTGTATGTAACAGGAGAAGAGTCTCTGCAGCAGGTGGCTATAAGAGCAGCACGACTAAAAATCGGAACTGACAGAATTCGCATTGCCGCAGAAACCTCAATTGATGCCATCTGTGAGATGGCCAGTGTTGAACAGCCTCAGGTACTGATTGTTGACTCTATTCAGGTAATGCATGTAAACGGCATTGAATCAGCTCCCGGCTCTGTGTCACAGGTACGAGAGGGAGCTGCAGCTCTGACTCAGTTTGCCAAAAGAACAGGTATTGCTGTTTTTATGGTTGGTCATGTAACCAAGGATGGTACTCTGGCTGGTCCTAAGATTCTGGAGCACTGTGTTGACTGCTCCATTATTCTTGAAGCCGGAACTGATATGCGATACAGAACTCTGCGCTGTCAGAAGAACCGTTTCGGAGCTGTTAATGAGATCGGTGTTTTTGCTATGACCGATGAAGGGCTCAAGGAAGTTAAGAATCCATCTGCTATTTTTTTAAGCCGGCAGGAGACGGTAGCTCCCGGCTCTCTTGCTATGGTTACCTGGGAAGGAACCAGACCTTTGCTGGTTGAACTTCAGGGACTCGTAGATCTTTCCCTATACTCGAACCCAAGAAGACTCTCTTTAGGCACTGATCAGAACCGTTTATCAATGCTTCTCTCTGTACTGCATCGTCATGCTGAATTTTCTCTTGGCGATCAGGATGTCTTTGTGAATATTGTAGGAGGAGTCAAGGTTGAGGATACTTCAGCTGATGTTCCTTTAGCTATGGCTTTAATCTCATCATTTAAGGACAGACCAATAGACAAAGGCACTATTGCTTTTGGTGAAATTGGATTAACTGGAGAAATCCGTCCGGTTCCTTACGGACAGGAGAGAATAGCAGAAGCTGTAAAGCAGGGCTTTGTCAGAATTGTGGTGCCTTACGATAATGCTCCAAGACGCAGATTAAACAATGTCGAAGTGATTCCTGTGCGCAGAGTAACCGACCTCTTTAATCTTATTTAAAGAGGCTTACTGAATTTTCTTTGAAAAAAAGTGCATGAGTAAAAAAAAATCTCCGCAAGCGGAGATTTCTTCTTAACCTGAGACTATTGAGTGAACAAGTCTCAGGGCGATGATCAGACGATCTTCATTCTTAAATCTTACCTCTAAAGCCTTGCCGATGGATGCGAGATCTTTCTGTACAGTCGCCATCTTTGCTTCATTAAGATCCTCGGCATACTTATCTGTAAATTTCATTAAATATTCTGTGGTGTCTTCTATTCTTGGAAGAGTTCTGTGGGCGATTGAAAGTGAACGACCAGAAGCATTTTCAATGAGTTCCAGAATCTTTGGGAAGAGGTCGAAGTGACCGTGAGACATGTAATCAACCAGCTGATCACAGAATTTTGTTACATCCTCATAGGAAGGGTAACAGACTTCATTCTTGTTAGAACTTCTTGATACAGATACGTTGAGAATTTTCATATACTGAATCACCAGCTCCTTGCGGGCCTTGATCATGTCATTGATCCAGTTGTACTTATCGTCAACCTTCTGAAGGGTAGTGTTGAAGTTCTTACCAAATTGTTTCGAGGACATACGAACCTCCTTTGTTATTGTTGTTAAGTTAAAATTAACATAAAAATCAGATAGTAAAACGTGGCAAAGTTCAAAGAATGAAAAGTATTGAAACATCAAAAGTTAAAATTGTAGATTTAATCTAAGTTTTTGGGCTTTTGGAAAGCCCTTTTTTATGCTGATTCTGAAAATTTTGTTTCATTTGAAAATTATTATTCGTAATTTCTGAAATAAATTTTCGTATCCTCTTGCTGTCTGAATGCACAGAAAAGGATGCTTAGGTGAAGTAATTACTTTTTTTACAGCTACCTCGGAATTACCTAAGATATACCTTCTTGAGGTGAATAAAATATACAAAATTATATGAAAAGAAACGTTTTTTTCTTATAATGAGAGGCTGTTAGTTAGAGGATAAAAAATTGGCAAAATATACACTGGATTCACTTCCTGTAGAGCTGGATAAATATAAAGTTATTACCTTAGATCTTGATGACACCCTTCTTCGCTCTGACAAGAGTATCAGCGAAATCAACAAACGCGTTCTGCAGAAAGCTCAGCAGCAGGGCTTCTCCATAGCAATTGCTACCGGAAGACACCCTAAAAGTGCTGTACGAGTAATGACAGAGCTGGGCTGTCTTAACGAGAACTCATATGCAGTCTGTTTTAATGGCTCCTGTGTGGTCAGACTCTCTGAGTATATTGAACATAACAGTATTGTTGGCTATCCAACTGTTTTCCGTACAACAGCCTCAGGAAAGCTTGCCAAGGTTGTTACAGCCTTTGCTCATTCAATCAAAGGCGCAAGAGTTCATGGTTATTCTGTAACCCGAGGTCTTGTTATTGAGGATCACAACCCTTATACACAGATTGAAATTGATACTTCTGATGTTGGCTTTGTGGAAGATGATTTCATGAAGATTTCTGATCATGAAGAGTTTTTCAAGGTTATGATCGTCGGAGAAGAGAAGGTTATAGACGAGGTAAAATCAAAACTCCCTGAAAGTCTTACTAGTGTCTTCAATGTTGTTCGCTCAAATCCAAACTTCCTTGAATTTATTCCTAACAAGTCTTCAAAGGGTACTGGTCTTAGAAGCCTGTGTATCAGACTTGGTTATCCTGTTGAGCGCTCCATCGCTTTTGGTGATGCTGAGAATGATCTGCATATGTTAGAGACTGCAGGTCTTGGCGTAGCCATGGAGAACGGTTTTGACGTGGTTAAGGCAGCTGCTGATGTGGTTACCAAAACCAATGATGAAGATGGTGTAGCTTTAGTTATCGAGAAATTTTTAAAGTAATTTATGTTTAAACTTTCCATTTTTAAAAACGAAGATAATTCTGAAAAACTAAGAGAAAAATATCATGGAGCAGACAGTCTGCCTTTAAAGGTTTCGATCAAGGCTGGCTGGAGAATGATTAAACTGTTCTGGGGATCAAAGGACAGTCTATTTGCCTGGTTTCTGCTGATGTGTATCATTGCTCTTACCGGTGGAGCCATTTACCTGGCCAAGGTTATCAACACCTGGTACAAGGAATTTTGGGATACGATTCAGAATTATGATCTGGAAGGTTTTAAATATCAGCTGATGGTCTTCGTGGTACTTGCAACCATTCATGTTGTTGTATCTGTATACAATTCCTATCTGCGCTCAAAGCTTGCCATCCACTGGCGTAAATGGTTTACCAGTAAGGTAATTCATGACTATATTGATGCTGACACCTACTATAAGATGCAGCTTGAGGACAGAAAGACTGAAAACCCTGATCAGCGTATTTCAGAAGATCTGAACGGCTTTGTGGGAAGCAGTATCTCTCTGATTTTAGGAACAGCTTCTGATCTTGCTATGCTCGGAACCTTTGGTGTTGTTCTATGGGACCTGTCCCATGCTGTAACCATGACTTTATGGAACGGTTATGAACTGCATCTTCCAGATGGCTATATGCTGTATCTTGCCTGTGCCTATGCCTTCATCGGTACTCTTCTGACTTTCTGGATCGGAAAGCCTCTGGTAAAACTTAATTTCCGCCAGCAGCGCTATGAGGCGGACTTCCGTTTCTCTCTGATTCGTGTACGTGAAAACGCTGAATCAATTGCTCTTTATAAAGGTACAGATTCTGAAGAGAAGATTCTTAATGTAAGTTTTTTTGATGTTGTAAAAAATTATATCAAGCTGATTAAGAGAGAGAAGAAACTTGGTTTTTTCACATTAGGCTATGCTCAGACAGCGGTTATCTTTCCGATTCTGATTTCCGCTCCTATGTACTTTGCTAAGGTAATTACCATGGGCAGTATCATGCAGATCAATTCTGCCTTTGGTCGTGTGCAGGATTCACTGTCTACTGTTATCAGTTCATTTTCATCATGGGCAAGCTATAAAGCCGTTACAGACCGTCTGGCTTTATTCTTTGACAGTATGGATTCAAGTCTTGGAATTCTGTGTCTTGAATCAAAGAAAGGGGAGAGTTCGGAATTTGAGGTTTCAAAACTGAATGTAGCTTCTCCATCTGGAACTCAGTTGTGGAAGAACATTGACTTTAAGTTGGCAAAAGGAGACTCTTTACTTATCAGAGGTCCATCTGGATGCGGTAAGTCAACTCTGATTAAAACCTTTGCAAGCATCTGGCCATATGCTGATGGTGATGTGATTATTCCTAAGGATGCTAATACCCTATTCCTGTCTCAACGCCCTTATCTACCTTTAGGAACACTGCGAGAGGCTATTTCCTATCCTGGACAGCTTTCTTCTGACGGCTCAATTGAGCATTATCTAAATGAACTTAACCTTTCTCATTTAATCACTAATCTGGATGTGAAGGATAACTGGTCTTCAATTTTGTCATTAGGTGAACAGCAGCGTATAGCCATCATTAGAGCCCTACTGATTAAACCTCAGCTTCTCTTCCTGGATGAGGCCAGCTCTGCAATGGATGAGAAGATTGAACAGAAATCTTATAAGCTGCTGAAGGATAATCTGCCTGACACCATAATGAGCTGCTGAAGGATAATCTGCCTGACACCATAATGATTAGTGTTGGACACCGTTCATCTCTTCTTGGCGTTCATAGATACGCTCTTCTATCCGAAGATGACGCATCCTGGAAGTTTACAGAAACTTCAGCTGTCTAATCTATATCTATAGGCGTTTGCAGGTTATTCTATCTTTTCTGATTGAATACTATGTTCGAAAAAAAGGCTTTGCTACCTGGCCGTAACTTTGTTAATTTAAACACATAACGGAATTAAATTTTAAGGAAAAGTGCATAAACATAAGCTTTTCCTTTATTTTTGTATTATAATATAAACAT
>ONFP01000046.1 GCA_900317105.1 uncultured Succinatimonas sp. | reverse complement strand
AGATACGATTATGATCTTCTTGAGAATAAGTACATAGAAAACCAGAACCATGAAGTGGATGACGGTGAGGTACTTAAATTTCTGGAGTCAGAGTTTAACGGCAGAGAAATTCTTCTGTTGGCTCCAGGTCGTTCATCAGTGGAGAATTACTCTGAGATTAGTCAATACATTGAGAAAAATCAACCGGTTGTTATCGGGGTAAACGCTATTCTGCCACAGTACAGCTATGATTATCTTTTTTTCAAAAGTGCCGTAAGATACGCCTATGCTCAGAATTCATATCCGGATATTTTTAAATCAGCTCCAAAAATTCTGTTATCAAATGTAAAGAATTCCAAGGAGGGGCTTCTTCCAGATGAATGTGTTATCCGCTATGAGCGAGCCATAAAGAGAGGCTGGAAGCACTTTGATAATGCTGTTATCTGTATGCTTCGTCTTCTGGATAAGCTTAATGTAAAAAGAATTACTATTGCTGGCTTTGATGCTTTTTCTGCAAGGTACAATGACAGCTATGCCGATCCTAAACTGCCAACGGTGCATGATGTTGAGGATTGGGATAAGTTTAACGACGAGATAAAAGATATGTTTGAAGATTTCTGCAGACGAACTGAATCTTGCGTTGAAATAAAATTTTTGACGAATAGTTATTATGACATAAGGTAAGGTTATAGCTGCTGATATTCAAGAATAGTCAATTCTAATTATTCAGAACTTTATTCGCATATTCACATAATTTTGTAATAAATAATAAAAATATACTATATAATTTTAAATGTGTATGTATATAAAAACGTAAAATTCGTTTTTATGATTTTTTACTGCTTGTAGATGTTTAATTATGAAATTATTAAGAATAGAAGCATCTGGCTTTGAATTATTTGAAAACAACCTAACGATAAATTTTCTTGCAAAGCAGAGAGTTACTGATGACTCTTCCTTATATCATCTGTTTCAGAAGGGTGATTTGAACCCAATTAATGCTTTGATTGGTATAAACGCTTCTGGAAAGACATCTACGCTTAAACTGATTTGTACTGTTCTTGAAATCTTAAATTTCACTCCTTTGAATTATTTAAAATACAAAGATCTTTTTAAAGAAGGTCATAACCATAAACTCTGTATTTATTTTTATACAGAAGACGGTATGCTTCATAAACTTGAGTCAGAAATCGTCTTCAGCGACGAAAGTGGCGTTGAATCACCTTTATATTTTTCAGAAGAATATCTTTATTCCAAAAAAGTTACTTCTGTTAAAAGTAAGTCTCAGGTATTTGAATTTACTAATTCAAGTCTGGTTACAGAGAGAAAGAATGTTGGTCTTTTATTAACTGACGATACCAGTATTCTTTATAAGCTGAAAAAAGAAGTTGATAATGATTTATTAAGCTTAAACTATATCAATTCCATTCATTTTACGAATATAAATGTTCTTAATTTCAAACTTCCTGATTCCTCGGATAATGGTTCTAAATTTGTATTTCCTGTTAATCTTATCCATTTTCTTGATCCTTCTGTAGAAAGTCTGGAATTGAGAAAAATTAATAAACTCGAAACATATTTATTAAAATTCAAAAATGGTCAGGAATTTTCAGTAAATTCACCGATGGATCTAGGGAATTATCTATCCTCAGGTTCAATTAAAGGGCTTTATATTTATTTGTCAGCGATGCAGATCCTCAAGAGTGGAGGAATTCTTATTCTTGATGAAATTGAAAATCACTTTAATCAGGAGCTGGTAAAAACACTGTTGTCTCTTTTTGAAAGAAAAAGAACTAATCCTAATGGTGCCGTTATTGTGTTTACAACACATTATGCTGAGCTTCTTGATTTATTTGATAGAAATGACTGTATAAATCTGGTGAGACATAATTATCAGAATAATACTGGTATTTCTATCAGAAATCTTTCGGATCTTCTGGAAAGAAATGACTTAAAAAGAAGTGATGTTTATAAGAGCGACTATATAGGGGGAACAAGTCCTTCTTATAGTTCCTATAAACTATTTGAAAAAGATCTTTTAGCTTTTGTTAGCAATGATAGGTAGTTAGAGGAAATTTGAAATGTCTTTAGACTTAAACTCTAATTCTATTGTTGCGTGTATTGTTGAAGGCAAGGCAGAAACAGCTGTAATTGAGTTACTACTAAAAAATGATTTACTCCTTTTTAAAGAGGATAATCTTTTATCCGGAGAACTTATAAAAGAGCGAAAAGCAGAAAAATTTGCTGAAAAATATCTTGGAAAGAGATTTGACAGCAAGGTAATTGTTCTAAGAATATTGGATTCAAGAAGCGAAAATTTTAATTTAAAAAAAATATACCAGTCAAAATGTATAGTGTATAACGTGATTACTGCTCCTGAAATAGAGATCCTAATCATAATAAATGAGCACCAATATGAGCGGTTTAAGAAAACTAAAAATATGAAGGCGAGTTCATTCTGTTCTCAAGTTCTAAATATTGGTTATAAAAAGACGAAAGAGTATTGGGAATCATACTTTTCTGATATAAATGATTTGGTTGCAGCAATTAAGGAATACGACAGGTTAAGTAAAAAAAGCAACTCTAAGAAGGGGAATATAAATATCAACGATCTGCTTGTTTCATGAGCTTGTTTGACGTTTTATCCTTTTGCTTATTTTCTGTAGATCTGGTTTGGGGTCCAAAATAATGAAAGTAGTAAATGCCCTCTGGGATAAAAGAAACTTCGGTATTGAATGTGCTGAAGTTGAACTTGAACTTAATGATGATCGTGATACTTGTCATAAGACTCTTAAGGAAATAGAAAAGGATTATGATTATATTGCACTAAAGATTCCTTCCCTCAGAACCGACCTTACTTGGATGGTGTCTGAATTATCCTACTGTTTTGTTGAGGATATGATGTTTTTTGAGCATGATCTTCATGAAATAAAAAGAACACCTCTACAGCAGCGCTTATATGATTCGGTCACAATATCTGAGATGGATTCAAAGGATTTTGATATTCTATTCAAAGAGATTGATTCAGGCTCCTTCAGTTTTGATCGCATCAGCAATGATCCTTTTTTCTCTGAAAAGGCTTCAATTACCAGATTCCATAACTGGATTATGGACGAAGTTGAGCGTGGCGCGATTTTCTTAAAAGGCCAGATAAAAGGAGAGATGACTGGTTTCTTTTCGATTAGAGAAATCGAAAAGGGAATTTATACTTCTGCATTAGGTGGAACCTTTATGAAATGGAGAAAAGGCGGATTAGGAACAAATGTCCAGACTCCTGCTGAGGTTAAGAAAAGAGGCGGTAAAAAGCTGGTTTTAGGTGTATCCACCAATAATATGATTCAGATTAGAGCTCTGATTCAGAATGAGTTTTTCCCAACCTATGTAAATCATGTTTTTGTTAAACATGTTTAATGTTTACTGGTTTTGTTACTAAGAGGTTTTAATGGTTTCTATTGACGATATGTTTGAGATTTCTCCTTTTAGTTTAAACAAGGCTGAAAAAGAGAACCTCTTAAAGAACAAACTGCTTTCCTTGACAGAGCATCATCGCAGTAACTGCGAGGCTTACGCAAAAATTCTTGCTGCTTATGGCTTTAATCCAGACAATGTCAAAAGCCATTACGATATACCTTTTATTCCTGTCAGGCTTTTCAAAAACTACGAGCTTCTCAGTATTGAAAGAGATGAGATCTTCAAAACCATGACCTCCTCTGGAACCTCAGGTCAAAGAGTATCAAAGATTTTTGTGGATAAAACTACCGCAAATAACCAGCAGAAGACCCTAATCAGAATCATGTCCGACTTTATCGGCAAGAAAAGACTGCCAATGCTCTTAATTGATTCTCCTAATGTGGTTAAGGACAGAAATCTTTTCTCCGCACGTGGAGCTGCAATTTTAGGCCTGAGAATGCTTGGCAGAGAAACTTTATATGCCCTTGATGACAATATGCAGCTTAAGCTTGATGAGGTTCAGTCTTTTCTTGAGAAGAACCGTGATTCAAAGATTATTATCTTTGGTTTTACCTTCATGGTCTGGCAGCATCTGTATCAGGAACTGCTAAAACAAGGCTTAAAGCTTGATTTAAGCAATGCCTTTCTGATCACCGGCGGTGGTTGGAAAAAACTGGTCTCTTTGAATATTTCCAACGCTGATTTCAGAGCTGCTCTTAATTCTCAGTGTGGAATCGAGCATTTTATTGATCATTACGGAATGGTTGAACAGACTGGATGTATTTACGCTCAATGTGAATATGGGCACCTTCATGCAAGTATTTTCTCTGATGTAATTCCTAGACGCGCAGATGATTTCAGTGTGTGCGAAAAGGGGGAAGAGGGGATCATTCAGGTGGTATCTGTACTTCCTCACTCCTATCCGGGGCATAGTATTTTAACTGAGGATAAGGGCATTATTTTAGGTGAAGATGACTGTCCGTGTGGCAGACTTGGCAAATATTTCAAACTTACCGGTCGACTAAAAAGGGCTGAACTTAGAGGATGTAGCGATACCTATGCAGATAAATTCTGATGTTCTCAAAAAAATAGACTTTCTGGTCGGCTCTGAGGATTATTTATTATCATCAGATAAGACTCCCTGCAGAAAAATCTTCGATGATCAGGTGGTATCTTTTCTTGATAAAGTGGCTCATGTCCTGTTGTCTGATTCTAAAAACAGAAGCTATTCAGATGTAATCGCGTGGGCCTTCTGGAGCAGAAAAGCCTCGATTCTAAATGAGAAGAGAAGATATGAGGCAAAACTTGATTCAAAGCTAGGTCGCGGTATTGCTTTTCATATTGCGCCCTCTAATGTTCCCGTCAATTTCGCGGTGTCTCTGGTTTCCTCTCTTTTAGCTGGCAATGTAAGTATTGTCAGAGTGTCATCAAAGGACTTTGTGCAGGTAAAAATAATCTGTGAAGCCCTAACTTCTGTTCTAAGACTGGATGAATTTAAGGAACTCTCCCCTTATATCATCATTGTAAGATATGAAAGAGATCATGAGATAAGCTCTTTATTATCTGCCGTATGTGATCTCAGGATTGTCTGGGGGGGCAATGCAACGGTCAATGAATTCAGAGCATTTCCGTTAAAACCAAGAGCCATAGAAATGACCTTTCCAGACAGGCATTCCTTTGTGATTATTGAGTCTGAAGCCTATCTTAAAGAAGATCCTAAGAAGATAGCAGAACTGTTTTATATCGATACCTTCTTTACCGATCAGAATGCCTGCTCATCTCCACGGGCTGTTATATGGTGTGGACAGAATGTTGAAAAGGCTCGAGTTGTTTTTTGGGAGAGTATCCAGAATCTGGTTGATGAGAAATACCGTATGGAACCGATTCTTGCTGTGGATAAACTCAATTCCTTCTGTGATCTTGTGCTATCTGAAGAATCTTCAGATTTTGTCGTTAAGAAGGAAGGGGCTGATAACCGAATTGTACGCGTTGAAGTGAACAGCCTTAATGATGCTCTGATGTCCTACAAAATGGGGGGAGGGTATTTCTTTGAATATGTTACAGAGAACCTTGAGGAGATCGTTCCCTTATGCTCCAAGGAGTGTCAGACCGTCTCCTATCTTGGAGTTGATCCTGAAAAGATAAAAGCTTTGGTACTAAATCATGGTCTGTACGGTGTAGATAGAATCGTTCCTATTGGTCATACCATGGATCTTGAGTTTTATTGGGATGGTTATGATATGATCGACACAATGAGCAGAAACGTGGATGTACTTAGAGTTTCAGCTAAGATTTAATAAAAGAATTTGGAAATACTATGACTAATAAAGAAAAGTATATTAACTGTTTTGTAGAAGCTTTAGAGGTAGAGCCATCAGAGGTTGAGGAACTGCAATATCAGGGCGTTATCTCCTGGGATTCAGTTGGTCATATGTCTTTAATTGCCGCCATTGAAGATGCCTTTGAAATAACTATGGATACTGATGATATTGTTGATTTAAGCTCTTACAAGAAAGGAATTGAGCTTCTAAAGAAATATCAGATTGAAATCTAGGTGATAAAATGGATCTTCTAAAGAATAAAACAGCAGTTATAACCGGTGCCCACAGAGGTATTGGTCTTGCCATAGCAAAAGTCTTTGCTCAGAACGGCTGTAACCTGTATCTTGTAAACCGTAAGGAAGATCCTGAATTCTCTGTTTCTGTAAAGAAACTTGAGAGTCTGTATGGGGGCAGCATAACAATTGATTATGCTGATTTTTCCAATACCGATGAAGTTAAAAATGTTTCAAAGAAGCTTCTGTCCTATAAAGTCCCTTTTGATATTCTTGTAAACAATGTCGGAATTGCAAATCCGCTGTCATTGTTTGCAATGACAAAGCTTGAAACCATCAAAGAGACCTTTGATGTCAATTTCTTCTCCTCGATTGTTTTAACCCAGGCTTTATCCAGAAATATGATGAAGCAGCGCAAGGGTAGTATTGTTTTTGTTTCCTCATCTGCTGCTTATGATGGAGGAGCCTGCCTTGAGTACAGTGCCTCAAAGGCAGCTATGATTGGTGCCACAAGAAGAATTGCAATGGAACTTGGAAAAAGCGGGATCAGAGTTAATGCAGTAGCACCGGGCCTTACCAGTACAGATATGGGGAACTCAATGAGTCCTGAAGATGAAGCGCTAGCCTTATCTATGAATATTATGAAAAGAAAGGGGCTTCCTGAGGAGATTGCCAACTCTGTGCTGTTTTTGGCTTCAGATATGTCTTCATTCGTAACCGGACAGGTTCTAAGAGTTGACGGCGGTTTACTTTAAAAAAGATTTAAACAGATTGCTTTTCATTAAGATTGTCTTTCTTCAACGCATTTAATGTAGCATTTTCTGAATCTTTGCGTATTTGTTTGATACCTGATGCTGTTTTCTTACCTTTTTGAATTCATCAGAGATCTTTGCCTGTTCAACAGCAAGAATCTTTACCTGTTCTTTTATATGCTCAGCATAGGCAGATGCAAATTCCTTGGCTGTATTGAGATCTTCCTCAGACAGAGAGTCTTTGATTTCCACTAATTCCCTTAACAGCTCATGTGAACGGTTAAGATAATCCTGAGCAAGTTCAAGATTATCTTTTTCCAGCTCTTTTGAGATAGATGCTTCTGTTTCTGTTATTTTTCTGATTATTTCCTGCAGTTCCATCTTAAATAAAGCCTTTCGCAATATTTGCATCATGGTTCAAATCAATATTAAGCTGTTCATCAGATCTCTTTGCCTGAGCTTCTCTCTGTGCTTCGATAGGTATAGCATCCCAGGCCTTTTTGATAGGCATGAATGCTCGGAGGGCATTATCTAATGGCTCAGTTTTGATCTGAATAGAAGCTTCTGCTAACTGATCAATCATGTACGAGTATATGTCAAAAAGACTTTGGGCAATAGACTGACTATGTGAAAAATCCAGAGTACTTCTAAGATTTTCTAATATAGCAGTTGCTGTTGACAGTTTTTTTGCCTTAAGGGCCAGATCTCCTCTTTCAATTGCTCCTTTTGCCTGTGCAATTCTTTCAAATAATCCCTGATAAAGCAGTTTGGTTACATAATAGGGATCGGCAACAGACAATTCTGCATTGACGTTGGTTTTCTGATAGGCTTTTAGATTGCGGCCATACATAGATCTCTCCTCGCTTTTACAATAATTTTTTTGGTGGCATGTTTTTGCCACCATTTGCATTTTTGTTTTATTGATGCAAGAAGAGTGCCGAGATTAAGAGTGAGACTGTTCCTGAATGAAGAATACTTCCTGTCTTGCCTGACGACGTGAACGGGCATTTTTAATAAAAGCCTGTCTTAGGCGAGAACGTCTCTGAGCTGTACTATTATGAAGTAAACGACTTGATTTTTTCACGATTAAAAACCTCCGAACGAGCATTTTGTCACCGTCTTTTTTCCAATGCAAGAAAATTTTGGAGGTTAACCTACTGTTTTTTTTAATTGTGATGTTTCTCAATAAGACACTGATGCTCTTTGCTCTCTTTATCGTAGTTGATCCCGACTAAAAGTACATCGCCCTTATAGTCACGGAAGATTCTGCCATAATTCTTCTGCTTAATCTGATCAATTGCAGTTTGGGCTGACTTATCATATTTAAGTTCAACCAGCAGGGCTGGTTTATCAATTCCCTGTTTTGGTAGATAAACCATATCAGCAAAACCTTTTCCTGCAGGAAGTTCTCGATAAACGTTGTATAGATCAACGGATGCAAGATTTAAGGCCAGTGAAATGACACAGCTTAGGGAGTTCTCATCGTTGTATTTGAGAATTGAAGTATGGTCCTGATGCGCTAAATCAAAAGCCTGTGCTACACCCTCATTATCAAATGCATAGATTTTATCAAGTAAATCCAGAGACTGACTTATAAGAGAATAGATTCCTGGATAGTTTTTATTTTTTTCGGTAATATTTCGGAATTCTTTTCTTATCTCTTCATTTGGGATATGAACGGAAAAAATCTTATCATTATCCACTCCTTTAAGGTCGGAATCAGGAACGATTGCAAGATACCCCAGGTGAATAAGCAAGGTTAAGACGTCATCCTTTGTCTCAAAGGTTGTCATATCATTGTGGAATGTTGAGGTATTCACCAAGACCTCGTTTCCTGCAATTATTTTTACAATCTCATCTCTAAGACCAGCCATATTCAAATCAATATAGCGTCTAAGTCCTTCAAAGGTTTCCGTCTGAGACCAGTAACTGGAGAATTTTTTTCTCTGAATTGCCCTTACAACAGAGTTTGGATTAAAAAGATGAAGTGATTCTTCAAATGTATAGCCGTCATACCATTTTTTCATTGAATTAAGGTCTATCTTGTGCTGATCGCAGAGGTTGTGTACCTCATCTTCTGTAAATCCAATATAGGAAGCATATTCCCCTGGTTCGGTCATTGAATACTCATCAAACATATTCAAGGCGCTATGAGAACCATACTTTTTGATTGGAAGAATTCCTGTCATGTAGGCTAGAGCTACATAAGCTTTATCTTTCATTAGAAGTTTTAGCCATTCAAGGTATGTCTTAATTCCATCTGAATCGGTCTGCTTTTCTCTCATGATGCAGTCCCATTCATCGATAACAATAACGAAACTAATCTTGTTTTGAGAATACACTGACTGAAGTGATAAGGATAAATCAGATTCGTCCAGCAGTTTTATTTCTGGATATGCTTCTTTAATTTCGCTAATAACAAACGCTGTGATTCGTTTAATCATAGTTTTAACGTTTTGTTCTGCACGATTAAACTCATCTGTAATATTTAGAAAAAGAGTGTTGTACTGGTTAAGATGTTTCTTGTAGGAGACTGCTTTTGATATATTGAGATTGTCAAAAATAAAAGAGCTGTCAGTGTTCTTTGAGAAATAGGCGCAAAGCATATTGGCAGTTACTGATTTTCCAAATCGTCTTGGTCGGCTTATACAGATATATTTCTGAGGTGTTTTTATAATACTATTCAGAATAGAAATAAGCTCTGTTTTGTCTATGTACAGTCTTGCGTTCAAAGATTCCTGAAATTTTTCAAATCCAGTATTTAAATATGCGTGCATCCTATTCTCCTGTATTTTCCTGTTAATTTTAGCAGAATTTTTATTTTCCTTTTTTTGACAAGGATTTTATTTTGTTTTATTGAATTTTCTACATTTTTTCAGGATGTTCCAAAAGTGTGAACTTGAACGGAGTATATCCACCAAAGTGTTCTGATATGGTAAAATCATAGAATATTTTAGCCGGGTACTCCGACAAGATATTTCATTTCACATCATAGGCATTACAGGAACAATACTGATGGATATCATTTTAGGTTCTCCAGCCGTTTCTACCTTTAGACTTGAAAAAATCATTCAATCTTTAGCAAAAGATGGCATCAGGGTAAGATCAATCAATACTCATTTTGTTCACTTAGTCGATCTTAAGGAAACTCTTACAGATGAGGAAAATTCTGTATTAAAGAAGATTTTGAGCTATGGCCCATCAAAATCAGATACAGAAAGTGAAGGAGAATTATTTTTTGTTATTCCTCGTATTGGTACCATTTCTCCTTGGGCTACGAAGGCTACCGATATTGCTCATAACTGCGGTTTAACCAAGATTTTAAGAATTGAGCGCGGTATTGCCTACTATATTCAGAAGGAGCAGGGAGCATTTGATGAGAATGAAAAGAAGATAATCAGTGCTCTGATTCATGACCGCATGATGGAGAATGTTCTTCCTTCACTTGATGCAGCAGCAAAACTTTTTGAAAAGCAGACTCCAAAGCCATTTAAGACCGTAGCTCTGACTACTCAGGGAATGAATGCTCTAAGAGTAGCTAATGTTGAGCTTGGTCTGGCTTTATCAGAGCCTGAGATGGAGTACCTTTTAGAAAGCTTCAAGGGAATCGGACGTGATCCTACTGACATTGAACTTTACATGTTTGCTCAGATGAATTCAGAGCACTGCCGTCATAAGGTATTCAGTGCAGAATGGGAGATTGACGGTAAAAAACAGGATAACTCTCTGTTTGGTATGATTAAAAATACCTATGAGGCAACTCCTGACTATGTTCTCTCAGCATATAAAGATAATGCGGCAGTTATGGAAGGTTCCTCTGCAGGAAGATTCTTCCCAAATCCAAATCACGAATGGGCATATCATCAGGAAGATATGCCAATTTTAATGAAGGTTGAAACTCACAATCACCCAACTGCTATTTCTCCATTCCCTGGTGCAGCTACAGGTTCTGGCGGTGAGATTCGCGATGAGGGCGCTACAGGTATAGGTTCAAAACCAAAAGCCGGTATCAGTGGTTTCAGCGTATCCAATCTAAAGATCCCTGGAGCTATTCAGCCATGGGAGCATGATTTTGGCAAGCCAGATCGTCTTGCCTCTGCACTGCAGATTATGATTGACGGTCCTTTAGGCGGAGCAAGCTTCAATAACGAGTTTGGCCGACCAAATCTTTGCGGTTATTTCAGAACTTACGAGGAAGAGGTTACAAGTTTCAATGGTAAGGAAGTCCGTGGATACCATAAGCCAATTATGTTAGCCGGCGGCTGGGGTAATATCCGTAGAGAGCACATTATCAAAGATCATATCGATCCAGGGGCAAAACTGATTGTTTTAGGCGGTCCTGCCATGAATATCGGTTTGGGCGGTGGAGCTGCTTCTTCCATGAATTCTGGTGCTTCTTCAGAGGATCTTGATTTTGCTTCTGTTCAGCGTGGAAATCCTGAGATGCAGAGACGCTGTCAGGAAGTAATTGATGCCTGCTGGGAACTTGGCGAAGACAACCCAATTATGTTTATCCACGACGTTGGTGCCGGTGGTCTGTCAAATGCAATGCCTGAGCTGGTTGCTGACGGTGGTGTTGGCGGACGTTTTGATTTACGCAAGATTCCAAATGATGAGCCTGGCATGTCTCCATTACAGATCTGGTGTAATGAATCTCAGGAAAGATATGTTCTTGCTGTAGCCGCTGACAAGTTTGACTTATTTGAGTCTTTCTGTAAGCGTGAAAGAGCTCAGTATGCCGTAATCGGTGAAGCAACTGAAGAGAGAAGAGTTGTTCTTGAGGACCCATATTTTGGCAACAAGCCAATTGATCTTCCTTTAGATATTCTCTTAGGTAAACCTCCTCGTATGCACAAGGATGTTAAGACTCTAAAACAGAATTCTCCAGAGCTGAACCTTTCTGGTGTAACTGCAAGAGATGCAGCTGAAAGAGTTTTACGCTTACCTACTGTTGCAGAAAAGACCTTCCTGATTACCATTGGTGACCGTTCCGTAACAGGTCTGGTTGCAAGAGATCAGATGGTAGGTCCTTGGCAGGTTCCTGTAGCCGATGTTGCAGTTACAGCAGCATCTTATGATTCATATCAGGGTGAAGCTGGTGCTGTTGGTGAAAGAACTCCTGTTGCACTGCTGGATCATGCTGCATCTGCACGTCTTGCTGTTGCTGAAGCAATTACAAACATTGCTGCTGCTGATATCGGTGATTTGAAGAGAGTTAAACTGTCTGCCAACTGGATGGCTCCTAATGGGCATCCTGGTGAGGATTCTGGTCTGTTTAGTGCTGTTAAGACTGTGGGTATGGAAATTTGTCCTCAGCTTGGTATTACCGTTCCTGTTGGAAAGGATTCAATGTCTATGAAGACTACCTGGGAAGAGGATGGCAAGGCAAAATCAGTTACCGCTCCAATGTCTCTGATTATCTCTTCCTTTGCCCGTGTTGAGGATATCAGAAAGACTCTGACTCCACAGTTGCGTACAGATAAGGGGGAGACCACTCTTATCTATATCACTCTAGGTGAAAGACAGAATCGCTTAGGTGGTTCTGCTTTAGCTCAGGTGTATCGTCAGCTTGGTGACAAGTGTCCTGATCTTGACCACCCAGTTCGTCTGAAAGGCCTGTTTGATGCTATTCAGTTCTTAAATAGAAAGAATCTGCTTTTAGCATATCACGATATTTCAGACGGTGGTCTGTTCACTACTGTATGTGAAATGGCCTTTGCAGGTCATACAGGTGTGTCAGTAAGAATCGATCATTTAGGCGAGGACGATTTACCTGTACTGTTCTCTGAAGAAATCGGTGCTGTTATCCAGGTTAAGACTGAAGAAGCAGAAACAGTTATGAATATTCTTTCAGGCCATGGTCTTGCTAACTGTATCTTTGAGATTGGAACTCTAAGAGATGATGATCGCATCGTATTCAGCAGAGACGGTAACGATGTAATCAACGAGCCTCGTCAGTATTTCAGAAAGATCTGGGCTGAGACTACCTATCACATGCAGGCACTTCGTGATAATCCTGACTGCGCAAAACAGGAATTTGAGGCTAAGGATGAATCAAACGACAGAGGTCTGTTTGCTGATTTGTCCTTTGATATCAAGGAAGATATCGCAGCACCTTATATTGCAAAGGGGGTAGCTCCTAAGATTGCAATTCTGCGTGAGCAGGGCGTAAATTCCCACGGAGAAATGGCTGCAGCCTTTAACCGTGCAGGTTTCAACTGTATTGATGTTCACATGTCAGATATTCTGACTGGCAAGGTTAAACTTGATGACTTTAAGGGCTTCGCTGCCTGTGGTGGTTTCTCCTACGGTGATGTTCTTGGAGCCGGTGAAGGTTGGGCAAAGTCAATTCTGTTCAACTCCGTTGCTGCAGATGAGTTCTCAAGATTCTTCAACAGAAAAGATACTTTTGCTCTAGGTGTATGTAACGGCTGTCAGATGATGTCAACCTTATCGTCTCTGATCCCTGGTGCTGAAAACTGGCCTCGCTTTGTTACAAATCTATCAGAGAGATTTGAAGCTCGTTTTGTAGAGGTTGAGATTCAGAATACCAAGTCTGTCCTGTTCGCAGGAATGGAAGGCTCTCGTCTTCCTATAGTGGTATCTCACGGAGAGGGTAGAGCAGAGTTCAGAGATGAGAATCATCTTAAGGCTTTAGAGGCTTCAGGTCAGGTTGCTGTTCGTTATATTGATCATGCAGGCAAAGTTACTGAGGAATACCCTCTAAATCCAAATGGTTCTCCAAATGGTATTACCTCTGTAACTAATGATGATGGTCGCTTTACTATTCTGATGCCTCATCCAGAGCGTGTAATGCGTACTGTGGCTAACTCATATCATCCAGATGACTGGGGAGAGGATAGTCCTTGGGTAAGATTATTCAGAAATGCTCGTGTATTTGTTGGCTAAGACAGATATATCATTCTGATTAAAAGCTTTATCATCGAAAGTGTCGCAGTTGTTCATCGATTGCGACATTTTTTTCGCCATAAATTTGTCATTTATTTTTGGTATTTATATTCATCTGATTGATTTATAATAATAAAAATTGAGTGGCACAAAATTTGAATGATTCTCCAAAAATGTAATTTGGAGAGATTTTATGCCAGATTTCGTTAATGATTCTGATCTTTATCAGGAAATATTTGAGAAAGAACCTTCTGCAATCATTATTCTTGATGAGCGTGGCGTTGTATGTAAGGTTAATCAGTCAGCATTAGATATGCTGGGTGTAGAGAGTCTTATTGGCAGAAAATGGTATCAGGTTATCGGTGAGGTTTTCCGTCCTCAGCAGGATGATGGTCAGGAAATTTCTACTAAAAATGGAAAAAGACTTCAGGTTTCAACAAAACCTCTGACTCATGGCCAGCTGGTACAGATGACGGATCAGACTGCAACCCGTGAACTTACTGATAAGCTTAACCACATGGAGAGATTATCTTCTCTTGGTAAAATGGCAGCATCTCTAGCACATCAGATAAGAACGCCGCTGTCAGCAGCAATTCTTTATGCAGCCAATCTTGGAAATGCCAAGCTACCTCCTGCATCTCGCGGCTTATTCCAGAAAAAGCTGATGTCCAGACTTCAGGCTTTAGAGTCACAGGTCAGTGATATTCTGATGTATGCAAGATCAGGAGAACAGTCTGTAAAAGCATTGGATGCCGTTGATATTGTAGAAGATGTTTCCAATAGCGTAGTTTCTATTATTGAAAAGCATGGAGCTGAACTGATCACGGATATTGGTCCTCGTCCAATGACTATTCTTGGAAATGTTACCGCGTTAAATGGAGCAATTACCAATTTAGTGACAAATGCCATTGAAGCTGGTGCAAAAAAAGTTAATATAAAGTTGGAAGCTGATGAAAAAAATATCATTATCAGTGTTAAAAATGACGGTCCAATGATTCCGTTAAATGTTCAGCGAAAGATTTTTGAGCCGTTTTTTACCACAAAGAGCAATGGTACAGGACTTGGATTAGCCGTAGTTTCAGCTGTTGCCAAAGTTCATCAGGGACGTTTGACACTTGTATCAGATGAAAATGAAACTGTATTTTCAATGATAATTCCAAAATACGAAGGCACATTGGAGCCGAGTGAGAGTATGGGGCTACATAGCAATGTTGCCTGAATTAAGGATTTGTAAATGAGTAATAGCCAGATTCTGATTGTTGATGACGATAGCGAATTGAGAGAAGCTATCGTCGATACGTTAATGCTGACAGGTTATGTCTGTCTTGAGGCTTCAAGCGGTGAGGCTGCATTAGATATGCTGTCTAAGAACAGAATTGATATGGTTATTTCTGATATTCAGATGGATGGAATGGATGGACATACTCTTTTAAATACCATTCATGAAAAGTATCCTCAGCTTCCTGTGCTTCTGATGACTGCGTATGCAAATATTAACGGCGCGGTAAGAGCAATGCGAGACGGTGCAATTGATTATCTCTCAAAGCCTTTTGCTCCGGAAGTTCTATTAAATCAGGTTTCCCGTTATGTTCCTGTTAGCAAAACTGTAAGTGGAGAGCCTGTATTTGCAGATCCATCTACAGCTGAGCTTTTAGCTCTGGCTCTTAAGGTTGCCTCTACAGATGCTACTGTTATGATTACCGGGCCATCAGGATCTGGTAAAGAAGTTTTATCAAGATATATTCACGATAAATCTGCCCGTGCCTCAGGACCTTTCGTTGCTATAAACTGTGCGGCTATTCCTGACACTATGCTCGAGTCCACCTTATTCGGTTATGAAAAGGGAGCTTTTACCGGTGCAGTTCAGGCCTGTCCTGGAAAGTTTGAACAGGCTCAGGGAGGTACGATTCTCTTAGATGAGATTACCGAGATGGATTTATCCCTGCAGGTCAAGCTTTTGAGAGTTCTTCAGGAAAAAGAGGTTGAAAGACTGGGTTCCCGCAAGACCATTGCTCTTGATGTAAGAGTTATAGCAACCTCAAACAGAGACTTAAAACAGGCCGTTGCAGAAAAGAAATTCAGAGAAGACTTATATTACAGATTAAATGTATTTCCATTAAGATGGCTTCCATTATCAAAGCGTCCTTTAGATATCATCCCAATAGCCAAGGCTGTGCTGTCAAAGCATGCCACTGAGGCTTCACTATCAATTCCTGAGCTTACTGAAGATGCTCAGAAAAAGCTTTTATCCTATGCCTGGCCGGGTAATGTCAGAGAGCTGGACAATGTTATGCAGCGCGCTCTGATTCTTGCCTCTGGCGGTAAAATTGATGCCGGCTGTATTATTCTTGATGAGAATTCTTTAGAAGAGGCTCTTTTAACTCAGTCTCTTAATATAGAAGGAATTTCTCCTGCACTTGAACTTGAACAGCAGGTTCAGAAATCCTCAGGCGTGTCTGATGATGCAGTAAGAAATCAGAAGATCCCTCAGGATCTGGGGGGCGAGCTAAAACAGCAGGAATATCAGATTATTTTAGATGCTCTGATTGAATATAGAGGTTCAAGACAGGAAGTATCTGAAAAATTAGGCATTTCCCCTCGTACTTTAAGATATAAAATAGCTAAAATGAGAGAGATGGGGATGATTATTCCTGGCTAGAGACATTTCCAGGAATCCTCTACTAGAATCTAACTGCAGCTTAAAGGCGAATTTAAGGAGTTTTTATGGCCTCAAAAATTAGAGTTCCAGCTCTGGAAAGAGCTCTTAATATACTTGAGGTTCTTCAAAAACA
>ONFP01000056.1:405-15881 GCA_900317105.1 uncultured Succinatimonas sp. | reverse complement strand
CTCTCTGTAGAATAGCGTTTAAGAAATCGATAAGAATATCCTTGTGCGAGAACAGTTTCTTGGCAAAGGCATCATTGGTGGTACTGATATGTCCGACAGCTTCTATCTCTTCAAGGATAATCTGACGTCGTGATTCGTTATTAATATTTGTCATTTAATTATTCCTGTGATGTAAAAAAGGAAAAGAAAATCATAAACGACAAATTTTTGAACCTGCACGTAAGCATATCCTTTTTTGTGAGAATACAAAATAACTATTTGATTTATCAGAAATCATAGATTTTTTTTTCAAGATTTCTCTTTAAGTCTTTTAACATATTATGTCTTGATGAAATATTTTGAATTCAACTAATCTAAAATATTGGATTTTTGTCTTTTATTTTGGATAAAAATAATTATCAGTTATGCTCGATTTGGTAAAACATAAGTTAATATATTCCCTGAATTTTAAGGAATTATCGATATGGAAAAGAGCTTTCAGATTAAAGGAATGTCATGTGCAGCCTGTGCCTCAAAAGTTGAGAAGGCGGTCAGTGGTATTCATGGAGTTTCCAGAGCAAGTGTCAATCTTATGAAAAACACCTGTGCTGTTGTCTATGACGAAGCTCTGGTTTCAGATGAGAATGTAATTGCTGCCGTTGATGCTGCAGGCTATGAAGCTCTGATTTCAAAGCAGGGCAATCTTTTCCTGGATGATGAAAATGAACTGAAACAGATTCGAGTCAGACTTTATATTTCTCTTGCTCTAACTCTATTCATAATGCTTCTCTCTATGGGGCACATGTTTTCAGTGCACCTTATCCATAATGGCTTTATTAACGGTTGCCTTCAGGGAGCAATGGCTCTAATTGTAGGCATTCTGCAGAAACAGTATTTTATAAGTGCGCTAAAGGCTCTAAAACATGGCGGCTTCAATATGGATTCCCTGGTATCCACAGGTGCTGCAGCCTCCTTTATCTATTCTGTTTTCTCTCTTTTGCAGGTTGAACTTACAGATCCGTTTGAGGTTCTTTTATCATCCCATCCAGTGTTCTTTGAAGGCGCCGCTGGTATTCTAACCTTTGTTGCCATCGGTAAGTATATTGAGAACAGAGCCAAGCACAGAACCTCATCTGCTGTAAGCGCTCTCTACGATCTTGCTCCTAAGTCGGTCAGTGTTAAGCGTGAGGGAACTGTTGTTCCGGTTATGCTTGACTCAGTCTCTGTAGGGGATACAGTTGTTTTAAAGGCAGGGGATAAGATCGGTATAGATGGTGTGGTTTTATCAGGTTCTGCTCACATTGATGAAAGCGCCTTAAGCGGAGAAAGTCGTCCTGTAAAAAAAGAAGCTGAAAGTGAAGTCCGCTCTGCAACCTTTGTTCTTGATGGTTATCTTGAGGTTGAGGTTAAAAAGGTTGGTGAGGAAACCACGTTATCAAAGATTATCAGAATGGTGGAGAATACTGCTCAGACTAAAGTTCCTATTGCAAGAATTGCAGATGTGGCTGCCTCATATTTTGTACCGGCTATTTTTGCTGTCTCAGCTCTGACCTTTATTGTATGGTACTTTGTTTTATCTGCAGAGTTTTCGCTATCCTTATCCTTTGCAATATGCGTGCTTGTTGTATCCTGTCCATGTGCTTTAGGACTTGCAACTCCAGTTGCCATTATGGCAGGTACCGGCAGAGCTGCAAAGGAGGGAATTATCTTCAAATCTCCTGAAGCTCTTGAGGTTCTGGGCAACTCTGAGGTGATTGCCTTTGACAAGACTGGAACCCTAACCTGCGGTACTGTGAGTGTGGTAGCCAGGGAAAGTCTTGATGAAAGTATTCCTCTGAACATTGCCTCATTATATGCAGCTTCAATTGAGGGCAGAAGTTCTCATCCTATAGCCAGAGCATTCTATTCTCCTTCAGCTACCCTTATAGAGGTGGAGAATTTCACCTTTGAAAAAGGTCTTGGGGTAAATGCTCTTATAGGTGGAAAGAAGTACTATGTGGGCAACGAAAAGCTTTTGGAAAAGCTTGGTATCAGACTTACCGCTGATGTGGGCTATAAGCTTGAAGAATTCCAGAAGGGGGGCTCAAGTGTAGTCTTTCTAACAGATGACACCCATGCCATTGCCTTTTTTGTTCTGGCAGATCCGTTAAAAGATGACAGTTCTGAGCTTATTTCCAGATTTAAAAACGCAGGTGTCAAATCCCTGATGCTGACTGGTGATGCTGAAGATACAGCAGAGCAGATTGCAAAAAAACTGGGAATATCTGATTACTCAGCCCGTATGCTTCCTGAGGACAAGCTTAACAGGATAAAAAAAATTCAGGCGGAGGGAAAGAAGGTTATCATGGTAGGAGACGGTATCAATGACTCTGCCTCTCTTTCTCAGGCAGATGTGGGTATCGGTCTTAAAGGCTCAATGGATATTGCCTTATCCTCCTGTGATGTTATCCTTTTAAAGGAAAGAATTACAGATATCTACAATGCTTTTCTGATTTCTCGTGCAACAATGAGAAACATCAGGCAGAATTTGTTCTGGGCTGTTGTATATAATGTTCTGACTATTCCAGACTTACCGTATTAAAATTCGACAGTCCAAAGAATATAAAGGAGAATGTTTTAATGAAAAAGACCATCAGTATTGAAGGAATGATGTGTAATCACTGCACTGCTTCTGTAAAGAAAAGCCTTGAAGCTCTGCCTAATGTGAGCGAGGTTGAAGTAAGTCTTGAGGATAAATGTGCAACCCTTAATACTTCAGATGACTCCTCCGATACATTGCTTAAGGCTGCGGTTGAAAGTGCCGGTTTTAAGGTAATCGATATAAAATGATAGAGCTCGATACCTCTGATTTACAGCTGTTATGTGCTCTAAGAGAGGACTGCCGTCTTTCCTTAAGAGACCTGGGGGAGAAATGTTCGCTCTCTGCTCCTGCTGTATCAGCAAGAATCAGAAGATTGGAGCAGGCCAGAGTTATAAGAGGTTATACTGTCTCACTAAGTGACAGTGCCTTTGCCCTCGAGGTTGAGGCGCTGATTTATACCAAAGTAAGATTTGACAGTATTCAAGCATACCTTGAATATATGAAAAGTGCTCTTGCAGTAAGCGCATGCATGAAGATTGCCGATGAGTATTCCTATATGGCAATAGCCTCATTCAGGAGTATTTCTCAGCTGAATAATTTTGTTCTGTATCTTGAAGAGAATTTCGGTCAGTGCAGAATCAGTATAATTCTGAAAAAAGAATTTATAAACAGAGTTCCTCTGAACTTTGATAAGAAAAATTAAAATTTGTTAATAGTACATCTTAATTTAGAAGGAAAGTCCTATGTGGGATTACACAGATAAAGTTAAAGATCATTTCCTGCATCCACGCAATGCCCGTGTTATTGAGGATGCTAATGCAGTTGGTGACGTCGGTTCAATCATATGCGGTGATGCATTAAGACTGATGCTTAAGATTGACCCTGTAACCGAGGTTATTGAGGATGCTTCATTCCAGACTTACGGCTGCGGAAGCGCCATTGCCTCCTCATCAGCTCTAACCGAGATGCTGAAGGGTAAGACCTTAAAGGAAGCTGAAAAGATCACCAATCAGGAGATCGTTGATTATCTTGGTGGTCTTCCTCCTGAGAAAATGCACTGCTCAGTAATGGGTCGTGAAGCTCTGGATGCCGCTATTGCCAACTATCATGGTCAGTCCTATGAGAATTCCCATGATGACGGTGAGCTGGTATGTCACTGTTTTGGTGTTGGCATCAATAAGATCAAGAAGGCTGTTTGGGAAAACCATTTAACTACTGTTGAGGAAGTTACAAACTATACCAAGGCAGGCGGTGGCTGCGGCAGCTGCAAGATGAGAATTGAAGAGATCATTGATGAGGTCTGGGTTGATCTTGAGAAATGCGGTGTACCTCGTCCTGGTCACGCTCCAACTCCAATTCCATCAATTACTGTTTCAACCTCAACAACTTCATCTCCAGCATTCAGCTCTATCGGAACTGTTGCCTCTGCTAAGAGTGCCACTGCTGCAGTAAATGCTCAGATTGATGAGAAGACCAAGTCTTCACCTATCTATGATGATGTAGTCAAGATCTTAAAGGAAGTCAGTGACGGTTTAACTGATGGTTCAAAGGTTGAGCTTGATGCCATTTCCGGAGCTGACGTGATTGTTAAGCTTGAAGGTCCTGCAGCTTCCGGCATGATGAAGGATATGACTCTGGGCTATCTCAAGCAGAAGCTTACAGACGGAACCGGTCGACAGATCAATGTAACCACCAGATAAGAGATTTTTAAATAATGAATACAATGGATTTAGGCGTAGGTCTGGGGGGCATCTACCTGGACAATAACGCTACTACTCAGATTGATCCTAAGGTTGTTGAAGCAATGCTTCCATACCTTAATGTTTACTTTGGTAACGCCTCATCTCAGCATGGTTTCGGTGTACCAGTAGAAAAGGCTATTGAAAAGGCTCGTGAACAGGTTGCAGACTTTTTAGGTGCAGAGTATCCGGATGAAATTATCTTTACTTCCTGCGCAACTGAGTCTGATAATACGGCTTTATGGTCTGCTCTATGGTCTCAGAAGGGCAAGACTGAAATTATCACCACCCCGGTTGAACATCCTGCAATTATGCAGACCTGTGATTTTCTTGCCTCACATGGTGCCACCATCAAGTATCTGAAGGTTTCTGGAAAGGGAGATATAGATCTTGATGAGTTTGAAAGTCTTCTGACTCCTCAGACTGCTCTTGCTTCTGTAATGTGGGCTAACAATGAGACTGGTAATATCTATCCTGTACCAGAGCTTGCCGAAATTGCCTATAAGCATGGAGTCATGTTCCATACTGATGCGGTTCAGGCTGTATCAAAGATCCCGGTTGATCTGAAGAATACCAGAATCAACATGCTGTCTTTCTCCGGCCACAAGATTCATGCTCCTAAGGGCATCGGTGTTCTGTATGTACGCAGAGGCACCCGTTTCATTCCATTCATGAAGGGCGGTCATCAGGAGCGCGGTCGTCGTGCCGGTACCGAGAATGTACCTTATATTGTAGGTTTAGGTGTAGCCTGTGAGTTGGCTAAAAAACACCTTGATGAGGTAAGCTCAAGAGTAAGAGCTCTGCGTGACAAGCTACAGCAGGGCATTCTGTCCTCAATTCCTGAGTGCTTTGTAACCGGAGATGAGTCCAGACGAACCGATAATACACTGAATGTAGCTTTCAAGTTTGTTGAAGGTGAGGCTATTCTTTTAATGCTCAATGAGTATGGAATTGCCGCTTCTTCAGGTTCTGCCTGCTCATCAGATTCACTCGAGCCATCTCATGTGATGAGAGCGATGAATGTTCCTTTCTCTGCTGCTCATGGAACAATTCGTTTCTCATTATCACGCTTCACTACTGAAGAGGAAATCAACAAGACTCTTGAAGTTCTCCCTCAGATCATCTCAACCCTTCGCAGTATGTCCCCATACTGGAAGGAAGGTAAGCCTCAGATTCAGGGACTTGACCATGAGTTTGATGCTGACAGTAAGGAAGTAAGAGCCTAACCTTTTAAAAAGATGTGATCTGAACCGAACCGGATCACATCTTAGCTCATCCTCTTTCACCTAATTAAATCTTCCATAAAGGCTTTGGTACATAGATATCTTTAATCTGTTTCGTCGAATCTATCCTTTGTTTTACTTGTTGTAAGCGTGTCAATTCAACCTGATACGCGGAGCCGAAGATATTGTGAAAAAAAGCTCTAACTGCTCCTTGAGACCTTCACTGAATCCTGATAAATCCTCTTTTGTTATTACCTTTTCCTTTATAAGCTGTATGATAATGAGCATCATATTTGACCGGCTCATGTCTTTTACCAGCACTCCTGCTTTTTTCTTATCATTCTTAATGCGTGTGTCCAGTTCCCAGAATTTATCTGAAGCATTGCCTTCTCCTGACAGGATGGATATATACTCTCTGTTAAGCTTTTCAAGGTAATTCTCCTGCCAGATTTTTAGCCTTTCTTTAAAAAGTTTCCAATCCTTTTCTAGTGGTTTTTGAGTATTCATGATCCTTCCTCTTTATTGGATAACAGTTATTCTGTTCAATGCAAAAAAATCTGACATTCTTTTCTTTCAGAATTAGCGTATTTTTTCGTTCTAATTATGTATGCTGATTCTTTTATTTTTCAATAGGTTATACCTATTTAATTTAGCTTTGTTAAATAATACACCTGTATTCTGTTAACTGTTGCAGAATATAATGATCATGATCACAATAAATTGGAGTCTAATCGGCCAAATAAATGTGAATCTCTCCTCATCCAAACTTTCGATTTGATCCTATTATCAATAAACCCCCTTTGTATTTTTTACAAAATATGAGGTATGAGTATGTCTGGAAAAAATCTATTGCTTGGCTCTTTGATTGCCTTCAGCTCCATATTTGTAAACCTGTCATTTGCCGAAGAGGAAGCTTATGACAATGAATATTTTGTTGCTCAACTAAAAAGTCAGATTCAGGAGGAAGAGGACAAGGTTAAAAAACTCAGGTCGCTTCTGGATAATTATCAGAAGGGACTAGTGGATGAAAAGAAGATAGGAGCCCTTCAGGCACAGATCTTTGCCGGTAAAAATCCTGCACAGTTGAAATTCTACGTAAAAAGTCTGTTTGGACAGGATTACAAAGAGGGCACAACCAATATAATTATTCCTATAGGTTACCGCCTTGAAGCAGATCCAAGAGAAGGTCTTTATTTCAGAAACTGTGTCATGGATTCTCTGTCGATGGCTGAGGCTGCAGACTGTGCAAGTACCGTTGAGAAAATGGTGAATGAGGAACTTGATACTGCCTATAACCGCCTAAAAATGCAGTGCAGGGAGCGTGGCTGTGACGATGCTCTTATGAGTATGCAGAACTCATGGCTCACCTACAGAGAAAACAGCTATAGATTTATGGAAGCTTTTACAGGCCGGAATTTTACTCAGACAGACAATGAGGTGCAGAAGAATTTCTGGAATGAGGAGCTGATAAAACAGTTAAAGGTTTTAAAGAATATCAATTCGTTAATGGAATCTGACAGGTAGATGCTGCATATGACTGTGTATGCCTGACTCTACAAATATTGAATTCCTATCATTAGAAAAAAAAGATAAAATCCCTGTTCTCATTAACAGGGACATTTTTTTGTGTGTACCTATAACAAACAGGAAAAGAAAATGCTTAATGAAAAACTGGTGTGGACCAGACCGCCGAAGAAATTCTCGATAAACAACGAGAAAATTGAGATTTTCACTGATCCTCATACTGATCTGTGGCAGAAAACCTATTACCTTTTCTGCAACGATAATGCTCCAGTGCTGCAGCTAGAAAGTGATGACAGGTTCTTTTCCTTTACCGTAAAAACAGATTTTCATGATAGTCATAAGCGCTTTGATCAGTGCGGAATTGTCATGTATCTTGATTCTGAAAACTGGCTTAAGGCTTCTGTTGAGTACGAGAATACTAGTTTTCAGCACCTCGGTTCTGTAGTTACCAATAATGGTTATTCAGACTGGGCAACAACTGTGATTCCTGCTGACATAAAAACTGTATGGTATCGGTTATCAAGACGAGAAATGGATTTCAGAATAGAATCCTCTTTTGACGGTATTAACTTCAGTCAGATGCGTATCTGTCATATTTCTAAGGCTGAGAATCAAATCAGGTTTGGGATCTATGCCTGCAGCCCTGAGGATTCCTCATTCAAGGCTGTTTTTTCAGAATTAAAGATGTCTGAATGTGTCTGGAAAGCTCACGACGGACAGAAACCGGACTAAAAAAATTTTTTATGCTTAATTTGTGCTTTTAATTAAAATGTTTTCCTGTAAAGCTGTGGATATGTTTATCCTAAGAATATGCCCAAAAATATAGAATTAGGCAGGATAAAATTCACAAAGTGTTTCTGTTGATAATTGGTAATGTTCTGCTTAAGCTCACATTTTTAACAGAACTTTTTAATTTGTCTCAATTTTTTTTCTGAGATTACCTCTTCCTGCATTCAAACTCAACTCACTTGGTTTTAAATGCTATTATTGCCGATTCTTCTCAAATTTCATTAAAGTATTTTTGTGGAAAAGGGGTGGTTTCTGTATCGTAAACTGCAGTTTTGCTTTTAATAAAGATAGTGACAGGAGTTTGATAATATATTGATACTAATTGTAATTAATTCTCAATAGCCTTAAAATTATGTCATAAAGCCGAAAAATGGGGATTTTGGCTCGAACTAGGAAACGATCGTGGGAATATTAGCTGGAAAACTTTGGCTTCTGCTGTTTTCAACACTGATGCTGATGCCAATGTTATATAACAATATAAAAACGGAAGGAAGATCCTTCGGCATTCACGTAATAGCAATTGTCTCAGTCTTTTCTACAATGCTTCTCAGAGTCATTGTAGTTGGTGTTTCCGGTTTTAATTTTGAGTATTTAAATCCATATGTTTTTGTTCTGCTATGGCAGCTGAGTGTACTGCTGGCGGTATTGTCTGTTTTCTATCTGGTTTTAAATGAATTAAAGGAAAAGTTTCTTAGATACTCCAATACTAATGACTGGCGCTATCTGGTGCCTGGACTGTTTGAGGCTGGTCTTTTAGTTCTGTTCAATTTCCATTCTATGCTTATGGTAGATAAAAGGGAGATTATTGATTCCGCCACCTCTATAAGCCTCTATTTCATTGTCAATTTCTATGTAATTGTTGGTGCCTGGCTTTGCTACAAGTCCTATCTGTATAATCTGGATTTCGACATTAAATATATAGCCAGAAAACACTTTTACTATTATCTGGTTTTGGGTATTGCACTGTTTGGTCAGCAGATGCTGTTCAACGATGTTGAAGTTGGTTTTTCTCTGGCAGCTTTCCTGTTCTTTAACTACATGACTAGATCCCGCACTCTGATTTCTCAGGATCCGCTCTCGGGTGTCAATAACCGTGTAAGTTTCAGCAAGTACATTAACAATGTATTTATCAACAAGGATCATTCAGGCGCCTACATTGTTTTCATAGATATAGACCACTTCAAGCAGATCAATGATACCTACGGTCATATCGAAGGTGATGAGGCAATTTCTCTTGTAGGAAAGACTCTAAAGAGTATTGCCGGTGAGCACAATGCATTTGTGGCCAGAATGGGCGGTGATGAGTTTGTGCTGATTACTCAGACTCAGGATGAGGAGACTGTTAAGGGTATTATTCAGAGCATATCCTTTGAGCTTGAGGAACGTCTGATTTTTTCAGATAAGAAATATGAAGTTTCTGTAAGCTGTGGCTATGTACATGCAGAACCAAACTCCAGAAATATCAAGGAGCTTGTTTCCAAGGCAGACAAACAGATGTATAAGGAAAAACTGAAGAAAAAGGAAGCTTCTCAAGATGCTGTCTTTTAGTTTTGTGACTGATACTTCCTTACTCTATTTTGTGGTGATCTGTATGCTGATTCTCTGCAGCGTGATTCACCATGATAAGCCTCGCCTTAATTCCTGCACCAGAATCAGTATAAATGCCGCTTATCTGCTGCTGCTTCATTCCGTTGCCTACGCTGTTTTCTGTATTCTTTTCTATGTAACTGACAAATATCATTTAGGTAACGTGAAAGGAATCCGCTTTGCACTGGTGATTGTTGGACTTCTGACCAATTACATGTCCTTTGTCTATCCGTATATACTGCTGTATCTAATCAGGCGTTTCTACAGTCGCAATACTTATGTCAGAGGTTCCAATTTCAGGCTCTTTTCCACTTTCTTTATTCTCTGTACTCTGATCTTTTTTGCTGCAATCGGCTACACTACCTGTCTGGTTTATCTTGAGGCTCCTCTGAGTACTGTTTTTCTGCATAACCTTGATGACGCGATCGTGCTTGCCGGTATCATTTCCTTTGCTGTGGCGCTACCTGATTTTCATAAGTTTATCTATCAGCTGCTGCTGGGCACTTATTTCTCAAGGAGAGGAATATATATAGCCTTAGGCGCAATTCTGTATCTGCAGTTCCTGCTGCTTCCATTAAACTTCCTGTTCTATGCGCCTGTGATGTATATGTTTACGGTGATTCTGGTATATGTGATTCATGTTATTTCTCAGCAGAAAGAGGTTTCTGTGGATTTTCTCACCGGCATGAACAACCGCAATTCCCTGATGAAATATCTGGACAGACTTTTTATAAAACGTTCAGAACTTGATGCAAGTTTCAAACTTATGGTCATTACCATTGACGATTTTAAGAATCTCAACAATAATTATGGACATGAGGCAGGGGATAAGACTCTTATCAGTGTAGCCAACTGTCTTAAGAGTGCTGCACCGGCAAATGGTATGTTTCTGTGCCGTTTCCTAAGAGATGAGTTTGTGGCAGTAATACATGAAGTGCCAGAATTCAATATTGAAGATTACATCAACATATTAAACAAGAAAATATCAGAGTTGAACAGCATTAGAAACGATAATATAGAGCTGTCTCTGTCTATTGGGTATGTGGCATATAGCCATGATTTAAAAGATCAGAATTCCTTCATTCATGAGGCTAAGGCAAATATGTTTAAGCAGCAGGAACTGAAGAGAATTACAAAAATCAGAGAAAGCACCGCTATTCTCTGAGGAAGAGCTTAATATGCAGTTTGGATTGGATTTCTATACACTGAATCGATCATTTCAGTTTTTTTATGGTCATTCGCTTATATACCTGGTTCTGGCAGCATATTTTGTTATCAGAAGAATCAAGTATTCTGAAAAATCCAACCGAAGCTCAAATACATACCTTATCACCAGAATATGCAATATGCTGATTGTTCAGTGTTTGGCAATCGGTCTTTTTTCATCGTTAAATGTTCTAATCTATGATGTCGAGATAGATGCGACGTCATCTGGCTGGGTGGACCGGCTTTTTCTGAGTCTGACTTTATCTATACTGTTCTTAAACAGTGTTTTCCCTTACTACCTGTTTATTGTTATGCGAAAGCAGCTCCATAGCATTGGTACATTTCAGGGAATGCTGAATAGAACAGCTTTTGTGCTGGTCAGTCTTTTCTGTCTGGCCTTTTCTGTTTTTGTCCTGAAACTGATGATTTATTCTTCAGAGGCTCTTGAAACTCCTTTCTGCCGAGTTTTTTACAGGGTAGTAATCAGCCTGTCCTTAGCTCAGTTTCTGTGTTTCCTTTTAAATATTAAGGATGTGCATGTCTTCGTTTCAGAACTTCTGCATGGAGTGTTTCTTTCAAGACGAGCAGTCAGAGTTGGCGTGATACTATTTGTCTATGTGCCAACGTTTATCTGGCCTGTTACGGTTATTTTTAATCTGCCTATTTTCTTTATTTCTCTGGTGGCCTTTGTATTTGTGGTGCATATGGTATCTCAGTCTCGTGCCGTATCCAGAGATTTTCTGACCGGAATGAACAACCGTAATGAGCTTTACCGCTATCTTTCAAGACTCTTTGAAAGGAAAGAGGATCTTACCTCTGCGCTTAATCTTATCTTTATTGATATAAACAAGTTCAAGAGCATTAATGATACCTACGGTCATACCCAGGGAGACAAGGCTCTGATCTGTCTTGCGGACTGTCTGCGTAAATCTGCCTTTTCCAAGGACTGTTTCCTAAGCCGCTATGCCGGAGATGAATTTATTGTGGTAATAAAGGAGAATCCTGAGAATACTTTAAGTAAGTTTATTGATTCTCTGAACAGAAATATCCAACATGCCAATAATACCAATACAGATCCTTATCGTCTTTCAATTGCCATTGGCGCAGTCAGCTACACTGAGGAATATGACACTGTTGAGAAGTTCATTGAGGCTGCTGACAGAAGGATGTATGACAAGAAAGCTGAAAGTGAAAAAAACTCCAGACAGCTTATTTAGCATGTTATTTTTTCTTCATCTCTTTTTTTATTTTTTCTCTTCCAGACTTCCAAAATATTTACTTTTGATGATTTCCTCTGATTCAGAACTTCCTTTTGCACACAAACGGACACCTTTTTTATTTGTGATACCGGTATTTGAGCTTTGCTGAGTTTGTATTTACAATGGTTTTAATAAAATAAGGATGTAAAAATGACACAGTACAGTTCATTTGCTAATGGTGGCATAACTTTAATAAAACCATACCAGGCAGGAAAGCCTATCGAAGAGGTTCAGCGCGAACTGGGGCTTTCTGACGTAATCAAACTAGCTTCAAATGAAAATCCATTCGGCATGAGTCAGATGGCCAAAAAAGCCGCTTTTGAGGCAATTGAGCAGGGCAATCTGTATCCTGACTCAAACGGCTATTACCTCAAGCAGAAGCTTCTTTCCAAGTTCGGTTATAATCCGGAGCGAATTACCTTAGGCGCAGGTTCAAATGAACTTATAAATCTTCTGTTTGAAGCTTTTGTCAACAAAGATGTCAATGTAATCTTCCCTGAATACTCATTTGTGGTATATCCGATGGAAACTACAGTAAACGGAGCTTTAGCCAAGGTTATTCCTTTGAAGAACTACTGTGCCGATCTTGAGGCTATCCTTGCAGCAATCGACAGCAGAACCAGAATAATTGCCTTTGCAAATCCATCCAACCCAATTGGAACCGCTATTTCATCAAAGGATATGTATAACTTTCTCAAAAAGGTTCCAAAGGAGACTCTGGTTGTAATTGATGAGGCATACAATGAGTTCAACCGCGGGGATGATTCCTTTGAGGATACTGCAAAGTGGCTGGATGAGTTTGAGAATCTGATTGTATCCCGTACCTTCTCAAAAGCTTACGGCCTTGCCGGTTTACGTGTCGGCTATATGCTGGCCAATCCGGAGATTACTTCTATTCTGAATCGTCTGAGAGCTCCTTTTAATGTAAATATCGCAGCCTTAGCCGCAGCCTGTGCAGCCTTAGATGATAAGGAATTTTTAGATAAGACTGTAGAGAACAATACCCGTGAGCGCGTAAGATATGCGGAGTTCTGTAAAAAGAACAGCCTTTTCATGATCCCTTCCTTTGCTAATTTCGTGGCTATCGACTTTAAGGATTATGATGCGTCCGCAATTGCTGAGCGTCTGCTGCACATGGGCGTGATCGTAAGACCTCTTTTAGGCTACAAGCTTAAGACTATTCTTAGAATATCCATTGGAACACCACAGGAGAATGACAGATTCTTTGAGTGTGTTGAAACAATACTTAAGGACATGAAGAATTGAAAACAGCTTCACTAAGATTAAAGAAGATTCAGTCTGTCAGCGGACAGGTAATAATGCCGGGCTCTAAGAGTCTGTCAAACCGTGCGCTTTTGGTTTCAGCTATGGCCAAAGGCAGAACCAAGCTTTTAAATGTTTTAAAATCAGATGATACCCAACGTATGATCGAGGCTTTAAAACAGCTTGGCGTAAATCTGAACAATGTTACCGGTGCGACTGATGTAACCGGTATTGATGGGGGTTTTGATAATGGTTTAAACCAGCTGACACTTGATCTTGGCAATGCCGGTACTGCCATGAGACCTTTATGTGCAGCTCTCTCAGTGTCTTCTGGCGTGTTTACTCTAACCGGTGAACCTCGTATGATGGAACGCCCAATCGGTCCTTTAACCGAGGCTTTAAAGGAAATCGGCTGCAACATCGAGTACCTTAATAACGACGGTTTTCCTCCTCTGCAGATCAGAGGTACAACCCCAAAGAAACACTCAATCCGTGTCAGCGGAGATACTTCAAGTCAGTTTATTTCAGCACTTTTAATGACTGCTCCGGTATGCGGCGGTCTTGATATTTCCGTAAGCGGTGATCTGATTTCAAAACCATATGTGGATTTGACTGTAAAGCTGATTGAAAAGTTTGGCGCAAAGGTTCACCGTAATGGCTATTCCTCCTTTAAGGTCGAAGGCAGCGGTTATACCTCACCTGGTTCTTACCTGATTGAGGGGGATGCTACAGGTGCAACCTATTTTGCAGCGGCTGCCGCCATCAAAGGACAGCTTGAGATTTATGGTCTGCCTGCAGATAGTGTCCAGGGCGATATCAGATTCTTTGATGTTCTAAAGAAGATGGGCGCCAAGGTTACCCGTCAGGAGAATTCAATTCTGGTTAAATCAGGTAAGCTTCACGGTATAGAGATTGATATGAACGCTATGCCTGATGCAGCTATGACTCTAGTTCCTCTGGCAATGTATACTGATTCTCCTGTTGTCATTAAGAATATCGCCAGCTGGAGAGTCAAGGAGACCGATCGTATTGACGCTATGGTTAAGGAGATGACCAAGCTTGGGGTAGAGGTTGAATCCGGGGATGACTGGATCAGCATTGATTCCTCATCACGCAATGATGCAACTCCTGTCTTTGATACCTATAACGATCATCGAATGGCAATGTGTATGTCTCTGATTGCCTTTGACCGAGAAGTTGTTATCAATGATCCAGATTGTATCAGAAAAACTTTCCCAACTTACTTTACTCTTCTAAACTCAGTATCAAAGAACTAATAAAAATCTAACCTTAAGGTGAGATCATTCTCACCTTAATAGTATTTTGAGGTTTTTATGAGAAAATTTCTATCAGTACTGCTGGGACTATTTTTTATCTCATCTGTATCCTGTGCGTATGCTCAGAAGGAAACTGTTGCTTTTATGCACAAGACCTTTGAGGTTACACTTCCGGATAATTACTGCAGAGTTCCGACTGATCACCGTTTTTTCAGAATGCATAAGCGAGCCTATGGAAAAAGCGTCAAGCTTGGTTTTATTGCCGGTAAGTGTGATGCGGTAAGAGATCTTGTGGAAGGACGTTCTAATCATCTATCCCATTTTATTGCCATGGAACAGATTGGAATCGACGGAAAATTCGAGAAGTGGAGCTTCGGCAGCTGGGCTTATGTAACCCTGATTACAGCTTTTAAACCTAAATCCTTCACCAAGCTTGAAAATCGTCTAAAGGATAAACTTGAAGAGTACCAGACTACCATAACCAATATCAATTATGCTCCGGTTTCTAAAAACAGCAAAAGAGTGCTTTTTGAGGCTACAGGTACAATCAATGATGCTGAACGTTCAGTGAATGTCCATGTTTATGCCTTCACCAAGCTGGCTTATTCAATTCCTCTGGGAATTCATGTTTTTGATGAGGACCTTTCAGAAGAGCAGCTAAAGGAATCTCTGGTGGAGCTTTCAGCGGCAGTTAAAGCCATAATGTAAAAAGACGCCAGGAATTATCTTTCCTTTGGTGCGGAGAGCTTAAAATCTTGCCGCAGTCTTTCAATGGTGTTAATTACCTGTTTTGCTGTGATTGCTCTTGAGCATTCGAATTGCCTCTCCGTTCCTTTATAAATTATGTTGGCTCGAAAACCCACGGTTTTAGTGTGGATGAGAGCCCGTAAAGATATTAAAAGTAAAATTGCAAAATAAAAAGTTGCCAACTTTGTCAGTTGCAATAATAACTATATATCAATAAGTTAACTTAATATTTTTTTGAAAGCGTTATTTAAAATCGGTACACTTAACGTATAAACATTACTTAGGTGATCTTGATGAATAAA
>ONFP01000056.1:0-344 GCA_900317105.1 uncultured Succinatimonas sp. | reverse complement strand
CTTATCTACAATAAAGGTCTTGCCTATAGAAATGAAAGCTATAAAAAGGGAGAGAAAGTAGGTTATAACCAGACATCAGCGATACTTACAGCAATGAAGTCAGAGGAGAAATACTCTTTTCTAAATGAGGTAGATTCTATAGCACTGCAACAGTCTCTTAGAGATTTAGACAGCGCTTTTACTCGATTCTTCAATAAAAAATCTAAATATCCTGTTTTCAAAAGTAAGCATCATTACCAGCTGAATTACAGAACAGTAAATCAGAAAAATAAAAAACATAAAAATTATTCAATACGCATCGAAGGAAACAGAATCAGACTTCCAAAACTAGGATTTTTAAAGTT
>ONFP01000079.1 GCA_900317105.1 uncultured Succinatimonas sp. | reverse complement strand
AGCAGTTTTATCAACGTAGTAACCTCCTCCATTGATAATTTCAGCAAAGTCCTCTCCACCGGTATATAGCAAAACATCTTTCTTCATAAACGCCTCTTTACTGTTTCTATCTTAGATTTTAGCACAGGAATTTAATCAGTTAATGAAAGGAGAAGTTAAATCCCTTAAAAATCAGTAACAAGTCTTAATCAGGTTCTTTTTGAAGATCCTGTATAGTAGCAGCTGATATATAATCGGCATTCCATTTTTTTATGATTATATTGGGCCTGTTTCCGGACTAGGAAAAGGCAAGTACAGGTTCAAAAAAAATTTGCTCTACCTGACCGATTTTCTATACTCCTTTGGAGTCATTCCTCGAGATTCTTTGAAGGCTCTTGAAAAATAACTCATATCAGTAAAGCCACAGGAAAGAGCTATATCAATGACCTTGTCATCAGAAGAGCCTAAAAGCAGAGCCGCTTTCTGAATCCGAAGGCGCTTCAGATACTGAATCGGAGGCATCCCAACAGTCTTATTAAAACAGCGAAGACATTCTGTAGTACTGATTCTAGCTACCTTTGCTATATCCTCAATTTCTATTTTCTCAGAGAGATTCTGTGTCAGATAAGCAAGCATTTTCTTGACTCTAAGGATAGATTTATCAGGAACGCTATAGTTCTTCTCTGAAGTATTTATAACCTGATATGCAAGACACTTAACTGCCTTGGACAATGAATTGGTAACATCAATCTCAAAACCAAAATCATCTTTTATATAACTTTCAAAAGCCTCCCTTGTATAACCGAGAAGCTGCTTATGAAAAGGTATTTTTTCTGTTAAATGAATACCAGTAAAACTGTCACTGTTTATCAGCGGCTCAAGATATTTTCTGTAGATATCACTCTCTGGATTTGAGGATATAACCGATGGATGGAAGACAACAGTATGCGATACATAATCCTCATTGGGAAATACCGCATGAAGTCTGGCCGAATTTACAAAGAAACCTTCACCTTTTCGTACAGAAAAAGTCTCGGACTCAATGGTTATTCTGGCCTCGCCATCCTCAACAAATTCAAGTTCTAAATGGTCATGCCAGTGCCAAGGAACCTCAGTAGAATGACGAGACTTTGAATAAAAACCGATAGGAAATGACCTTGTTCCATGTTTAACAAGCTCAAGTCCTGATGCATCTGTTGTACACCTGCAGTCAGTGATCTTTGATATGTTGTTTTCCATCTGTCACTTTTCCGTTATTTTTGTACTTTGGTTATTTTGTCATATATTTTTGGCTATTTTAGCATATCTTTTGGATATAACTGCTGATATATTCATATATAACAAAAGAGGTATATATGACTAACAAAGAAAACAGAAGATTAAAAATATCCAATCTAAGCTCCTTTATTGTTCTTGGATTCCTAGAAGCTGCATGGGCGCCAATGGTTCCATATATCAAAGCAAGATTTGATCTGGATGAAGGTCAGCTGGGTATGCTGCTTTTATGTACAGGCATAGGATCTTTTATTTCCCTGCCAATAGTTTCATCTTTAACCAGCCGTTTTGGCTGTAAAAAAGTAATGCAGATATGTGCAGTATTCTTTGCATTAACTCTGATTATGCTTTCAGTTTCTCCATATCTTGCGCTTACAGCAGTATTGCTCCTAATTTTTGGAGCTCTGACCATTGGTTTGGATGTTTCCTCAAATATTAATGCTGTCATTGTTGAATCAGAATTAAAAAAACCTTTAATGTCAGGATTTCATGGAGGCTACTCAATAGGAACTCTGGCAGGATCAGCCTTCATGTCTGCAATGCTTTCTGTTGGTATCTCACTGTTTTTCGGAGCATCTGCTGTTTTCGCCTTAATGATGTTCATAACCTTTATGTTCTGCGGTCATCTGATAAACGACGTCAAAGCATTTGAGAACAAGAAAAAAGAAGCTGACGAAAAGAGTTCAGATACAGAACTTTCAGAAAAGAAACACAGAAGGATTCCTCTTCTTGTAATTATCATCGGCTGTATGTGCTTTATTATGTATGCCCTTGAAGGCGCTGTTTTAAGCTGGTCTGGCGTCTTTGCAAATCAGGAAAGAGGCATTGATATCAGCAGTGCCGGTTTTATCTACTCATTCTTTGCCATCGCCATGACAATTATGAGACTTGTTGGAAATAGGATAGTTGTGTCTTTGGGAAGAAAGATAACAGTCGTTTCAGGAACACTTCTTGTGGCAGCAGGATGGATCATTACCGTAATCATTCCTAATATTTATGGAACCTGTATCGGTTTCCTGCTAGTCGGATTTGGTGCGGCGAATATTGTTCCTCAGCTGGTATCCTTTGCCGGAACAATCAGGAACTTCCCTGTTCATGACACTATTGCCTTTATCAATGCACTTGGATACTCAGGAATTCTTCTTGGACCAGTAGTTATCGGATTTACCTCAAAAGCATTCTCTCTTCCAGCAACCTTTGTTGGAATCGGAATATCTTCTCTTATTGTGGGACTAATTGCTCTTAAGGTGGTCACCGATGAAGGACTTGAGACCAAAAAGAAAATCAGAGAGCTTGCCAACCACAGCAACAATTAGAAAATAACCTTGTGTTTATTTACAGGAAAACATTGTGTTTTCCTGTATTTTTATTGGCGGGTAACTTTCTGAAGAACAATAACTGCAGACAATAAAACCATTCCGATAATATCTGTTGTAATTCCGGGATATAACATCATCGGACAGACCAGAATCAGAAGTATTCTTTCAACAAGATTACATTCCGTTAAAAGATAATTCTGAAGTCCACCTGCAAGAGCTATAGTTCCAGCTGATGCTGTAAATGCAATCCACAGATACTCATAAATCTTCACATCTGGGACAACACCAATCAGAAGTTCCGGATTGGTTAAAAAGAAGAATGGAATTAAAAATCCGACGAGTCCCAATCTTACCGCAAGTAAACCTGTCTTAAGCTGATTACCGCCTGAAATACCTGCTGCAACATAACAGCTCATAGCTACAGGAGGAGTAATGTTCGATAAACAGGCGTATACAAGACAGAACAGATGAGCACAGATAGGAACAATACCAACCTTAATCAGAACAGGAACAGCTACAGCCTGAACAATTACATAGGCCGCAACTCCCGGTACTCCCATTCCCAGAACCACAGACATCAGCATGGTTAGAAAGCCTGTAAGCAGAATATTACTGTTATCTACAACAGACAGGATCACGTATCCCATGTTAAGGCCAAGACTTGTCAGAGTTACGGTGCCAATGATAATACCGATGATTACACAGCAGACACCAACTGAGATAGCACCTCTGGCGCCTTCTGTCACTGCAAGAATAATCTTATCAATATTCATTCTGGTATCCGCACGCAGATAGCTAGAAAGAACAGTGGCAACAATGGAGATCACTGCTGAATAAAGTGGTGTATATCCGCAACACATCAGAGTGATAAGAATAAATAATGGTAGAGAAAGATGCCCCTGTTCCCTTATAACTTTCATGGCATCAGGAATATTCTCTTTAGAAAATCCAGAAAGTCCCCTCTTTTTGGCTTCAAAATGGACAGCAAAGAGTAATCCCAGATAATAGAGGAATGCAGGAATAACCGCTGCAATCATGACTGAGACATAGCTTATGTTCAGAAATTCAGCCATAACAAAACCAACTGCTCCCATAATAGGAGGACAGAACTGACCGCCGGTTGAGGCAACTGCCTCCACAGCTCCGGCAAAGTTTTTTGAATAACCGGTCTGTTTCATCAGAGGGATAGTAATAGTTCCTGTAGTTGCAACATTGGCAATAGCTGAACCGTTAATCATTCCCATGGCGGCAGATGCCATAACCGCAACCTTGGCAGGACCGCCGGGAGTCTGGCCTACCAGTGCCAGAGAAAAATCATTGATAAACTTTGAAAAGCCACTGTATTTCAGAAATGAGCCAAAGAGTACAAAAAGGAAAATATAGGTGGCACTTACACCTATACCTATACCGAATATGCCCTGTGTTCCCCAGAACTGAGTCGAGAGAATTCTTTTTAAAGTTAGACCGTTATGTCCCAGAGCTCCAGGTATATAGGCACCAAACCAGTTATAGGCAAGAAAAATGGCGGCAAGAATTCCAAGATTTCCACAGGCTCGTCTTGAAGCCTCAAAGACCAGTAGAATACCGATACCGGCAACATATAGATCAGTTGTATTAAGTCGGCCACCACTGCGGGCAACTCTTGGAAAATAGATTACAAGATAGAGAATACAGAATATGCTTAAGGCAATCAGCAAAAGATTCAGAAGTGAAGGATATCGTCTTTGTTTTAGGGATTTTCTGGTAACAGGAAAAAGAAGAAAGGTAAACAGCAGCAGAAACAGGCAGTGAAAGGCTCTGAGATTTATGGCGCTGATAGCACCAAAAGTCGTGAAATAAACCTGAAAAACAGTCCATATAATCAGAAGAACAGCTACAGCTTTAGAAGTTATTCCTTTGTAGTTTACATATCTGGAAGGATGTTCCTTTACCTGATTATCCTGTGCAGATGATTCCTGCATCAAAACACTAGCCATATACTTAACCTTATTTCTGGATGATTGTATTTAGCTTACAAGTTTATACAGGACAATAAAAGCACAACAGAAAGAATTAGAGGATTTTCTTACTGATTAACGCTTAAAACTTGGGACTTTGAGGCTATTAAGACATGCTCCAAAAAAATACAGGGCCAGCTGCAAACATAATGAAAAAACATTTTTTTTCAACAGTAAAAAAGAAACATTTCAGTGACATCAGAAAGACTTTAAGAAAATGCAAAATCACAACTTGAAAAAAAAAGGAAAATGATTCAGAAAATTATGCAAAAGTACAATTAGATCAGATAAATACAGTTTTATCTTTAGATTATTTTCTGGAACACACATATTTAAGCACAGATGTTCTCTGTATAGGGCCGTTAACGTTTTCTGTGATCCTAAGGTTAAATTAAAAAATTTCATAAAAAAACACTTACAGAAACCACTAGAAAAGTAGGAAAATCTTTAGCGTTGTAATTTCTGTGAAGACAGGTGAAATCAAAAAGATTGGAACAGTTTCACCTTTTTCTGGTTACATTCTCATGAACATAACACACGTTAAATTCAAACAACTATAGGAAAAATATCATGATAGAAAAGAAACAGGGATGCATGTACTGCGATGAGGTATGTGAACATAGAGACTCTCTGATGATTAAGATCTGCGATTTCGAGCACTCAAAACTTTACCTTTTCCGTGATCAGAAAAATCGTGGTCGCTGCATCTTAGCCTATGACGGACATGCAACCGATCTTACAGACTTAAGTGAAAAAGAACTTAATGATTTCAACAAAGAACTTATGGCTGTAGCAAATGCAATTCATCGTGGTTTCAATCCGGACAAGATTAACTACGGCTCATATGCTGATACCGTAAAGCACCTGCACATTCACGTTGTACCAAAATATATTGACGGTCCAAACTGGAACGGTCCTTTCTCTGATGCAAATCCAAAATATCTAAAGGACGATGAATATCAGGAAATCATTGAGATCTTCAAAAAAGAATTAAAGAAATAGAAGAAAGGATTTTTTTCCTTATTCCGGAAACGTTAATAATCACACGCAAAAGACTGTCTCAATAATGACAGTCTTTTTTTAAGAAAGCTCAAATTAGTTAGAACACAGTACGAATTACAGAAGACAAGTACGGTACAAATTAAGAAAAATGAGGATTACAGGATTAGGGTGTGTGAGTCGACCTGTAAGCCGAGTTCTGTTCTGCATAGCAGCGACAATCATTCCTCTAGGCTAGAAATCGCTCTCTAGCTCAAGCAATCAACCCGCTCTCAATCCGGACCAGATTATAGAGAGCCTATTTGATCTTGCTCCAAGTGGAGTTTACCGTGCCTTTCATATTGCTATGAAAGCGGTGAGCTCTTACCTCGCCGTTTCACCCTTACCATTAAAAATGGCGGTCTGTTCTCTGTTGCACTTGTCATGGGCTCACGCCCTCCAGGCGTTACCTGGCACTTCGTCCTTCGGAGCTCGGACTTTCCTCCCCCACGACCGTATGAATAAAGATCTTAAACACGCGTGCGTGGCAGCGATTGTCTGGTCGACTCAGGATATATTATATATCTTTTAATGGGACTTGTCTTTAAGTTCTAGTGCCAGATTATACAAGTCATTCTTTTTTAGCCCTGTTATGGAAGCTAGAACATTAGCTACAGTTTTTACCGGAGAGGTCTTTATAAGCTCTTCTAAAGCAGCTGCAATCTTAGGGTCGATCTCTGAAAATTCCTTTTTTACAGCTCCTATGGCAACTACAAACTCGCCTTTGGTTCTGTCAGGATCAGCCTTTAAAAATTCAGGAGCCTCCTTAGCCTTTAGTCTGTAGAAAGACTCAAAGGTCTTGGTCATCTCTCGGCATAAGGTTACATCGTGATCAGGCAGAATTTTTGCCATAAGCTCCATGGTATCAACAATACGTCTTGGAGCCTCATAGAACACAGCTGTGTAATCCGCACTCTTAAGTGACTCTAATACACCTGTTAGTTCCTTTTCCTTTACAGGGAAGAAACCACAGAACATGAACTTATCAGTAGGAAGTGCTGATGCCTCAAGAGCAGTAATCAAAGCACAAGGACCAGGCAGAGGAACCACCTTTACCCCCTGCTCTGCACATATGGTCACTACTCTGTAGCCAGGGTCATTGATAAGAGGAGAACCGGCATCGGAGATTAAAGCGACAACGCCGCCTGCTCTTACCTCTTCAATAATAAGTTCTGCCCTCTCACCTTCATTATGATCATGACAGCTGATCATTTTCTTGCCACTGATCCCCAGCTTATCCAGAAGAATCTTTGAATGTCTGGTATCTTCAGCTGCAATTAAGGTTGCACTCTTTAGAACTTCGATTGCTCTTAGAGTGATATCATCAAGATTTCCTATGGGAGTAGGAACAATATATAAAGCACTTTCCATCTTTATTTTCCAAAAGAAAAAGCTTCGGATTTTTTAGATCAGAAGCTTTCTTAAATTAAATCTTTTCCAATCTGCTGACTATTTTACCTTGATTGAGGCAGAACTTACAGGGAATGTAAAATATGTATTTGGATAAGGCTCATCTTTTAAGGTGAAGTGCCACCACTCTTCCACCAGTGGCTTGAAGCCATGCTTGAGCATTGCCTCTCTTAAAATCATGCGGTTATTGAACTGCTGTTTGGTGATCTTAGTGTAGTCCGGATGACTGAGCTCTCCAAAGTAATCAAAGGTTCCTCCCATATCCACTTCTTTCTCAAGATTCATATCAAAAAGAGTCAGATCAACGGTACTGCCGCGGCTGTGTCCGGAATGCTCGGCAATATAGCCTTGAGGAAACAGAGTATTCTTCTCAAGCTTTGAATAAAAATACTTCTTCATACGGACATCATTAGGATCAAGAGCCCACTCCATAAAGTGGGAGACAGCCATCTGAGGACGGTAGGCATCGAAGATCTTCAGGCGATATCCCTTGGTCTTAAGCTCCTCACTTACATTCTTTAGCGCAGCAGCTGCCTCTTTGGTTAAAAGCGCAACCGGCTGCTCATAGCCTTTAATTCTGTCTCCAACAAAGTTATATGTTGAGTAGTATCTTATTTCTAGTATTGCATCAGGTACAGCTTCAGCCAGAAGTACAAAATCAGAGGAATCTCCACTGAAAAGCATCCCCTGATCTGTCATGGTCTTGTGCTGAGGAGCAGGAGTTGAGGTACATCCTGATACCAGACAGCAGGAAACAAGAATACAGAGTATTAAACCGGTAACCTCTCTTAGCTTGAACATATCTTCACCTATCCTTACAGACAAATATACTTAACAGTTGAAACACCGTATATCTAGCATAGGACGAATTCCTTTAACCTGTTAGAAAAAAAAATAGATCCGCATAAAATAAAAACAAAATTAAAATCTAAGTTTCTATAATGCTCAGTATGTTAAAATAGTGAACATTGAGGCCAGTGCAAGGCTTACAAAACCGAGTCTTTTTGTAAGACTCAAAAGGTCAGAAAGAACGTTGTACCATATTCATAACGTTCTTTAGGATGTGACCATGAATCCATATATAAAGTAGGAAGTCATCGTGAAAGCTAAAAGATCAGCTTTAAATGTATATTTATGCACTTTACTTACAGCAGCAACTTTAACTTTAAGCGCATGTACAAGTTCTTCTGTAAAAAAAATCGAATCAGTAAATGCATTTGGTCCGCTAAATTTAACAGCACAGGAATACAGACAGGCATTTGAAGATGCATCTGCAGATGAAAGCTTCAAGGCTCTTATCCTTTATACAAGATCACAGATTGTTGAGAACAGACTTGATCAGGCAGCAGCAAGTGTAAGTCAGCTGTATGCAAGCGCAGCAACTCCTGTTCAGAAAGATGAGGCTGCAATGGTTGATGCCATGCTGCTTTCCAGAAAGAATCAGTTTGAAGAGGCCGAGCAGAAACTGTCTGCCATCAACTACAAGGCTCTGCCAAAACAGGATATTTCATACTTCCTGGTTTTAAATACCAACGTAAACACCAATCTTTACAACAAGACCCACGATCCTAAGTATCAGATTACAGCATTCAAGAGCGAATCTGCTTTAGAGAGATATGTAACCCGTGATTCTGATAAGAGAAAGGTTCTTTTGAGATCTGTTGATTTATTAAAGCAGCTTGATGATCAGACCTTATCCTCAGCATACACCAATGTAAAAAATGACACCGACAAAGGTTTCTATGAGTATGCAATCATTGATAAGTCATCAAATAATCAGTTAAAAGATCAGATGATGGAGACCTTTGCTAAAAAGTATCCTAACCATCCTCTGCTGCTTTTATCAGCTCCTGAGAAGATTGAGCCAGTAGCCCAGCAGGATGTACGTGACGTTACACCTAAGGGTGGCAAAGCTGTAGCCGTAGATTCTCAGGCTTTATTCAGCATCCAGGATGGCGATCAGATTGCCGTACTGCTGCCTCTATCAGGAAGATTCGCTTCATCAGTAGGAGAGCCTGCCAAACTTGGTATTCTTACCGCCTTAAAGGACAGAGGTTCAAAGGCTAAGGTTACCTTCTACGACACCAACAAGACCAACATCTCTCAGATTGTCGCTACCATTTCATCGAACGGCACTAAGCTTGTTATCGGCCCAATTCTGACCAACATCTCTCAGATTGTCGCTACCATTTCATCGAACGGCACTAAGCTTGTTATCGGCCCAATTCTAAAGCCAGAAGTTAATGCCATGAATGCAGCCGGGCTTAAGATTCCATCAATCACCTTGAATTCACCAGAGGGCAACCGTCCTGTAAATCAGTGGTACTTTGATTTAGGTCCAAACTATGAGGGTGCAATTGCAGCTTCAAAGATTTATGCAGATGGCTACAAGAGCCCTATTGCAATCGGACTAAGCACCGACAAGGCATCACAGCGTTCAGTTAACAGCTTTATGAATACCTTCGGTAAAGTTAACAACAATGCTGTTGTATGTAATTACAGCAATCCTGCAAATGTTACCTCTGAAATTGCAAAATGCCCATTTGGTTCTGCGGACTCAGCATATGTAAGTGCTTCTGTAATTGATGCCGTTCAGATCAAGGCTGCTATTCCATCAAATGTTGCTGTTTATCTGACCGACAAGAGCTACATGGGTGTTAACAACTCCTCTCAGGAGCTGGCATTAAAGGGAGCAATTCTTGGTGATATGCCATGGGTTTTAACTGACAGCTCACTAAAAGAGAGCTTCATGAAGTCTATGCCAAAGGCAAATTCTCAGGTTCAGAGAATCTTTGCCGCATCCTATGATGCAGTAAACTTTGCTTTCAACATCAACCAGCTGGCTGCAAATCAGAACGATGTTTTACACGGACTGTCTGGAGATATCTCCTTAGGTCATAATGGTCTGATTGAGTCTACTCCAATGTGGGTTGAGCTTGGTTCTGTAAGATAATTCTGAAATGATTATCAGGGACTTTATTTGGTCCCTATAAACGAGAAGGGATGCTATCATGCATCCCTTATTATATTCTAAGCTATCTCCCTGCAGGATCTGATTTGCATTCTTAATCTGATCACTTGCACCGCTTACGAAGCTGTTGTACTGGCCCATGAAGTCCTGCAGCTTAACCATCTGTGTTTGGTTGTCAGAGTTGCAGTTCTCTGCCATGTGCTGAATCTGAGAAGTGATAGATCGTACCTGTTCTGCGGTTTTACTAGGTATAAATAAAACTTTCTGTGTCATTGAAGATGCTCCTCTGAAGGAAGCTGGCAAATTGACCTCAGATGCGCCCCAACTTGAAGTGTCAATACCAAGAGATTTTGCCTCCTCGTAGTAGCTCTTTAAAATCGATGCTCTCTTTTTATTGTTGTCATCATCATCCTTGGTAACTCCACCAAGATCAGCATTCATTCTATCTACAAGATTGTTAAGTTTCTTTGCTTTGTCATTTTGTCCCTTCATATCAGCAATCTTCATTTCTGCTTCTTTCTTCTTGGTGGCGCCTACCTCTAACATAACCATAGCCGCCATCATCTGGATGGACATACCTTCGAACTCGGTACCCTTGATTGCATT
>ONFP01000092.1 GCA_900317105.1 uncultured Succinatimonas sp. | reverse complement strand
AGCAGTTTTATCAACGTAGTAACCTCCTCCATTGATAATTTCAGCAAAGTCCTCTCCACCGGTATATAGCAAAACATCTTTCTTCATAAACGCCTCTTTGTCTTCTGTTTAAATTTTAACACAGGTTAATCTCTATAAAAAAAGACGTAGCTAAAACTTAAAACGAAGTTTAAATTGGAGAATTATTTGAAAAACACAGATCTCAACGACTAATTCAAATGAAACGTCTAAAGTTTAATTCTCTTAAATATACACTCAGGGATCATCTTCACGAATCCCATGATGAAGTACCAGATAAGTGGCGTATAGACAACAGTATGACGCTTCTGCATTGAAGCAAAGATCTGCATACCGACGTAATCAGGAGATGCAGTAATCAGCTTAGGCTTTTTCCTGTGAGCATTAAGTTTAGTCTCAACCAATCCGCATTTTATATCCAGCACATTCACACCGTGAGGATATAACATAGCTCTAAGCCCAGAAAGATAGGTGCTTATAGCAGCTTTTGCACTGCAATATACATAGTTGGAATAATATCCCCTATCTCCAGCTACAGAGCTTATCACCACAATATGCCCATCACCTTTAGCCTTATATTTATCGGTTACAGAGGCCAGAAGCGTAGCGATTGCAGTGTAATTTACGTTAATAATCTCCAGCTGATTCTTAAGCTCATACTGACAGACCTTAACATCTCCAAGTGTACCAGCGGCTATAAACAGCACATCAGGAATTTCCCTGTCATCAAAGAAGGTTGATACTTTTTCAAGATCGGTTAAATCAAGAACAGCTCCATTGATGATACGACCTGTTTCCTTATAGAAATTTGAGCAGGTGTTGCTAAGAGTTTCTTCATTTCTGCACGTAATAGTTATGCTGTAGTCCTTAAGGGCTGCCATCTTAATGAAAGAGTGAGCAATTTCGGAACTGCCACCGATTACCAATAGAGATTTAGACACTGAAGAAATCCTTAATAACAGAAAAAAGAAAGTGGCATGAAAAAGCTCCACTTAAAAATGGAGCTTTGAAATTTGATTATTAGTTCTTATCCAGACCTAAAACTTCGTTCATGCAGTACAGACCAGGCTTTTTACCACTTAGCCATAATGCAGCACGAAGAGCACCGCGAGCAAAGGTCTGTCTTGAGGTAGCAACATGACCTAATTCAACGCGCTCACCTTCTGAACAGAACATAGCGGTATGCTCACCGACAATGTCACCACCACGGATTGAAGAGAAACCGATTGAACCATAGATACGCTCACCGGTAATACCATCACGACCTGAAACCATCACATCCTTCAGGTTTACATTTCGTCCCGCAGCTGCAGCCTCACCAATAGCAAGAGCAGTACCTGATGGAGCATCAACCTTATAACGGTGGTGAGCCTCAACAATTTCGATATCGGCATCAGCCATAACCGCAGCTGTCTTCTGTACCAGATTTAACAGAATATTCACACCTACTGAGAAGTTTGCTGACATAACAATAGGTATTACCTTTGAGTAATCCTTAATCTTGTCACGCTGGTCATAATCAAAACCGGTAGTACCAAGTACAACTGCGCAGTTGTGTTCTTTAGCGTAAGCTAAAACAGACATTGAACACTCTGGTCTTGAGAAATCAATAATCAGATCAGGAACTACAGTCAGCTCATTTACCTTAGGCACAACTTCAACGTTGCAGCCGTTTGGAAGAGAATCTCTGTTCTTATCGATACCGCATACTACTTTGGCATCAGCTAAACCACGACAGCATTCCCATAAAGCGTGGCCCATACGTCCGCCCAGACCAACAATACAAATTTTTAGCATGCTTATAGCTCCTTTACCATTTTTATCAGGTGGTCATTTACATAGCCGACTCTCTTCAAGCCGAGATTCTCGTAAAAAACAAGTCCACCTTTGTTTTGAGTTTCAACCTCCACTTCTATACTTTTTCCGCCCTTAAGTATAACCATCTGTTCAGCTATTCTCATAAGGTTTGAGCCTATACCCAGTCTCATATATGCAGGATCAATATAAAGTGCGAGTACCTGTCCTAATTTTATTTCGTTAACGAAAGTTAAAAAACCATAGAGCCTGTTTGCACCACAAACTAGCAGAGTTTTATAGTTATCGCCACTCAAACGCTCTTCCCAGTATTTGGTAAATTCGGCTTCAGAAATAGTAATCGGCTCGGCTCTATTCTCATAAAGAGCTGATTCTAGCTCTAACCTGACAATAGTTCTGGCATCCTTAATCTCTGCCCAGCGTATAGTTACTTTTTCTTTATTCTTTAAGGTAAGAGTGGTTTTCTCTGACATATTAGTTACCGCTCTGTTTCAATAACGCCAGGGCTGACTGACGGGTAGCATCTGTAACAACATTACCTCCCATCATTCTTGAGATTTCCTCAATACGACCATCAGTATCAAGCTTACATACCTTGGAAATGACATTAGCATCCTCCTGCACCTTGTTGACTACAAACTGTTGATTTGCACTTGCAGCCACCTGAGGAAGATGTGTAACAGTTATAACCTGGACACTCTGTCCAAGCTGTCTCAGAAGAGAACCTACACTCGAAGCAGTTCTACCGGAAATACCAGTATCCACCTCATCAAATATAAGTGTAGGAGTAGAATTTGCAGAAGAGGTTAAAACCTCAATCGCCAGAGCCAGACGGGAGAGCTCTCCACCTGATGCTACTGCACCAAGCTCCTTTGGAGTCTCCCCCAGGTTTGCAGAAAACAGGAATTCTACATCATCTCTGCCCCCTGCTCTTGGACGACAGTCTTCATCGCGAACAACATTCACAATGAAAACACCATCCTTCATGGCTAAATCTTTTATCTTTGAGGAAACCTCTTTTGACATTCTCAAAGCCGCAGCCTGTCTTAATTCAGAGAGCTCTCGGCATTTTTCCTCGTAGTCATCTCTGAGTTTTTTTACATTTCCGGTAAGTTCCGCAATCTGCTCTTTTAAGGAAAGAAAATGCTCAAGATCTTTTTCAAGGCGCTCCTTTACTTTGTACAGCTCCTTAGGCTGGACCTCAAAACGCCTTGCAAACTCATGACATTTGGAGAGTTTCTCGGAAAGCTCCTCAACCAGTTCAGGATTAGCCTTTAAAGTAAGATCGTTTAAGGCATCTCTTGCCAGATCAAGATGTTCTGCTGCCTTTGAGAGATCGTCAATTATAGGTTCGATACTGTCTTTTGCATAGACGCTGACACGGCTCAAATCAGAGATACGGGCAGAAATAATATCAATAATGTTATGCTCTTCGTTTTCCAGTACACCAAGTGCCAGTGATACAGCATCCTGAGCCTGGGACTGATGTTGCAGTGAGTCGTAATCCTGACTTATCTGCTCATAGTCCCCCTCTTTTAAATCCAGCTTGTTTAGCGCATCAAGTTCGTATTTAAGATTCTTGTAATTTGCAGCTCCCTGCTGCTGCTCATCGGCCAGATCCTGCAGTTTTCTGCGGCTGACGTTATAAGCGTTAAAAGCCTCATCAACAGACTTAACCTTTGCTGTTAACGAACCGAATTCATCCACAAGCTTCAGCTGATTACTCTTATCGATAAGTTTGATACTTGCATGCTGACCATGAATGGCCACAAGCATTGCTCCAATTTCCTTAAGCCAGGCTAGAGTACATGGAGTATCGTTGATATAGGCTTTGGATTTTCCATCTGATCCGATTACTCGGCGAAGCATCAGAGAACTGTCTTCAGATGTGAGCTCATGCTCCTTTAAAAATTTCTTTGCCAGTTCATTTCTATCTATGGAAAAAACCGCATTAAGTTCTGCCTTCTGAGCACCTGTTCTTACCATATTGGCATCAGCTCTTGCTCCTAGCAGAAGAGATAGAGCGTCCACAGTCAGAGATTTACCGGCACCAGTTTCACCTGTAATACAGGTCATGCCAGAGTTGAAATCCAGAGTGTTTTTTGCGCTTAAAGCAAAATCTTTAACTATTAGCTGTTCTAGCATAAAAAAAATCCAGTTATACCAGGCTCTTGCCCCATCCCAGTTTCTTTCTTAAAAGGCTGTAGTAATCATAGCCGTGAGGGTGCATAAGAGTCAGAGGGATCTGATGCTGACGGATTGTTACTGTACACTTGGTATCAGCTCTCATGGTAACCTGACCGTCGCAGTTGATTGCAATCAGTTCAGGAAGATCATCTGGGCATTCAAATTCAATTTTGATCTCGCTTTTACCAGGAATAATGATTGGAGAGCAGTTTAGAGAATGAGGGAACATTGGAACCAGTGACAGCAGATCAAGATGGGGCTCTATAATGGAACCACCGGCAGAAAGAGAATAAGCGGTTGAACCAGTTGGAGTATTGATAATAATACCATCCCCTCTAATGGTGTACATGTATTTATCACCAATGGAAACCTTTAAAACCATCATGTGGGCAATAGTACCAGAGTGAATTACAGTCTCATTGGTTGCAAGAGAATGACCGACCATCTCCCCAACGCCATCCTCGGAGTGGCGAGAGACGATAACATCAATCATGGTTCTCTCTTCAAGAGTATATTCACCATTTACAATCTTCTTGATGTTTTCGTCAAGGTTAGATGGACTAACATCTGTAAGTAACCCCAAATGCCCTCTGTTTACACCCAAAACAGGAACTTTCAGATCAACAAGAGTTCTGGCAACACCTAATACCGAGCCATCACCACCGACAACAATAATCAAATCAACATCACGCATGTCTCGTCTTGAAATGCATTCAAGATCAGGAAGATTAAAACCAACCTGAGTATTGGCATCAATATAGACTTTTACACCATATGAGGAGAACTTCTGTGCGATTTCCTTAATCGCAGAAGATAGAGGTCTTTTGTATACCTTTGAGATAATTACAACTGATTTGATTTTCTTTTGCTGTACGTTTTCGGTTGCCACGTAAAGACTCCTGCGTTTTTATTTATATTTTACCTTGCAGGTGTCCATTTTTCAAAAAGACAGACCACATTTTGAAGCATTTTTTCAAAACAGTAAAAAACATTCACTATTGTGGAACAGATTCATATTCAAAGACGTAATCGCTAAAGGAAATCTGAGAATTTTTACTGTTATATTCATTGATCTGAGAATTGATGAGATTAATCTGATTGGTGAATTCAGTATGAATATATTCTAAAACTGCGGAAATCAGATTATAGGCCTGAATACCGTTTGACTTGGTCTTTTTTACTGAACAGTACAGGTCGTTGAGCTCAACACAAACTGAATACCAGCTTAAATTATCAGGCAGAGCATCTGTGTAGTTATCATTTATGTATCTAACAACCTTTCTAAACTCTGGAACCTCATCCTGATGAGAGAAATAGTATTTCAGCATCATTGATCCAATACTGATTACATCATAAAAATCCCCCTGACGCCCACACAGAGAAAAGAAATATTTGCAGGCAAGAACTGCAGAAAAGAACTCAACGGCAGGAGATTCTGTCCAGTCAGCAACACTAGGCTGATTATAGCGGCAGACAACTAGATTTTTCAGCGAATCAATATTTCCGAGTCCTTTTTCAAAACACTTGATTACAGCCAGAGTTTTTGCGGCTTCATCCATACCGAACTTGGCAGTTTCTCTAAGATTAAGAATAGCTTCATCAATCATGACTTCATTTAAGCATCCGCTAGCATGAATAATGAATAAATCATATTGGGCACTTTTGTAGTCAGGATTCTTAGGTCCAACCTTCATCAGCATTGCTTTAGCTCTCTTGTACTGAGCTGCTCTCATGAAGAGTTCTCCTCTCTCCAGAGCTGACATTGATAAAGCCTTCTTTTCCATACACCTCACCATAAAAATATCTTTTCCCGGTTACTTTACAGAGTGTATTAAAAAGTTTAGGTGGTCAATTTAATTTCAACCTTGAAATGTGTACAGAATTTGGCTTTTATCCGGCAAAATTACAAAAGAATTGATCACTATCACCCAAAATCTTTTAAAAGGTAAAAAAAATGAAAATAAATAAAATTAAAACAGGAAAGAATCGCATTTAAATGCGATTCTCTTCGCATTAGACAATAAAAACACTTATGTATCAGACCATTATTAATCTGGTCATTATTTACTCTTTTCCAATCTCAGAACTAATTTAAACTGATTATGTGATTATAAGAACATATCATAAATTCAGAGGTGGCAGATTGGCTAAAAATAGCCTTGTGACTTACTCCCCTTCCTATAGAGGTAGGGGCTTCCTGTTCGATTGATCCAACGACCAAAGCAGTGAGCTTTTACCTCACAACAGGCTATCCCCGAGTGCCCCTTGGTTCTTGTTTTATTTGATTTAGCAAAAGTCTTTTGCCTTCTTTTAGAAGATTTACTGCTGCATTGATATCTCTGTCATGTCTGGTTCCACAATGAGGACAAATCCATTCTCGTAAGGATAAATCCTTGGTTTCCTTATTCTGATATCCACAGACAGAGCAAAGCTGAGAGCTTGGATAAAATTTATCCACCTCTACAAGATATTTTCCTTGTCTTTTAAGTTTATAGGAAAGCATTTCTATGAAACTGCCAAAAGCATTATCATGAACTGATTTTCCAAAATTCAGACTTTGCGACATACCATTCATATCAAGATTTTCAATACATACACAATCATAGACATTGGCTATCTGTCGTGATTTTTTCTGCATGAAATCTTTTCTGCGATTAGCAATTTTTTCATGGACTTTTGCTACTTTAATTCTTTGTTTGGCTCTGTTTTTGGAGCCTTTCTTCATCAGAGACAGTTTTCTCTGTTCTTTCTTAAGCTTTTGCTCCGATTTTCTATAGAAGCGTTCATACTCCCCTTTATTACCTTCGCTATCCACATACAAATCTTTCATGGAGTAATCCATGCCAAGAAAGCTTTT
>ONFP01000178.1 GCA_900317105.1 uncultured Succinatimonas sp. | reverse complement strand
GAGAAGCTTCTTTGCCTCCTCCATCGTCATCTTGTTACCGAAAATATCTACAACCACAACTCGTGTTTCGGCTATGTTGCTTGGAATCTTTTTACCGCGTGTCTAAGCCCTCTGATTTTGTCTCATTTCTGCTAACTGATTTTGTCACTTTTTAAAAGAAAGTTGTACCTTTTTTGCTATTTGATTTTGTCATAGAGGTAATTTAGTTGTTCCCTCTTATTTTTCAAGGGTTTGAGAATTAGTGAAGCAAAGGGTTCGAGCCTGGAATTTTAAAATGTTTAAAATGAGGTGTTTTTAAGATAGAATAGAAGCATCAGGATTTTTAGTGAAAAGTTCATCACGCAAAAGCTGCAACAATCCCGTGATGAACTGTTGATAAACAACATGATCATTTTATCAAAAAATCACATTTCTTCTCAAAATTACAACCTCGAGAATTCACAAACAAAAGTTGTAACTTACCAACTTACTGAAAATGCTGCTAAAAACCTTAAATGTCCTTACTGTGGTGCAAGATGCATACTCTTTGGTTTCAAGTCCCGAAAAATAACAAATCCTATAGAAGGCGATAATGTACAAGAGATCCATATATTACCTAGGTGTCAATGTACTAATGAATATTGCCCTTGCAAGCTTAATAGAGGAAATAAAAATAATGTCACTCATGTAGTCTTTCCCGATTCCATTACTCCATATAGCAACTATTCCACTGACTTCATTGAAGATATCGGTAATGCCCGCATGATATGGCTTGAAGCAGAAGATATAGATACTTATAAAGCCTCTCCTAAAATTGAAGCTCTCCGTACCAAATATAACGGAATAAAGTCTGATTTATGGGCTTGGTTAGAGGAATGTTATGTAATGGTGAGAGAAAGCTCTGTGAACGAACAACTTGCAGACAGGTTTGTCCGAAAAGCTAATGAAGCAAGAACAGTGCTAAATGCCATTCTTCCAGGTATGCTAAGACGGTTTTATCACAGAGATGGCTTTAATCATGGAGGCTTTAAAGATATAGGTTTTAGAGATAAATTCCTTGCTTGGGTTAGAGATAAAGCCAGCCTAAAGCAAATACACCGGTTGTTGCTAAACCGCTTTGTCCACGGATTTCCAACATACTGGCAATGGTTTAAGGATAAAATAAGGTTCAAAATACCTCCCGTTTTAAAATTATTAAGTTAAAAATGGGAGTATCTAATGAAAAAAGACCAAAAAATCAACGAAACCGCCGAAAAACGACTGCAGATCATTATTCCTTTGATTAACTGTGATAATGCAGACAAGGTCTTATTCACTCAAATTGCCAAGGATAACGATATTAGTGTGCGAACCCTGCGTCGTTGGGTAGATGCTTATAAAAAACATAAAATCAACGGACTTATTCCACAGTACAAAGGATCTTCAACAGTTGATCGTAAATATATTTTATTTGATGAAGCCTTGGAAAAGGCTGTGGCAATGAGAATGTCAGATCCTTGTATAAGTGTACGTAACATCATCTTAGCTCTAGAGAGTGAAAACGAAAACCTTAAAGGCATTTTAAAGAGGTCTACCTTACAGCAGCACTTATTAGCCAGACGTTGTGGCAGAAGAGATCTTGCTGTACTAAAACAAACAGGAGGCCGTAGATTCTTTGGTAGATTCCATAAGAAGCACATAATGGAGAATATCCAATGTGACGTGAAAGAGTTCCCTAAAGGAATGCTTATAGATGCTAATGGATCTCCATGTTCAGCATATATACAAATCTGCGTGGATAACAGTTCACGAAGGATTCTTTCATATAAGGTTAGTACAGATCAGCAATCACATATCGTATTAGATTGTCTAAAGGATTTAATATCAAAATATGGCATTCCAAAATCACTACACTTAGATAACGGCTTAATCTACAGGAGCAGGATTATAAAAAGAGCATGCAAGTTACTTGATATAAAAATACATTACTGTAAGCCTTATGCTGGTTATGAAAAAGGTGTAGTTGAACGAATAAACAGTAAAATCAATGACTTGGAAAATCAGGTTAAATCCTTTAATGGAACAATGAAATTTGAAGGATTCTGCTTGCTTTGCGATGAATGGATTAGACGTTATAACCAAACCGTGCATGGTATTCTTAAGGATGATAAAGGCAAACCTATGACTCCTGATGAGTACTTTCAACGTTATTATGTTTGTGATAAGCCAATTGGTGATGACATCCTATCGTATGTGTTCATTCAGAGTGACTGTCGTAAGCTTGGTAAGGATGGAACCATAAGCTACAAGGGTAAGACCTATTCAGTAGAAACCAAGGATATGATGCCAGGTGATGAGGTTGAATTACTTATTGAGTCTGATGGTACTATTAAGCAAGTATTACCAAATTATGATACTGTTCCAATTATGGAGTTACGTATGAACTCCTTTGTATCAAAGCCAAAGATTGCAGGAAACGAAGAAAAACAGCCAGCTGATTGCACTTATGTGTTATCCATTTTACGTGAGCATCAAAAGAAACTTGGAAATTATAAGGATGAAGAAAGCTTTAAAGCTTGGGCTATGCCAATACTATTTGCTGATAAGGATAAATTACATACGGGAGATATAGGTAACCCATTATGCTCTAATCAGTCACTGGCAGCAGACAGGGGAATGAATGATTACTCCCCATTCGCTGATATGGAGATATAACACATGGATAACAATGTTAGCAAAGATAGTCTTGGATTCCTCTAAAGACCACTCCTTTTACTTCTTCAATTGACACAGGAAACTTATGTCAGTCCAGACAGTTTAAAGATACCTTAGCCAGATTATGTTATGCTGCTGAGAACCGCATGTTTGCAGTTCTGACAGGACCGGTGGGAGTTGGGAAAAGCACTGTACTTAGAGCCTTTAATGATGCAATTGACTCCAGCAGGTTTGAGGTACTATACATCTCTCAAAGTAATCTATCACCTAGATGGCTATACTCAATACCTTTAAGCCAACTGGGCATTAATGCAAAGTTTTATGCAAATGATGCCAAGAAGCAATTCCATGAACAGCTGCTATCCATTACAACAGTTAAGAAAAAACAAGTTGTTATGATAATTGATGAGGCACACTTGATTAACCACCGGACCTTACAAGAAATAAGGTTCCTGCTAAACTGTCGATTTGATGCTGGTAATCCACTTAGCCTTATTATAGCTGGGCAGAATGAACTATATGTAGAATGACAGCACTTGATGATGAACAGACTGCTTCATATATAGTTGCTCATCTAAGGTATGCTGGAGCAACAGATAGCATATACTCAACAGATGCTATTATGGAGATCAGTAGTAGATCAAGAGGAGTACCAAGGATTATCAATAAGATCTGTACTCACACATTGCTTTACGCCAGTTGTCAAGGTGTACAAGTGATAACCAAAGATTTAGTAGAACAAGTAGTAAAGAATGAGTTACCTCAGTGCATTCTGATGTAGAGCTGAAAACAATGCATGGCCACTAGGCTGTGCATTTTGCTATTCTGAATGTTGTGACAAACTCAGATAGCAGAAACTGAATTGACGAGGACAAAATGAGAGGGCAAAAATTGGACAAACTCACGCGTCTTTGACACCGCGGCTCTTTTTCTTTTTCGGAGTTTCGCCATCTCCATTAACATCTTTTTCAAAATCAGGATTTGACGAGTTTTCAAAAATTTTACCGTCGTTATC
>ONFP01000080.1 GCA_900317105.1 uncultured Succinatimonas sp. | reverse complement strand
CTGTTCCCATTCCGAACACAGAAGTGAAATGCAGTAACGCCGATGGTAGTGCAACGTACGTTTGTGTGAGAGTAGGTCACTGCCAGGCATCCCTTTTGAAGAACCGAGATGTTTTTGCATCTCGGTTTTTTCGTCTCTACATCCTATTTTTTTTTTTTTTTTTCGATTGCCTTGTAGCCGAACCATACTAGCTGTGGTCCTACGGGGATCTGGTTTCTTGTTATAAGCTTATAACCACCCCAGGCAAGACAGGCTGTAGCAACAACTCCGGATAATCCTATAAGATTAAAGGATGATAATAGGGAAGGGAGTAAAGATGTTGCTCCTCCTTTCATTCCCATGCCTCTTCCCATTCCTTTGCCCAAAGAGGATGCTCCTTTTCCTCCTATAAATGCGGTAGTAGCACCCACTGCTCCCTTAGCTATCCTTTGTCCTTTATTTGGTCTTGATTTTTGTGGATGCTGCTTTTTTTCACTTAGTTTCTTACTTTGTTCATTAAGTGCATTCATCATTTCATCAATCTTTTCCTCAGGACATGTGTATTCAAGCAACATTGATCCTGTAACAGGATTTATTGTTAGTTTTTTTAGTAGGTTAAAAGACTCGATTTTTTCTTTTAAGGCATTTGCAAATTTTTCCTGTTTTAGAAGATCACTTTTGTATCTTCTTCTTCCTTTTATCTGTGACAAACATTTGAATTTTATTCTGTCTGCAGAGAATACTTTTAAAGGATTTTTACTTAGAATTGTTTGTAATACAGGGATTCCTATTGAGGCTAACATAGCAGGTCTCATGGTATTTTTCATTACTCTACCGATCCTCTTAACTAAATTATTTTGTAAAATTGTATTAATTACTGAGATATTGAAAAGATTTTTTCTTTCACAATATTATAGAATATAGGGAGAAAAATGCATTTTGACGCTTTTCTCATTTAAAACTGTAAAACTCTGAATGTGTTTACTCAATTCTTTTAAATAACTTTAAAAATGATTAGAAACGCTACTCTAGATGATGTTGCATCTATAAACAAAATTTATAATCATGAGGTTCTAAATACTACTGTTACCTTTGATACTCTGCCTAGAGATCATTCTGTTGGTCTCAAATGGTTTTTAGCTCACAATGATTCCAATCATCCTATCTTTGTTTATGTTAATGATTCTCAGGAGGTTGTAGGCTACTGCTCTTTATCTCCGTACCGATATCTCGATGCCTATGCTCAGACTGCAGAGATATCCCTTTACGTACATAAAGATTACCGCAAACAGGGAATCGGAAGAAAACTTTGTAAATATGTTTTAGAATATGCAGAAACTAGAGATGACCTTCATAACATTATTGCAGTTATTACAACAGACAACGAGAAAAGCCTTAACCTCTTTAAATCTTTTGGTTTTGAGGATGGCGGGACGATCCCTGAGACCGGAAGAAAATTCGGCAAGTTACTATCAATTACCAATCTATACAAAATAATCTAGGAGTCTAAGATGGCATCTGTTCTTGAATGTATAAAAACACGACGTTCTGTAAGAAAGTATAAGGATCAGGCGGTATCAAAAGATCTGTTAAAACAGATTGTAGAGGCAGGACTTTATGCGGCATCAGGTAAAGGCAAGCAGGCTCCTGTAATTATTACAATCACTAATAAAGATCTGATTTCTGAAATTACCAAGGTTAATGCTGAGATTATGGGCAGCCCAAATACTGATACATTCTACGGAGCTCCTGTTATTATCCTTGTTGCAGGCTCCCTAAAGGCTAACGAAAAGACAGCCTTTGCAGATGGAACCTTAGCTTTGGGCAACATGATGATAGCAGCTCATTCTCTTGGTCTGGGATCATGTTGGATTAATCGTGCCAAGGAAGGTTTGAAGTATGATGTTTACAAGGACATCTTCCACTCTATAGGTTTAAATGCAGATGAGTTTATTGGCGTAGGTCATCTTGCTTTAGGCTACCCTGAGGGTGAGTTGCCTGCAGCTGCACCTCGCCTCCCTCAAAGAGAATTCTATATTGACTAAATTATGGCTAGACCTAAAATAAGAATAACTATAATCGACAGGCTTGGCAAACATCCCTGCCATCGAGGGCATAAGGTAGGAGATACCTTTGACTTTGATACAGAGCGGGGACTGTTGTGTCCCATGGCCTGTCATGTGGCTTTCCCCTATATAGATATTCTTCGTTATGGCGGAAAAATTCCTCATCAGGACGATGGCTGTGCAACCTTCTGCTGTCCGGATGTAGAGACTATAAACGTTTTTAAAATAGAAAAAATCGACAAAAAACTTTAAGGTGGAGATGATGATAAAACACGTAGTAATGTGGAAATTCAAGGAAGGAACCGAAGCTCAGATGAATCAGTTCCTTGATGGTCTAAGAGGTCTTGTTGGACAGATCGAGGTTCTAAAATCTCTTGAGGTTGGTGCTAATATCAATCCTAAAGAGAAATTCTCTGCATCTCTTATCTGTGAATTTGATTCAATGGAAGACCTGAATTCATATGCAACTGATCCTCGTCATGTTGCCGTTGCAAGTATCTGTAAGGACATCACTTTAGAGCGTGTTGCTGTAGATTTCGAGGAATAATTCTCTCAGGCTCTGCAATTGCAGAGCTTGTATTAAATTCATATTTCTTAAAAATATATTTTTTGATATATCTTCCATCCTTTAAATACTTTTCTTGCTCAATCTTGTCTTAAGCTATATAAATTGATGTTATTGTATTAGTAAAAAAGTGAGATAGTGAGGAAAATTTAATGCTTAATTTTGCGATCCTGGGAGCAGGAAGTATCGCCAGAGTAATGGCCACCACCATCAATAAAATGAATTCTTCTGGTAATAGAATTGTTAGACTTGCAGCCGTAGCTTCAAGATCATCAGACAAATCTAAACAATTCGCCTCCGAGTTTAATATCGAAAAAGCTTATGGTTCTTATGAAGAACTTTATAACGATCCTGATATTGATATTGTCTATATCGCTACTCCGCACAATTTCCATTATGAACAATGCAAAAGCTGTCTAGAACATTCAAAGAATGTGCTCTGTGAAAAGCCTTTTACCGTAAATGCTAAACAGGCTAAAGATCTTCTTGAGCTTTCTGAAAAGAAGAATGTTTTCATAACAGAAGGAATATGGACTCGCTATCAGCCAATGCGCAGACTCATTGATAATGAGATTAAGTCCGGCATAATTGGCCAGCCTATGATGGTAACTGCCAATTTAAGCTATAACATGACACACAAGGAAAGACTGTTAAAGCCAGAGCTTGCTGGTGGAGCTCTTCTGGATGTCGGTATTTATGCACTGAACTTTGCCAATATGATTCTCGGTGATCCTGATACTGTTGAAGCATCCTGTATTAAGAATTCCTCTGGTGTGGATATGTCTGATTCGGTGACCTTTACTTATAGAGATACAGCAAAAATGGCTGTTCTTTGTTCATCAGCTCTTGGTGTGTCTGACAGATACGGCATGATTCATGGTTCAGAGGGCTTTATCATGGTTGAGAATATCAATAATCCTCAGTCCTTGAAGGTCTTTGACAAGTCTTATAATCTTATAAAAGAGATCAAGGCTCCAGAGCAGCTGACTGGTTTTGAGTACGAGGTTGATGAAGTCTGCAGAGCAATCAATAACGGAGAAATCCAGTGTGAGTCAATGTCTCATGAAAGAATTCTGTATATGATGAATCTCATGGATTCCATCAGAGCTCAGATGGGAATTAAATATCCTTTCGAATAAGGAAAACAGTAAAACATAAGGAACTGCAAATGAAAAAAGTGCTAATAGTATTAGATCTGAATCAGCGTCAGATTGATATGTATAAAGATCCTGAACTGGAACTTACCTTTAAAAAGCCTTCGGAGGTCACACCAGCTGATTTAAAGGAAGTAAATATTCTTGTGGGTAACATTCCTCCTGCAGTTGTAAAAGAAGCTCCTCATCTGGAACTTATAAATCTGAACTCAGCTGGATATGACAATTATCTTGGCTATGTTTCTCCTAAGACCAAACTGTGTAACTGCGTTGGAGCATTCAGTCCTGCAGTTGGAGAGCACATTCTTGCTATGACCTTCTCTCTAATTCGCCATTTCCATCTGTATCGAGACAAGCAGAATAATAAGGACTGGTCAAACTGCGGCAAGATTATTTCTGTTGAAGGTTCAACAATTGCCGTATTCGGTCTTGGTGATATAGGAAGAAGCTATGCCCGCAAGGTTAAGGCTTTGGGAGCCAAGAAGGTTATAGGAATAAGACGTAATATCAAGGATAAGCCTGACTACATCGATGAGATGTATGCTCTATCTGATGCAGAAAATGCTGTAGCTGATGCAGATATAGTTGTTAATGTTCTGCCTTCTGCTAAAGAGACTACCTCTCTTTTCGACAAAAAGCTGTTCTCTAAGATGAAAAAAGGTGCTTATTTCATCAATGTTGGTCGTGGTGATGCTATGAATCAGGATGATCTGCTGGATGCTCTTCATTCAGGTCAGCTTTCAGGTGCCGCATCAGACGTGTTTACACCAGAACCTTTGCCAAAGGATCATCCCTTATGGTCAGAGCCAAAGTTTCTTCTGACCCCTCATGTTGCAGGCTGGTTCTTCCTAGATGAGACTAAAGAGCGAATCGTCAGAATTTCATCATCAAACGTAAAAGCTTTTATTCACGGTGAAAAACTGGTTAATGAAGTTTCTCACTAACTATAGGAATTAAAAATGGAATATATTGAATTTGGCTGCAATCATGCTAAGGCCTCCAAGGTTGTTTTGGGGCTGATGCGAATTCCTGAACTTGATGTTCAGGGAATTGATGCTTTGTTGAATACAGCCAAGGATAATGGTATCAACTTCCTTGATATTGCTGACTGTTACTCAAAGGGAAAGGCAGAGTCTCTTTTAGGTGAAGTATTTAAGAAGAATCCATCATTAAGAGATAATTTCATTGTCCAGAGTAAATGCGGTATTCATAAACAGGAAGGAAAACTTACAATTTTTGACTTCTCAAAGGAGCATATCATTGAGGCCGTCAATGGCTCTCTTAAGAGAATGAATATTGAGCAGATGGACTGTCTGCTTCTGCATAGACCAGATGCTCTTATGGAGCCTGACGAAATAGGTGAAGCCTTCAATCAGCTTTACTCTGAAGGCAAGGTTAAGTCCTTTGGTGTAAGTAATATGAATCCAATGCAGATGAAACTCCTTAAGACTGGTCTGGATTGTCCGATTGCGGCTAATCAGGTACAGCTGAGTATCTGTCATACTCCAATGTTAAATGCAGGTTATACCGTCAATATGGACAGTGACTCTTCAGTGATGAGAGATGGAGGCGTTCTTGAATACTGTCGACTCCATAAGATTGTTGTTCAGGCTTGGTCAGTAATGCAGTATGGATTCTTCAAGGGGGTATTTGTTGGTTCGCCTGAGTATCCTGAACTCAATAAAGTTCTTAATCGTATTGCTCTAGAGCATAATTCAACACCTACGGCAGTTGCTATTGCCTGGGTATTGAGATATCCTGCTCTGATGCAGGCTGTGATTGGTACTACCAAGCAGCACCGCGTGGTTGAAAGCGCAAAAGCCTGTGATGTAAAACTCTCCAGATATGAGTGGTATGAGCTTTATCTTGCTGCAGGCAACTTCCTTCCATAAAATTTATTGAGCTTGGTAAAAGAAAATACGGATTGGATGCTTATTAATCTGAATAACTGCTTCCGTGCGCAAATACATTACAAATAAATTATACCAAGCTCAAATTCTTATGTTTTGTTATTTTTAAAATGCACATTTCTCTTCTAACATATGTAGTATGTGAAACTGTTATTTTCCTTGTACAAAATAGAGAATTAACCAAGTTTCTTTAGAAATGATGTGGTTTGAGTAAGATTGTATGAAGTTTAGATTACATTATCTGGCAATACTATTTGGATCTGTGCTTTTAGCATCTCAGTCGGTAGTTCCTGTATCTGCAGATATTGGCGATAGTGATAATTACTACAACGTGCTTCTTGATGATGAATCTGCAGTAAGGTTCAGAAGAAGCAAGTCTAATGCAGAACATAAAAGCAAGGAATTACATTTCAATGCTAAGAATACCATTGAGGATGTTCTGAATTATCCTGGGTTCAAACCATTTGCTCAGATTTTGATGCCAAATACTAAACAGTCTGATTTGGCTGTTCATCTTGATGAATTGCAGAATATTATGTCAATTCATCATAATATAACTACAGATAACACTCTTGAAAGCCTGGATTACCTGGCAACTAAAATAGAAAACAAAGAAAGAGTGTTTTATCCAATTTATTCTAAAGAGGATATCAAGGCAGATCCTACTTTAGCTGATACTGGACTGTATTTCTTTAGAGGTGATGAAAATGCTCCATTCGCTATTATTCTTCCTGGTGGTTACAGCTACCGCAGTACAATTCATGAAGGCTTGCCAATTGCGTTGCGTATCTGCAACTCAGGCTTCAATGCGTTCGTCCTCTCCTACAGATCAGGAAATCTGATTAAAGGTTCAAAGGATTTAATTACTGCAATTAATTTTGTTAAAAACAATGCAGATAAGCTGAAGGTACGTAAAGATAAGTATTCCTTATGGGGCGCAGCTGTTGGAGCTCAGCTGATTATTAACGTTACACAGAATTCAGAAAAAGGCGAGTTAAAGGGAACTCTTCAGGAAAAGCCTGTAGCAAATATCTTTAGCTATCCTTTAAGCTATTACCCATCTGAGAATGATGTTCCTACTGTTATTGTGGTTGGAGATCAGGACCGAATTGTAAACAAGACAATTCTTAAATCCTCCATCAATAATCTGAATAAGATGGGGATTGAATCAAAGTTTATTCTGATCCCTAGACTACAGCATGGTTTTGGTGTTGGCTTTGATCCTAATTCTTCAGTAAGTATAAACTGGATTGGAAGAGCTACATCCTTCTGGGAAGAGGTTGGTCAGCTTGAAGAGGATGATTCCGGTACTAAGGAAGCAGATTCAGCTGAAGACGACGGACTTATAATGTAACTGATTTAGAAAACAGAAAGGGGAAAGATTTATCTTTCCCCTTTTTTTATATTTAAATCTAGTGATAGATTTTAGCTAGTGCACCAAGCAACTAGACTAATTCAGCCATGTCTTTCGACAAAGATGCGTGATTAGTAAAGTCTAGTATGGCGCGCATTTTCGCGGGCCAACTTTTTGGCGTGACGCTTAATTGCAGAAGCCTTTGCACGCTTACGTACAGTTGTTGGCTTCTCATAGAATTCACGAGCTCTTACATCGGCTAAAATACCGGCTTTTTCGCAAGAGCGCTTGAAACGTCTTAAGGCAACGTCAAATGGCTCGTTCTCACGTACTTTAATGACTGGCATGTGGAAAACCACCTCACTTATAAAATTCCAATGTCTGAGACAGTAGGTCTCATGACGATAAAAAACATGCGAATTATATATTAGAACGATACGAATGTAAATAATAAATGCGATTTTTTCGGTAATCTCTGTCACAGATCCTTACTAATCTTAGGATGCATATCTTTGCGATTTGTGGTAGTTTAATTGCTTTAGATAATACTTCATTTTTCTAAGGATTAAGCTAAATGATTGCACTGCTTCAAAGAGTAAATTATGCGAAGGTAGTAGTTGACGGAAATGCGGTAGGGGAGATCGATAAAGGTATCCTTGTTTTTCTCGGACTTGAGAGAGATGATAATGAGCAGTTATGTCATAAGATGTTCGATAAGATTTTAAAGTATAGAATGTTTTATGATGAAAACGAGAAAATGAATCTGAATGTATCTCAGGTTAATGGTAATGTGCTGGTAGTCTCTCAGTTTACTTTAGCTGCCAATACAGCCTCAGGTAACCGTCCAAGCTTTGATCCTGCCATGCCACCTGCTGAGGCTAAGGAACTTTACGACAAGTTTATGAAGTATGCAGAAGAGAAATTTCCAACAGTTCAGCACGGGGAATTTGCTGCGGATATGAAGGTAGCTTTGGAAAACGATGGGCCTGTAACCTTTATTCTCAAGCTATAACAGTCTTAGTATTGTTTTCTGCTGAGATTGGATTTCATCAGTTGTATTTTTTATGTTTTGACGAAAAAAAAGCCTGTAAAAAATTTACAGGCTTTACAAACAAACATAAGGAGTAAACTGTTCTTTAAAGAATTCATGTCTGCCATGCAAATCAGCCCTCGCAGCTTAAAACTCTTTATATATTGAAATCTGTATTCTATCTCTGTTACGCTGCATGTTGTCTTCTGAATTAACCACCCAGCAATACAGTCTATTACTGATAGTGTGTTTCCAGGCTCAACAACATGCAGCAGTCCGCCTGTTAGTTCTTTGCCAGGCCCTGCAGGATCTGATTTGCATTCTTAATCTGATCACTTGCACCGCTTACAAAGCTGTTGTATTGGCCCATGAAGTCCTGCAGCTTAACCATCTGTGTCTGGTTGTCGGAGTTGCAGTTCTCTGCCATGTGCTGAATGCCGGAAGTTATAGCACGCACCTGCTCTGAAGACTTAGAGCCAGCCCAATTAGAAATATCAACACCAAGTCCCTGAGCCTCTTTTGCATACTTAACTAAAATCACAGCTCTGGAAGCCTTGTCTCCATCCTCATCCTTGGTATATGCACCAAGCTCAGAATTCATCTTGTCCAGAA
>ONFP01000130.1 GCA_900317105.1 uncultured Succinatimonas sp. | reverse complement strand
TTCTTTGGTGTCTTTATCGTAGTTAATGCCAACAACCAGAACCTCGCCCTTATAGTCACGGAAGATTCTGCCGTAATTCTTCTGTTTTATCTGGTCAATTGCAGTTTGAGCAGACTTGTCGTATTTAAGTTCCACCAGTAGAGCTGGTTTTTCAACTCCCTGTTTAGGAAGAAAAACCATATCAGCAAAGCCCTTTCCTGCAGGAAGCTCCCTGTGGACATTGTAGAGATCTACTGATGCAAGATTTAAGGCCAGTGAAATGACACAGCTTAAGGAGTTCTCATCATTGTATTTGAGAATGGATGTATGATCTTGATGCGCTAAATCAAAAGCATCTGCTACAGCCTTGTTGTCCATTTCGTAGATTTTATCGAGTAAATCAAGAGACTGACTGATAAGAGCATAGATGCCAGGATAATTCTTGTTTTCCTCGGTGATGTTGCGGAATTCTTTTCTTATCTCTTCATTTGGTATATGAACTGCAAAAATCCTGTCATTATCTACTCCTTTGATAGCTGAATCAGGAATGATTGCAAGATACCCCAGATGAATAAGCAGGGTTAGTACATCATCCTTGGTCTCAAAGGTTGTCATATCATTGTGGAATCTTGAAGTATTAACCACAACTTCATTTCCGGCAATGAGTTTTACAACCTCATCTCTAAGTCCAGCCATATTCAAATCTATATAGCGTCTTAGACTTTCAAAGGTTTCTGTCTGTGTCCAGTAGCTGGAGAATTTCTTTCTCTGGATAGCCTTAACTACGGAATTAGGATTAAAAAGATGAAGAGAATCCTCAAAGGTATAACCGTCGTACCATTTTTTCATTAAACCGAAGTCAACTTTGTACTCTTCACAAAGACTTAGCACCTCATTTTCTGTGAACCCAATGTACGATGCATATTCTCCAGGATCGGTCATTGAGTATTCATCAAACATATTCAGGGCACTGTGAGAACCGTATTTTTTGATTGGAAGAATTCCTGTCATGTATGCAAGAGCGACGTAAGACTGGTCTTTTAGGAGAGCTCTAAGGTAATCAAGATATATCTTTATTCCCTCTGCATCACTCTGTTTTTCTCTCATGATGCAGTCCCATTCATCGATGATGAAAATAAAACCTTTTTTATTTAATGGAGATTCTTTATTGTATATATCAGATAGAACAAGATTAAGTTTTCTTTCATCAGAAATTTCAATGTGAGGAAAAGCCTGTCTTAATTCATTTTTAATTTCGGACTCAATGTCTGATAACATCTTTTCAACATTCAAATCAGCATTGATAAAAAACTGCTGCATGTTTATAAAGATAGTGTTGTACTGGTTTAAGTGAGTTTTGTAAGAGCCGTCATGAGATATTTTAAGATTATCAAACAGAAAAGAGCTATCTGTATCCTTTGAGTAGTATGCACATAGCATATTTGCGGTTACCGATTTTCCAAATCGTCTTGGTCGGCTTATACAGAAAAATCGCTGCTCAGTCTCTACATAATCATTTAAGACAGAGATTAGTTCAGTTTTGTCAACATAGATTTTTGAAGAGCTAATTCTTTTAAAATTATCAAAACCTGTATTTAAATAAGATCCCATCTTCTGCTCCTGTTCTTGTCTCAATTTTAGCAGATCTTAATGTTTCTTGACATCACTCTATTCATGGTCAGAATCTTTTCGGCAATCCTTGGTAATAAGATCGTTCAGCTCCATTCATGTTAACTGACACCCAAAATGTAAGGTAAAAAATTCACTGAAGATGCAAACAACAGAGCAAACAGAAAAGCTCCTGCAAAGGCATCGCAGATACACTCTCATACCTGCAATGCCTTAATAGTCAGTTAAAGTATATTGCCAGTTTCCTTCATATAAATATCTCTGATACCTATGATATCCACAGGCAGTTCCTCTGGATTTTTACTCTGAAGCCAGCGTCCAAAATCAGCACCACCTTTAGGAAGACTGTTTTTGAAGGACTCGCGCTTTCGGAAACGGCCTACCACGGTTCTCATCTGCTTCCAGTAGCGATAACTTTCGGAAACGGCCTACCACGGTTCTCATCTGCTTCCAGTAGCGATAATAAAAAGTCTTCAGCTTTACCTGAAAACCTAAAGAATCCTCAATAACAAAGCCTTCCTCTTTTGAGGCACTGATATCATCAGAATACTTTTTGTAAAAGCCACAAAACTCATCAAAACTAGTAAGGTTAAATTGCTCCTGCACCTTACACTTAAGTCCGATTTTCTCTGAAAGTTTCTTTAGCTCGGAGAAAGTCTTTTTCTCATACACAAGATCATTTTTCACAAGATCAAGCATAATGAGATCATCGCGTTCATAGCTAATTATATGAGGATCTTCTGTTGGACATATGCCTTCACACAGAAGAGTACAGTTGTTCTGACAAAGATAATTCTTAAGCTCTGCAGCAGCCTCTGCACTGAGCATTTTTCCTACAAGCTCTCTGGCTATTTCAGCCATTTTGCCTTCAGGATTGGACTTGGTTGTTACAAAAAGCTCATCCTTGTACACGGAGATCAGAACCAGAAAGCCGTTTTCCTTTTTATAGACTGTAAGAGGAAATTTAAGTCTTTCCTTAAGATTGCCTAGATAAGTAAGGCGGTTCTCATCTATGTTGAAGAACTTGTCATAGCCTCTTGCCACAATCTTTAGAGCTCTGATATCCACATATAGTCCTCTGGCAAGGACCGTCAGACTGTTCCAGCGGCTGTTGTTGAAAGCATCTCGGGTAAAATTAAATGATGACAGATCACCAAAAGACTTTTCATCAATCAGTTTTGAACCACGAAACTCTTCAATGGCTTTTCCTACAAGCGCCATGCTGTCATCTTTATTAGCGGAGGCTTTTTCTTTAAATACAGAATTTCTGTACTCCAATGGATAAATACCATCAGAGTTTACTCTCACAGCTCTGAGGCAGCCACCCTGTTCAACCTGACCTTCCAGGTTGTAAACATTATCAAAGAGTTTTACAGGAGATTCATCAGTATTACGATGTCCGAAAAACTGAATACAGTCAGCAGGAGCATGCTCATTCCACTGTCTTGCCACATTCATATAATCCTCATAGCGCCCAACGCCTTTGATAAATTCTGAGGCATTGATAAAAACAGGATTCTTTTCTGTATAAGGAATACCACCATGGGACATGATAAGATGCAGCTTTCTTCCTCCTACAGTCATACATCCGCAGTAGCACTGGGCCAGCTTACGGTAAAAGGCCCGAAGCTGAACTCTGTCAAGCTTATCCTCAATTTCTGGCAGAGTTATGTACTTAAAGTAATGAGAGCGTATTGCCTCATTATTCAGATAACATCTAATTGAGTTCTCATGATTACCTTCCAAAAGCACCACATTATCTTTATTCATGACAGATATCAGAAAATTCAAAACCTCAAGGTTCTCTTTCCCTCTGTCAAGATAATCGCCTAAGAACACATAAAGGTTCTTTTCAGAAAGATTGCCGTTATTCCTTAAAAAATCCTGCAGAACAGTATTGCAGCCATGAATATCACCGATGATATAAACATTCTCGTAACAGTCAAAATCATGTTCACGATATAATACTTTAGATCTGAAGTCCTCCCTTTTAACCAGCTTAAGCCAGGCTGGCAGCTTCTGCGCCATCATTCTCTGATGCATTCTTCTGATGACATTCTCAGGAACCTTTCTAAAGCCACGCAAGGCGTTTCTTTCAAGGCATGTTTCCAAACTAACGTCAGAAAAATCCACACAGTAGATACGATATTTGTATTTCTCAGCAAGATCTTTGTATTCAGGAAAATTATGATTACCAGTATGAGTCGCATCAACAACAGTAAACTGCCCCTGCTGCATTCTTTTCTCAAGACAGGAAAATAGCAGATCCCAAACCTCTTTGTCGTTATTCTGGCTGATACAGCAATCGCCGTTTGGCAGCAGCACAGGAGAGCTGAAGGCTAATCTGAAATTATCAGCGCAGAGCGTATATTCCTCAAGATTATTCTCATGGATAAAGTAAGATTTTCCTGAAGCAGGAATACCTCTTAACAGACACAGTATGCGCATATTTACCTCTTTTTTTTGATTATCATCCAGGTTATGAATGATGCCAGGCATTTACAACCAATTTTATAGATAGTGTAAGCCGTAAATATTCCAGATTGTAAAAGCTATTTTATGACTTCTAAAAAAATTAAAAATATTTTTAATACTTATCGAAATATGGAATGTTCAGTTTTTATACTTTAGTCAGAAATAGGAAATCAGATAATAACTCCACATCAAAGCAGACTTCAGAGGAAATTTAAATGTAAAAAGCACTCCTTCACCACCATTAAAAAATTAAAAAAAGGAGAATTATTATGCTTAACTTAAGTGTTGCTGTTACCGTCAAAGACGCTGGTCTTCCATTTATCTGTGTAATAAAAGGTTCAAAAAGAAAACAGCATCGATTTGACAACGAGAATATCGAGCATCTCTTTGTTTACAATACAAAATTCAAAAGTCTAGGTTCAGTTGAACTGAATAATGTTTTTCCTGAAAAGCTAGAGGATATCGTGTTTGAAGGCAGATTCAGCAAAAAGCTTAAAGAAGAGCTCTCTGAATTCTCGAGAATTAAGATCAGTAACTACGATCTTGCCCGCAACTGCAGTAAGTTTCTGCATTATACCGATGAAGACTCATCAGAGGTCGAAGGTAAAAGTGAAATGCAGAAAATTGCCTATATGTTTCTGAGAGGCTCTGTCTGGCTCGACTGATTATGCCTATATTCTAATGCTCAGAAAAAAGGGTGACAGTTCTCTTATTCTGGAACGCTCATCCTTTACACTGACAATGAACGAAATAATAGGAGATAAATATGACTCTAGCAGAAGCATTAATGGAAAGAGCAGAGCTCAAGGCAAAAATCTCAGCAGTATCAGAGCGCATAGAAGACAACATTCTGGTGCAGGATAACGAAGCTCCTGGTGAAGATCCTAAGGAACTGCTTCCAGAGCTTTCAGCTTCCATTCAGAGACTGAGAGTTCTGATAAGTCAGATCAACAAGACCAACTGCAGTACTTTAATCGATGGAGAGAGTCTAACCGATCTGATAGCAAGACGAGACTGTCTTCTGCTTGAAATCAGCTCCTACAGGGACTTTACTGAAACCTCAAGACGCTCAACTGACAGAGCCCGCGGTTCTGAAATCAAAATCAGACCCTGCATTGAGGTTAAGGAGCTGCAGAAGAGGCTTGATGCTCTATCAAAAGATCTGCGTGAGCTTGAAGTAAAGCTGCAGAAAGCCAACTGGAATACAGAACTCATCGAAGCATAACCAATTTCAGGAGTAGCGTTTTTTTTACTGGGTGAATGTCAGACATCTTATGTATTACACACCGTAGTGCGAGTGACCGACGACCTCTGGTTTAATGTTTTGGTCAACAAATTACAGTGGTACAAAGTACATTTAATTTTTACTACCGGACATTAACAGTAAAAACGTGAGGGTGGGCTGAGGGACTTATATATATGACTAAACCTAATAACAAACAGCGGCTGTATGAGCTTTTAAATGAATCAGCAACTGTCGCTTTTGATATGAAGCGAAATATCCGTTTTATGGTCTGTCCTGCAGAGAGTCGTGATCTTAACGTTATCTGGATGATTAAAGCCATTAGATTTAATGCTGCAACTCCGATTGCCAGGATCAGAATGGACTGCCCCTGCTATGCAGAGAAAAACAGTAATTTTGTAAATCCGCAATGGTTTCTTTCTGATGGGGAAGTCGACTATTTCAACAGCTTTATCCGCCAAAAAACTACCTGTGATTTTACGGGTGTTCCTGCAGAATGTACGGTCTTTGCAAATGCTATTCTTAGGATGAATATTGAGAAATATTCTGTTGATCCTGTGGAAACACTGAAGCTTAAATACTCTGACTATCAGAACATAAAGGAAAGTCCTCTGCCATACGATCTGCCGATACCGGATTACATTCAGTTAAAACTCAAAAAGCCGTTTTAAATAACCAGAAGAGGAGCCAACAAATATGACTAGTATTGCTGTTATAGGAAGCAGAAATCCTACTCAAAACTCCGTCAAGGCCGTAAAGCTCTGGCTTGATAAATACTTAGAGCAGAATAGAGATGCCAATGTTACCATTGTAACCGGCGGTGCCTTTGGCATGGATACAGAAGCGATGAAGTATGCCGTATTACGAAAACTCAGACTCAAAGTATTCCGTCCTGACAAATACCATAACCAGAGATTATGCGAGGAGCTTAAGAACAATCCTTTGTGCGATATCATTCAGACTGATGTTGGATATCTTGAGCGAAATACCATGGTCATTGAGAATTCTGATCTGGTGGTAAGCTCTGATTATGGAAACGGTACTATTGATTCCATGGAAAAAGCCATTGCCAGAGGTCTTGAGGTGTACGTAATTGGAGAGTATATCTCATCTGCAAAATTTAAACGTGCCCTCCCCGCTTCAAACATAGCTATAATTGATAAGAGAAAAGTGTTGGAAGGAGACTTCAGTTCAGTGCCAAAAGCTGACTGATGAAACTCCTCAGTAACTGCCATTCTTCTGATTAGAATGGCACTGCTATTTTAGGGGACAATATGCCGGAAAAATACGATCAGGATGCAAGACCTGATGAGAAACTGCTCAAGCTCTTCATGCTGCTTTTATTCAATGACAAAGAATTCTCTCTAACCTATCTTGCTGAAACCATAAACTGCTCTAAGCAGACTGTGGCAAGACTTTTAAGACGCATAGATGAGAACTATCCCTGCCATCTTTTAGAAAGAAAATCTAACCGCCAGAAATTCTATCATCTGCAGCGACCATCCATGTCTTTTAAAACAGCAATTGATCCGGCAGGTCTGCGTCAGCTTGCCCTGTGCCGTGATCTGGTAAAAGGTCTTCTTCCAAAAGAAGACTGGGAACTGGTCAATATGTCACTGCAGCAGGCAAAAACCAATCTTCCGCGCGCAGACTACAGCAGCTATCAGGATGCAAATGTCGGTACCCGTCTTACCCGTGGACACATCAACTATCAGACAAAACAAAAACAGCTTGCTGAACTTGAAAAATGTATTTTAAACCGTAAAAGCTGCATGCTCTCCTACCAGAAAGATCTGAACGGAGAGATAAAGAACTACGCTTACGCGCCTCAGATGCTGATTACCTTCCATGATTCTCTGTACGTCTCCGGCTGGATTGTATCTGAGACAGGGCCAGTCAGAATACTAAAGGAACGTCCTGCAAAGTTTTCTGTTCACAGAATCACTGAGGTAACTGCGCAGAACCGTTCCACAGAAGAGCTCCCAGTAAAAGATCTTGAGGAGAATGCAGACTTCGGATTTTTAAGAGACGAGCCTTTTAAGACTAAGATCTGGTTCTCAAAGGAGGTTATGACCTATATCAGTGATCGAATCTGGAGTGAGGATCAGAAGATTACTCCTCAGGAGGACGGAGGCATTATTCTTGAAATGACAGCTCTGAGCAGAAGCGAACTAATCTCCTTTGTCCTGAGTTTTGACTTCAAGGCACGCCTGCTTGAACCATCTGATCTTGCAGCAGAAATTAAAGAGAGACTTTTAAAGACTCTGGAAAAATATTAAAGCAGACAGGCTTCTGTCCTGTATTAGGCCTCATCACCGACATGAGGCCAGTATCTGTCGATATTTCGCTGCATATTTGCTCTGCCAACAGGATTTGCAGTATGCAGCACAATCTCCTGCATTTTTGCCCCAAATTTAAGGAAAAGCCCGTCATTATAGGGCTGAACGATGCTCATTTTTTTATTTAGCTGTTGCTATTTTTTTATTTCTTAGCATGTGCGGATTGGATTACTGAATTAGCTGCACCTATAAGGTATTGGTAGGTGCCTCTGATGTTCAGACAGTCAACATAGCTGAGATGCGTTAGCTAGGTTTGGAAGTGGGGTTAGATTAACAGCCTCCATCATCTTAAGATAAACAAAGCCATTGCACCTTGACGATCTAGCTCAATTGTCACATCTTTAATAATAACTTGTTCATAACCAAGAATAGTTTCGATAATATTAACAATGGAGATCATTTGCTCTCCTTTCTTCTTTAGAAGATTGGGTTTAATGGGATTTCTTTGCCGATGAGCTCCCATTTAAAAAATCAATTCAATGTCCCGTCTCTCAAAATTATCCATCTGAAATTTGTTAAAATAAAATCTATACTAAATTTTATTGAATCAAAATTTATTTTGAGGTTTTCCCCTCAAAGACAGCATCGCTCTTATAGGAGACTGAGAAAATGATGATATTTAACAAGAAAGATGTATTCACATCTGTAACTTATGAGGAAGCTAAGAGGTATATCGGTGAGGAAGGTTACTTCACTAATAATTTTTGTACTGATCTATCAAAGTGGGATAGGAAGGTTCTAAAGGATGTATATGCTCTGATTATGGTCTTTTTTTACCAGCAAGCCATGTTACTGAGGTAAATGATTTTAAATATGCTAAATATAGGTCATTTAAGGATCTTAATGAATTTTCTAATACTTTAGGTATGGAAGATATCTTAGGTAATAACCTTACTTATAGAACAATTGCTTCTAGTGAGGAACATGACAGATCTGACGGTATCATCACCAACATAATTAAAGCTCATAATGAAATCTATCTAGGGGTCGGAGGCGACTTATATTCACTCGATGAACTTTTTGAAAAGTATGAGTGGCTAGACAAAGACGGCAACTGGAGACCTTTTGGAGTTGAGAAATAAGGCTCCGCGCAAATTTCCTGAAAATTGAGAATAATAATTTTAATTAGTCCCTCGTTTTCCACGTAATTTACCTTTATCAGATCTTTGTTTACGTGTTTTCGAATCTTTTCTCTCTTTCGGTCTGCCTCCTTTATTTTTCTCTCCAGATGTTGTCTTTAATTCTGTTGCTTTAACTCTTGCTCTCCATTTTTTTTTGAGTGTTCTCTCTCTGAACACTAGAGTTCTCGTCAGCGGTAGGGAGAGGTGGATCCTCGCTTTAGCGGTGATAATTTCAATTGCTCCTGCATTTTTGACCTAAGGAATAAACTCAATTTAAGTAACGCTGATCCGATAAGACTCGGCATTATTTTTTGCTTCTAAAATTCTATTAAAATGGCTATTGACTAATATATTAACCAATATTCTTTTATATGCTATGCTTTAGGTAGTTCTGAAGTTTGTTATGGGGGATGCCTTGCCTGTTTATGTCATCATCAAAACCGTTAAGGATAAGAAATACCTCAATATTGTCGATATTTCTGTTAACGAAAAAGGTAAAAGATGTCAGAAGCTTATTAAATCTTACGGTAACCTTGATAAGGCTCTTGAGAACGCCCCTGATATCGTTAACAAGCTAAAGCAGAAATTAAATAGAGACTTTTGAAGACTCTGGAAAAATATTAAAGCAAAAGAGGTACTGTCGATTATTAGGCCTCATCACCGACATGAGGCCAGTATCTGTCGATAGTTCGCTGCATATTTGCTCTGCCAACAGGATTTGCAGTATGCAGCACAATCTTGTAGAAAGTCTCTCTCGCACACAGCCAGTCCAGAAGCTTTATGGCATCACCTCCATCCTTTGCATAATCCCCCAGATCATGATCAAGATTCAGCTCTTCAATGGCGACAGAATGTTTCTCAAAAAACTTAATACTGCTAATGGCTTCATTAACACTATGACAATGGATATATCCAGATGGAGCTTCTCTTTCATCATCAAGCCAGAGCTTTATACTGTCCGTCATAGAGAGAAGCGTTTCGTGGTCCACCTGAAAATAACGATCATGAGAAAGTTTCTGTTTTCTATTTTCTTCAGATAAATAATAGGACATCGAGGAATTAAACCAGCTCAGCTGCTGCTTAATAGCCTGTTGTATCTCGAGATTTTTACAGTATTCAGAGGCAAGTAGCAGTTCTTCATCAGACACTGCAGAAGTATCTTTCTGTTTTAGTCCGAATATCCGTAAAAAACGCTCTTTTCCAGTAAGAGGCTTTCTGTAGTACTCAAGATCGTAGTTATGGACATTAACTTCTGAGGTCAGATGGTACTGACTGAAGCTATCAAAATAATAGCAGTAACAGTTTATATCTGAAGAGTCTATGCCGCTGGATACGGTCGCATCTGGTATAAAGGATACAGCCACAAAAGGAGCTCCACTCTCATAATCACAGTTAAAGCCCTTAGTCTGACCTGCATATACACAGTCATCTGAATTAACCAGAATATCTCCAGGTTCAAAAGGCATTGGAAGGTATATTAACAGCTTGTCAGTTGTATAGTTAAGTCGCTCCTGTGGCAGGCACTCATTGTCATAGATATGCATGAGCTCTACCTCAGAGTTAAAGAAAGCTCTGACATACCTGTCAGAAAAATTATCATATATATTTTTTGTGCCTGAATAATAGTATTTGGTCAGCATAACTACAGCAACAGAGTCTCTGTCGTCTGCGGAGTAATCTTCCTTGTAGCCATTAACAGCAGCCTCAAAAGAAGGAAATCTTGCAAAAGAGTAAAACTCAGAGCGACCTTTCTCAAGAATACTCAGCTCATAATAGCTTTCTGGCTCCTCATTTTTCAGAAGACTGATTTGAATTCGGTAATTCTCAAGAATACCTTTTGTTAGCGCATGAAGACTCTCTGTCTCACTCTTATCTCCATCTTTTGGCTGCTCCACGAAAAAGTCCGGATGTCTGATGGTTACCTCTTCATCAGGCTCAGCAAGTAGTTCTTCTAAGGCGAAAAGTCTTTCCTCAAGAGGAATACGATAGCATTTGTCGACAAGAAACAGCTTCTGCTCTCCACTGAGGCAGTAATCTAGCTCATAAAGATATTCTCGGATGTCTCGGGAATTTACAAATCTTATAAAGTCCATCAGCTCTCCATCCCCTGTTCAGTTCAGATTAGTTTAATGCTCTATTGTCTGCATCTGACAACGAAGTTCAATTGTCCTTACAGCACTGTAAAACAAATCTGGTGGAAGATTACCTTTAATCATTTCGCTTAAAGGAATAAGCTTGCAGTTTATACCTTCAAGCTCATCCTTATCTGCATATTCAAGATCATAATTAAGCCAGGAGTGATCCTTATAAAAACCAGTTTCTACCGGAAAAAGCCCCCAGTACAGAATATCTGTACCATCGTGGTTATCTTTTAAATCCTCTTTACCGGCAGGAGTATATGAAAGAAACACAGCATATTCCGGGTGAATCGATCTCAAAAGCGCTCCGTATGGAATTCCCGCTTTTTTCACGATATCTCCTCGCTTAAACGGCATAGGTAAACTAATATGCATTGCAGACACATCCACACCGTACAAATTCTGACCACAGCCAGAATGACAGTCAACTGTAATAACTTCTGCATTCTTTGAAAGTATACATTCGGCTACACCGCCAACAGGACCATCCGTATCTTTAACACATTCAGAGAATACATACTTTCTGATTCGATAGTAATCCTGAACCACTCCAATATCCTCATCTTCAGCATATTCTCTGATGGCTTCCAGGGCGTTATCGTAATTGCTGTAAAAACCTATATGCTGAAAATCTTTTAAGTGCCTTTCTAAATGTTCAGCTTCGTAAAAGTAATCAGAGGAAGCCTCTTTTATAAAACTAAGTATGGCTTTATTATCAGCCAGATATCTTCGTATGAATTCGTGAACAGTAAGTCCCAGAGACTCGGAGAAAACAGGATTGGATATTGATGTCATTGGTGCATCTTCAGTAGAATTCAGTAATTCCTCAAGAGCTGCAAGTTTTTCTTTAAGTGTTATGAAATCACACATTACAATTAAGAAAAGCTGCTGTTCCACATTAAGCTTGAAATCAATCTTATAAAGATACTTTCTGACATCCTTTGAATTTACATATTTTATGCAGTCCATTTAAATCCCACCTTTCCATCTTGCTAACGGTCTCTCAGATCTTTTAGTTAATGCCTAATTCTTTCAGGGAACTACTGAAAGCCTGAAGATATTCATCTTCACGTTCTTTTTCACGCTGAAGCTCTATAAGTCTTACGGCGTTATAAAACTCATCTGCTTCTATTTCACCTTTCATAAATCTGCCAAGAGGAACCAGCTTAAGATCAGCACCGGACAGCGAAGCGGGATCTGCATATTCAAGATCATAGCAAAATAAATTTCCATAACCGCCTTCAAAGCCGTTTTCCAGAGCATAAATACCGTAGAAAAGAATATCCCCCATGGAGCGACCAGTTTTGTAATCTTCCATCTTTTC
>ONFP01000091.1 GCA_900317105.1 uncultured Succinatimonas sp. | reverse complement strand
AACCAGCTTTGTTATTCCAAATAGAGTCTATGAGAATCTGTTCTTAGACTACTGCCGCATGTCTATAGGGTACAGTGCAGATGCCTACAAAGATTTATCTCCTATGTTTGAAGAGTCAGCTGATATAACTCCTCTTTTACAGATAATAACAGAACAGATAGAGACCAAGCTTAATCCACAGTCTTTAGGAAAATTCACAGAGATGTCTCTGCAGCTGATATGTGACAGTATCATCAACAACAGTATTTACAGAAAGCTTAGCTCCTACACTGAGTTTTACACTGGAAAAGGATTTGCAGATATATTTGTAAAGAATACCTATCCTAACGGACACTATTTCCTGCTTGAACTTAAATATCTGCATAAAAAGGATGACAGCGAAGCAGCAGTAGACGCAAAACTTGCTGAGGCTAGAGAGGAAATCGAAAGATACCGTGAAGGTGCTGTACTCAAGGAAAAAGTCGGTAATCATCCTCTTGACTGCTATGCCATCGTCTTTGTCGGCTCCGAGTGCAGATTGTGTCAGAAGATAGATTAAAGTAACCACTAATGAAAGATTCAATAGTATTTATCGCCCCAAACGCTCATATGACGGCACTGGCACAGAGTGCCATTTCACAGTTGAAACTTAATATTCCTGTAATTGAAGCCTACGATTACAATGCTATTGAAGCTCTCAGAAAATACCCTTCCTGCCATATTGTCATAAGCCGCGGCGGTACCGCCAATTATTTAAAGGGTATCAAGGGACTTACCGTAGTTGATCTTACCGCATCCTTCTTTGATATTCAGAAATCTCTAAATGAACTTATAGCCAAAGGCTGTACAAAGATCGCAGTGGTCAGTCAGGACAATGTTATCGGCCCTACCCCGGCAGAATTCTCGATTAACGGTATAGAGGTGGAACTGCATCCCTGCTCAAATGCCGAAGAGATTATGAACACCGTAAATACCTGTGTCAGAAACGGTGCTGACGGTATTGTCGGCTGTGTGGTTGCCATTGAGACCGCAAGACAGCATTCAGTAGAAATCTCCCCTGTAGAAGTTGATTTCTATTCAGTAAAAAAAGGTATTCTGCAGGCACTGGAGCTTGAGAGAAATCTTGATAATCAGGAAAGGACCATCGACCGTCTGGAGTCGCTTTTAAACAACATTGAAGAAGGTGTAATCATCTTTGATGCCGAGAATAAGCCAATTCTCTACAACGGTTATGCCAGCAGAATCATGCCACCTGAGCCTCTTGATAACTGGTACAGAGTGCTGGAAACAGAGATTAAGTCCACCTCCGAGCAGGCCAGGGTTATCTCTTTAAATCAGAACAAGGTCCTGATCCGAGTAATTCCCCTGGCCCACGATTCACTTGAAGATAAGGTGGTGATCCTGCAGGATAGTACCGCCATTGAGGAGACTGTAAAAACCATCAAACTCTCCTCCTATGAAAAGGGTCTTTACGCCCGTCATAACTTCAAGGACATAATCTACTCCTGCCCTTCCATGGAGGACACGGTATCTTTGGCCAAGAGCTTTGCCAATTCAGATTCCACCATCATGATCTTCGGTGAAACCGGTGCCGGCAAGGAAGGTTTTGCCCAGAGTATTCATAACTACTCCCCTCGTGCCAAAAAGCCTTTTGTATCTGTAAACTGTGCCTCCCTGCCTCAGGGACTGGTAGCCTCAGAACTCTTCGGTTATGTGGAAGGAGCTTTTACCGGAGCAAGACGCAACGGTAAAAAAGGACTCTTTGAAATGGCACAGGGAGGAACTATCTTTTTAGATGAGATTACTGAAATCCCGCTTGAGGTTCAGAGTCAGTTCCTGCGTGTAATTCAGGAACGTGAAATCATGCGTATCGATGATGACAAGATCATTCCTCTGGATATCCGCATCATCTGCGCCTCAAATAAAGAAATCATGACCTTATGCGAAGAAGGTAAATTCAGATACGATCTCTACTATCGGCTGAATGTACTGAGTCTATCCATTCCTCCTCTTCGTGAGAGAGGCGATGATATTATCCTGCTGTTTAAATCCTTTATCGCAGGCTTCTGCAAAAAGAAAGTAGATGACATTTTTGTTGATAATGAGGTTCGTGACATTCTCCTAAACTACAGCTGGCCTGGTAACGTAAGAGAGCTTCGTAATGTGGCTGAGGCCTTATCCTTCTATGGCAGTGACATCAGAAAACAGAATGTTGAGAAAATCCTCTACAGAAACAGCATGGCTATAAATACCAGACATTCTACCGAAGATGCTGTCTTCAGGGATGATTTAACTCTTAAGGAGCTTGAACGACAGTACTATAACTACATGATCTCCCGCCATTCCAACTCCGAGGTAGCAAAGCTTGCCGGCATCTCCCGTTCAACTCTGTGGAGAAAAATCAAAGAGCTTGAAGAGACTTCTTAACTTTTATCGTTAATCTTAACTTTTGTGATCTTTTTCAAAAACAGATGTTTTATTTTTAAACATCGTAAAACATCTGTTTAGTCATTTCTGTTCGATTTTGAAACATACAAAACTGTATTTCCCTTCATTACGGCATTTTCTTCAGTTGGCACAATCGTTGCTATATTGGTATTCGTTCATAACAACACCTCAAAATGTTTGTTGAAACAAAAATACAATTTGTGAACATAAGGAACAAAGATATGAAAAACATTCTAACCAAAGCTACCCTGGCAGCATGTCTTGCTGCTGTAATGACTATCGGTGCATCAGCAGCTCAGGCAGATGATACCGTTGTACTGCGTGTAGGATATGCAAACAATCCTGGAGAGCCTTTCGATTTAGGTTGTCAGAAGTGGAAAGAGATTATTGAGGAGCGCTCAGGCGGCAAGTTCAAGATTGAGCTTTACCCATCATCACAGCTAGGCTCAAAGGATGACGTAATGGATCAGATGGTTGCAGGCGAGCCTGTATGTACTCTGACCGACGGCGCCTTCTTCTATGATCGCGGTATAAAAGATCTAGGTATCGTTTTCGGACCATTCCTTTTCAATACCTGGGATGAGGCCTTCAAGCTAAACAGCAGCCAGTGGTATCAGGATCAGGCAAAGCTTGTAGAAGAGAAAGCTCACCTCAAGATCATCGGTACCGACTGGAAGTACGGTGCACGTCATACTCTGACCACCAAGCCAGTTAACAAGGTTGAAGATTTCAAGGGCATGAAGATCCGTGTTCCAACAAATAACATCCAGGTTAAGGGCTTTGAGGTTTTAGGTGCAACTCCTACCCCAATGGCTTTAGGTGAAGTTTACACCTCTCTGCAGCAGGGAACCATTGACGGTGTTGAGAACCCACTAGCAGTTCTATACAACGGCAAATTCCATGAGGTTGCTAAATATCTGCTCTTAGATGGTCACGTCTTCAACATCACCAATATCGTTGTAGGTACTGATTTCTACAATTCTCTAACTCCTGAGCAGCAGAAGCTTCTGGTTGAAACCTGCCATGAAGCAGCTATGTATCAGAACAAGATTGTTGATGATTCAGAGGCAGACATTCTTGCTAAATTCAAGGCTGAAGGTGTAACTGTGGTTACTCCTTCTCCTGAGTTCAAGCAGTCCTTAATTGATACCTCAAAGAAGTTCTACTCTCTTCCAGACTTCAAAGACTGGACTCCTGGTCTATATGACACTGTAAAGAAAGCTATGCAGTAGCTTTTTGTAGGACCGTCGTAAGGCGGTCCTGCCTGTATCAAAAATTCATTATATTTCAGATAATTATGAAAAAATCAAATTTCATCGTTAATATAGATCTGCTCCTAGCAGCCATAGCTCTGACCGTTCTGGTCTGTGTAACCTTCGGCGGAGTTATTATGCGCTACTTTGTAGGCAAGCCTATCATCTGGGCTGAAGAGGTTCAGCTGTGGTGCTTTCTGTGGATGACCTTCCTGGGTGCAGGTGCTGCCTTCAGACACGGAAGTCACGTGGCAGTTGAAATGGTGGTCAGTCTATTTCCTCAAAAAATCCAGAAGTTCATTGAAAAAATGGATTACGTCATCTGTATGGTGGTACTGGGTTATTTAGGATACCTAGGCTGTGACATCATCAAACTGATGATGAAGATAGGTAAATCAACCTCTATCCTGCATGTACCTTTCTATTTTATAAACGGTATTATACCAGTATGCTGTGTGCTGATGATGGTATCTCTGACCTATGCAACCTTCTTTATGAAAAAGGAAGATTCCAAGGATGAGAAACACATCTCAGACGATTCTGAGGAGGAGAAATAATCATGGATTTTTCTATCGGTCTGTCCTCAGTTCTGCTTTTAGTATTCCTGTTTTTAAAGGTTCCGGTTTTTATTTCAATTCTTGGAGCAGCCGCCACCTATTTTGCACTTCACACTGAGATTAACTCTGTTATTCTGGCTCAGCGTGTTCTGGCAGGCTCTCAGTCAATTCCGCTTTTAGCCATACCTTTCTTCGTATGTGCCGGCGTGTTCATGAACTACACCGGTGTAACCAAGAGAATCGTGGATTTCTGTGAAGCGGTTGTAGGCAATATCATTGGCGGTATCGGTCATGTTACCGTGCTGGTGGCAACTCTTATGGGCGGTCTGTCCGGTTCAAACCTTGCAGATGCTGCAATGGAAGCTAAAATGCTGGTGCCAGAAATGGAGAAAAGAGGCTTTTCAAAGGCCTTCGGCTCTGTTCTGGTTGCAACCTCAGCTATTATCACTCCGCTGATTCCTCCTGGAATTGCAATGATTATCTACGGCTCAATTGCCAACGTTTCAATCGGAAAGCTCTTCGTCGCAGGTATCGGTCCTGGTGTAATTCTCTGTATAACCCTGATGATTCTTGTAGCCCTTGTCTCCTACAAGCGCGGCTATAGAAGCACCATAAAGGTTGATACTTCAGCTGCCAGAGTCTGGAAAACCTTCCGCGGAGCCTTCCTGCCTCTGTGTCTGCCTGTAATCATTATCGGCGGTATCCGTATCGGTGCCTTCACTCCAACTGAAGCCGGCTCTGTAGCTATCGTCTACTCCCTGTTTTTAGGTTTCATCTACCGTGAAATGACTTTAAAGGATGTTATCCGCGGTATGAAGGAGACCGTGCTGACCTCCTCCGCCATCATGCTGATTATTGCTGCAGCCTCTGCCTTTGCCTGGGCTTTAACCAAGGAGAAGGTTCCACAGTACTTTACAGGACTCTTCATTGAGCATCTTAATAATCCTGTAATCTTCCTTCTGTGTGTAAACCTGTTCCTTCTAATCATCGGCATGTTCATCGAAGGCAACGCCGCCATGATTATTCTGGTACCTCTGCTGGCTCCTCTGGCCAAGCACTTCGGTATCGATGAGATCCACTTTGCAATGGTGGTGATCTTCAACTTTGCCTTAGGTGCCATCTCCCCTCCAATGGGAACGCTGATGTTTGTTACCTGTTCGATTACCAAGTGTCCAATGGGCCGCTTCATTAAAGAGGCAATACCATTCTACATTCTACTGTTAGGCTGTCTGCTGCTTTTAACCTTCGTTCCAAGCTTCAGTACCGCCCTAGTTAACCTGATTTACTAAGTATGTTTAAGGATTATCTGTTATGAAAACCATTATTATTCCAAAGCCTGGTGAGGTAAAAATCATTGAAACTCCTATGCCTGAACCAAAAGAAGGAGAGGCTTTATTAAAGGTACTGCGCGGAGGTATCTGCGGAAGTGATCTCGGTACCTACCGCGGCACCTTCGCCTATGCCTCCTATCCTAGAATCCCTGGCCATGAGTTCTCTGCCAGGATCGAAAAGCTCAACGGAGATGCCTCAAAGTACGGACTTAAGGAAGGCATGGTTGTTACCTGCAATCCTTACTTCAACTGCACCAAGTGCTATTCCTGCGAACGCGGTCTTCTAAACTGCTGTGAGCACAATGAGACCTTAGGAGCCCAGAGAGACGGTGCTTTCTCAGAGTACATCACCATGCCTTTTGAGCGTATCTATGACGGTAAGGGACTTGATCCTGCTGAGCTTGCTGCGATTGAACCATTCTGCATCAGCTACCACGGAGCAGTTACCCGTGGTCAGGTAAAGAAAGGCGACAAGGTTCTTGTAATCGGTGCCGGTACCATCGGTGCCCTTGCTGCAGTTGCCGCAAAATCTCAGGGGGCAACCGTCTATATTGCCGATGTGGCCCAGAAGAAGATTGACTACGCTGTAAAGAGCTTCAATCTTGATGGCGGCATCATCAACAACGGAGATGACTTCGTAGAGAAATGCATGAAGATCACCGACAACAAGGGATTTGATGTGGCAATTGAGGCGGTTGGTCTGCCATCCACCTTCCAGAATGCTATCGATGTTGCAGCCTTTGGCGCCAACGTTGTGCTTATCGGTGTAGGCAAGAAGAACCTTGATTTCAACTTCACTCTGCTGCAGAAAAAAGAGCTTAATGTCTACGGTTCTCGTAATGCACTTAAGAAGGACTTCCTGAATCTAATCGACCTGGTTAAGGCTGGAAAGGTTGATCTTAAAAAGGCAATCACCAATACCTATAGGCTTGACGATGCACCTCAGGCCTTTGCAGACTTTGCAGCCCACGGCGCCGACATGCTGAAGGTGGAAATAGATTTCACAGCTTAAAACTCCTGAAACTCTGTCTGCAGCTGTAATAGCTGCAGACACTTTTACTAATTAACAACATTGAAAATTCAATCAAAACGGACATATCAGAAAATGACAAAACTAAACCTTGCTTTAAAACCAGAATGCAAATCAGATCTTCCAGTTAAAGCAATTCAGTTTGGAGAAGGTAATTTTATTCGCTGCTTTATCGATTGGATGATTTATCGTATGAACAAGCAGAACCTGTTCAACGGAAGAGTAATTGCGGTTCAGCCAACACCAAGGGGAAGAACTGTACCGGTACTCAAGACTTTGAAAAACTCAAGGAAGATTTCAAACTCCCTACCCTTGAGTTTATTTTCTCCAATACTACCGAAGCCGGTCTGATTTATACCAAAGAAGAATTACCAGAAGAAGGGTGCGTGCTGTCATTCCCTGGAAAACTTACCCAGCTGCTTTATGAAAGATTTAAAGCCTTCAGAGGCGTAGAGAATGCCTGTTCAGTTGCAGGATTAAATATCCTCCCATGTGAGCTTATTGAAAACAACGGAACAAAATTAAAAGAAATAATTCTAAAACATGCCGATGACTGGCACCTAGGCGATGAGTTTAAAGCTTATGTATGTGAAGACTGCGTATTCTACAATACCCTTGTAGATCGTGTGGTATCAGGCTATCCAAAGGCAGATGCTGAACGCTATGCCAAGGAGCTTGGCTATGAGGATGCCCTTATGTCCACCGGCGAGGAGTTTTGCTTCCTGGCAATTGAAGGCTCTGATGAAATCAGCCGCAAGCTGCCATTAAAGCAGGCAGGCCTGAATGTTGTTGTAGCACCGGATATCACTCCTTACCGTCTGCGTAAGGTAAGAATTCTGAACGGCGCTCATACCTCAAACGTACCTGCAGCCTTCCTTGCAGGTCTTGATACCGTTGATCAGATGATGACCGATAAGGTTACAGGTCCATTTGC
>ONFP01000030.1 GCA_900317105.1 uncultured Succinatimonas sp. | reverse complement strand
TTCTGATACGCAGGTACCATCTGATTAGCATCCTCGCGCAGTTTTTCGACAGCTCTGAAATATACTGCCAAAAACTTTCCTACTGTTTCTTCATTATCCTTAACGTACTTGTTGTCTGCCAGGAAAATGATAGGAATGTATTCATCAATATTGGCAGCGGTAGTAACATTCTGGTAGCCTATATACTCAGACTCATATGTATCAGGAGACCATAGACCGGCACCAGTAACATTTTTATTTTCCATTTCCTTTAGAATTTCTGGTCCGGTTATATCCTTGATGACTACATGAGAAAAGTTAAGATTGAATAGATCAAGCCAGGCTGCAAGTGTATATGCTCCCGAAGAAATACCTTTTACCAGGAAGGTTTTGCCCTTGATGGTTTCAGGACTTCCGCAGATTTCAGGATAATCTTGGTTCCCTTCATCACAGGCTATGCCGATTATTCTTAAATCCATATTGTTGCTGCCGATGATGAAAGGAATACTACTAGCAGCGGTGATATTCCAGATATCCGGATTATCTCGATGCTTGTTAATTACATCTATTCCATTGGTATTGGAAATCTCAAGCTTAATATCGATTCCAAGTTCATTATCCCATCCCTGCTCCTTTGCATACCACATTAAAAATCCTTCCTGTTCTAAAAACATTGTAGTTTTTACCTGAGGAAGTCCTTCTGCGAAGCTTAGTCCAGAAATTAAGGCAGAACATAAGGATACGGTCTTAATCAGATTAGTTAACTTGATCATGAAAACCCCTTTAAATGTCAGGTTTTTTAGTAAAAAGGCATTGTGAATTCATGTAATTTGTAGTTAGCGGTTATTGATGAAAAACAGCCTCTCAACGATTAAGTTTAGTAGATTATTTTTTCTGAAATGTCGCCCATCGCAAATAATAGATAATTAAGCTTTAAATTATCACCTTTGATATGAAAAAGAAAATGGTAATAAATAATGCATGGAGTAATAGTTCAATTAAAATTTGTTATGATTAAAAGAAAATAAAAACAAACAGATAATAGGAGTCAGAGGAGTTGAAAAACTCAATCTTCGAAATATTACATGCTTAAATCAATTATTTTAATCATTTCTTCTGTAATGGTTCTGTTATCTGGCTGCAGTTGCGAAAATAATGTCAGAGAGGTGAACAGAGCTATGGTTCCAAATCCATTTGTGTCAGTTGATTCCGTAGAGCGAGCTGCAGAAGGAGCTGGTTTTGTATTCTACTGTCCATCAGAGGTGGAAGGGTATTCTAAAAAAGAAATCTCTTACATTAAAAACAAACTGATTCAGGTTGTATTCAGAGATGGAAATAAATCTATTCTTTTACGTAAGGCCAAAGGAACAGATGATATCTCTGGGGATTACAATAAATATAACAACATAGATAATCAGCAGGTTAAGGAATACAGTGTTACCATGAAAGGCCGGGGAGATGGTTATTATGTTTCCTCATGGTCATACGGATGCTTTTCCTTTGCTGTAACTTCCAGTTCACCTTTAAGTGCCGAGTATATGAAAACTCTGATTACTAGTATGCATTAGTAATCGTATATTTCTCAATCACACACGTCGGAATTTTTTTATGACAGAACAGGAATTAAAACAGCAGATTATTTCTGCTATCAGTAAGGCCAGGGAAACAACTCCCTTAAGCCCATCAATCACAAATACCGTTACCACAAATCTTGTGGCTAATGCTCAGCTTGCAGTTGGGGGCTCAGCTGCAATGATTTATCTTCCGGATGAGGCGGAAGCGATGGCGCTTATAGGCGGAAGTTTCTACATCAACATGGGGACACTTCTTCCGGTATATGCTGAAACTCTTCCTAGAGTTATAAGAGTGTTAAAGAAGAATTCAAAGCCATGGGTTCTGGATCCTGTTGGTATAGGTGTTGGCTCGTTAAGAGAAAGTCTGCTTCTTTCAATGAAAGAGTGTCCTCCATCTGTTATCAGAGGCAATGCCTCGGAGATTATTGCTCTTGCAAATCTCTGGGGGCTTGATTCTGGCATGGACAAAGACGGAGTTCGAGGCGTTGATTCTACTGATTCAGTGGAGTCTTCAAAAAAAGCTGCAGAATCCCTTGCTTCATATACAAAGGGAGCTGTTGCGGTATCAGGAGAAGTTGATCTTGTAACTGACGGCAATATTACAGTCTTCCTTGATGGAGGTTCTGCTCTTTGTACGAAGATTACCGGTGCCGGATGTTCGCTTGGAGGAGTAACAGCAGTGTATGCTGCAGTTACGAGCCCTCTGATTGCAGCTTTAACAGCATCATCTGTTTATAACGCAGCCTCCGAACTTGCGGAAAAAAACTGTAAGGGACCTGCATCCTTCCAAGTGGCGTTTATTGATAATCTGTATTCTGTAAGTGCGGAGCAGATTAACAAAAGTTCACTTCGTATTGTAAGTGCGTAGTTTTTTGAAATAAGGAAAATAGCATGAATACATTGGTAGCCGTAGCAATTTCTCCCTGCGGAACTGGCGATGAGTTATCCTCAGATGTTGCGAAGGTTGTGGATATCATCAGAAAATCCGGACTAAAAAACAGAACCTCCTCCATGTTTACCGAAATTGAAGGCGAATGGGACGAGGTTATGAATACTGTAAAAGAGGCCACTATGGTCCTTGCGGAGAAAGGAATCAGAACAGAAGTTGTGCTTAAGGCTGATGTTCGACCTGGCTATAAGGATATGATGGATGGCAAAATCGAAAGACTAGAGAAGAAGATTGCAAAATTAAATGAGTAATATCAGACAGGAACTTGATATCTCTGCCTATCTGGTTTTAGGACCGGAGAATACTCTAGGCAGGGATGTGGGTGAGATCGTAAAGGTTGCGGTTGAAAGTGGTTTTACCTGTGTACAGGTAAGATCAAAGGTTGCATCTGCAAAAGAAATGATTTCTCTTTGCAGAGACTGTGCTAAGGTCATCTCTGAATTGGGAAAGCAAGATAGAGTTGCTCTTCTGGTTGATGATAGACTTGATGTAGTGCTTGCTGCTAGAGAAGAAGGTATTAAGGTAGACGGAATTCATGTCGGACAGTCCGATATTCCGGTAAGTGTCTGCAGAAAATTCCTTGGTGAGGATTCCATTGTCGGACTTTCTGCTCCTGCAAGTCGTCTCATAGAATATGTTAAAAACACAGATGTCTCCGATATTGATTATTTTGGAGCAGGACCTCTTCATGAGACCCAGACCAAGCCTGACTGTGGCATGGATGAAAACGGTGTTGTTATAACAAGAACATTTGAGGAACTTTCTGAGCTTGCGAAAATCAGTCCTATACCAGTTGTAGTAGGTGGAGGAGTTAAGGTCAGAGATCTTGCCTCTCTAAAAAAGACTGGTGTAGATGGCTTTTTCGTAGTTTCTGCGGTAGCTTCGGCTGAAGATCCCCAAAAAGCTTCCTCTGAGCTGGTTTCTACCTGGAATCAGGCATAAAAAAATCCTGCCTTATGCTTATAGGCAGGATATAAATGCGTTATAGAGGTCTTTGTTTTTTCTTAATTTTTCTAGTACTCGACTTTTTCGTATGAGGTTGGGGCATAGTTTCTTGGAATATGTCCCTTCACATACTTAAAGCTGTCTGTATCAAGAATAGCCAGAAGACGATGATAGAGCTTAATCCAGTCTTCACGGTTTGCCTTGGCATTCTCTAAAAGCATATTATTAAAATCCTCAACTGAAAGGTTAAGTGAATTCTCAATCAGCTCCTGTGAATCTTTTTCAATACGATGGGCGGTAGATTTAACTTCAGGTGCCAGTATTGAATAATAGGCTCTGGTCAAATTTCCTACGTTTGAAACATTCCAGTAGAATTTAGAATCGTCATACTGTTTTCTGTTTACTCGGCTGTACAGTTCTGTAATAGGTGCAACCGGAAGCGGTACATAAAGACTTTCTGCAGGTGAAGTGTATGCAAGCCAGGATACAGGTGCAGGCAATCTGTCGTTGTTCTGGTTAATCCAGATATAAGATATGGCAGGAGTACTCAGAACTCTTTCTTTGTCATAGGCGGCATGACAATATGGGAAACCATAAAGTCCACCCGTAGCCTTTGTTGCGAACTCAAATTCTGTACCTGCGTAGGAATCTCTGTGTATCTCCATAATCTGATTTAGAGTAATTGGTTTATCTGGTTTTACAGAAAATGGATAGGCTTTGGTATCGTAGCCTTCAACCCATGCTGGATAGTGCTTTGATGGAGCAACCAGATCCATAGCTCTCCACACGCGTCTCAGACAGTAATAAGGGTGAAGATGTTCAATTGATTTTATGGAGCGCAGCCAGTCCAATCTGCCCTCCTTGTCAAATGCAGCCCATCCTATAGCCTTTAGGTCATCAATCAGGTGATCGTTGAAAATCTGATCCGGGTTATTCTTATCAAGTTCGCGTATTCTGAACTGATTTGCTGCAATAAAGAACTCTCCGTCTGGAACCTTTTGTGCTGCCCAGAATCCTCCTTTTCCTGATGGATTAGGCATCATTTCGAGCACCCAGCCTTCTTCCTTATCGCCAACAATCAAAGTCTCTGCTGTACCCCAAAGACCGTATTCGTCAATAAGTTCTCCCATTAAAATTACGGCTTCTCTTGCAGTGGTACATCTCTCCAGAGCAACTCTACCAAGCTCTGAGGAATAGAAAAGACCTGTTCCTGCATCTGGTCTTACATATCCCATGTATTCGGAATTATCGGTGCATTCTCCTAGCATCAGACCTTTTTCGTTAATAATTCCATAGTTGCTGTCAAGATAGGCATATGTATGTTCAACCTGAGGAATTTCTCCTAGAGACTCTGTAATTGGTACTCCTGAAAATGAATAGTCTGGACCTCTTCCTTTTACGTTTAGTCTAGGAGTATAGTCGCAGTTGTAGTCAGGGTAGGCTTCTCTTGCGCATGCAGAAGGGTATACCTGACGCATTTCTCCTTTCTTGTGATCAGCAGCAGGTACGTAGACCACCGAGGTATCTCCGGTGTAGCCATCATTGGAATGGGTAATATATAAAGAGCCGTCAGCAGAAGCTCCCTTTGTGATTATCATTGAGGTGCAGGCTGAGGATGAATTTATTGAACACGCAGTTATAAGCGCAATAGCTGTAACAATATATTTCTTCATACAAATCACCTCTAATTCTTATTATTCTGATGCTTCATATATTCCTGAGTGGTGGACAGAATCTTTGAGAAAACATTGAAATCCAGCCTGTCAGGAAGTTTGTCGATGCCAATTGCATTGTAGAAAGGAATTCCCTCTTTCTTGAGATTTGCAGAGGTTTCTGCTTTTTTCTGAATTTCTGCTTTCTCTTTTTCCTTGTCAACATGAACCACCTCATGTTTCTTGTAACTGTCGACAGGAATGAATTTTGGATTATGTCCTTCTGCGTAACGGAGCATGTAACCTCCGTCGTGTTTTTCCAGCAGATTCTCATAAAGTTTCTGCATTCTGTTAAAGGCAGTGCGAGAGTTGTTTTCAATAACTCTGTTGAACCTGTCTTTTGGCAATCCCTTTGAGTGATTTATAAGAGTAAGTGAATGTTGTTCCTGCTCTAGTACTCTTGTTTTGAGCATGTCAGAGAGACTTGAGTAGTATCCTACCGTCAGATAGGAGATTCTCTTACTCAGCCACCACATCTTTTTCTCGTCGTACTCAGTTCTGCTTGTATCTGCATATACTGATGGAATCTTGTTTACAGTAAGTGGTACATAAGTTCCTTCACCTGATGGCCCTAGGGAAAGCCATGTGATAGCAGAAGGTGTCTGCTTGTTTGCCTGACTTATAAATGTGTAAGTCGTATTCTCGTTGGCAATTGTTCTTTCACCGTAATTCTCATGGGTGTAAGGAGTAGCAAAAAGACCGCCTGTGCCTTTGGTTGCATTATCGAACTGTGTACCGGTATAGGTATCTCGGGTTAGGGCTATTAAATCCATAAGACTTACTTTACTGTCTGGTGCCACCGAGAACGGGTATGCAGTGGAGGCCCAGCCTGAAACCCATGGCGAGTAGTTCTTTGATGGAGCAACTATTGACATGGCTCGCCAGACTCTTCTAAGGGAATAATAAGGTCTTATCTCGTTTCCCTTAACAGAACGCAGCCAGTTTAAATTTCCAGAGGTAAGCTGGGCAATATCCGCCTGCTGCATTCTTGAAATCAGGTTATCATTAAATATGAAATCTGGATTATCCTTATCAATACTCTGGATTCTGAACTGATCTGCTGCTACGAAAAAATGTCCCTGTGGAATTTTCCTTGCTACATAATAGCCTCCAGCATTATCTGCAGAAGGCATCAGTTCCAGCACATACCCCTCTTCCTTGTCTGAAATCACCAGGGTTGAAGGTGTGCCGTAGTAACCATATTTATCAATCATCTGTGACAGCATTGCAATTGCATCAGAGGCTTTTACACATCTCTCAAGCGCAAGCTTGGTTATTTCCTGTAGGCAAAGAATTGCTTTTTCCGATGGTTTTGATTTTGCAAACTTGTGTGCTGAACTGTTTTCACAGAAACCAAGCATCAGTGAGTTTTCATTGATGATTCCGTACTCGGTCTTTATGTAGGCAAAAGTATGATTAACCTGAGGGATTTGTCCTAAAAATTTAAGAGAAGGATCTCCATCCTCGTAAATCTCCCTCATTTCATCTGATTCATGATCAGCCGCCTCAACGTACATGACATTAGGTGATACCTTTCTGTCTATGCTGAAACTCAGATAAGCAGTTCCATTGTCACTTGCCTGAGGAGACACATACATCACGGTACCTGCATCTGCTGAGCTGATTATTGAGGAGGATAGTAAAATAGAAAGAAAGTATTTATTTAATTTATTCATATGCTGTGACTGAAATATTTTTATTTATATCGCAATTCAAATCGTAAACTAAGAATAGGATAAGTTTTCTTTAAAAAAAATCATATTCCTAGGACGGAATAGTGTGAATTAGGGCAGCATGAATTTTTAATTTTTTGATATATATCAGTTGCGCCTGCTATAAAATTTTTCCTAAAAGTTTATATTTGACGATTTACTAGCCAATTTTCTTCCTCTAAAGTACAATTTCTTAATTATTTGCGACGTAGATTTGCGTTTTTGTTTGGTTAAATATGAAAACAACATTTAAAGAAAAAGAGTGAATACACAAAAAAATGTATAATCTATAGAAGTTTTAGTTCACGATTTTTTAAAGTTGCAATCGCATTTTTTCGGATTATTTTTGTTATTCGTAAAGTCGTCGTTTCAACACTCTTTAAAGCAGTTAAAGCTAAGAGCAAAGATTAGGTTATGTCAGAATTTAAAAAGAAAAATACAGTAAAAAACGGATTTTTAACTCTGGTTAATGAAATAGAGAAACTTTCTGGTCAGCATTTTGACTTTGATTCAATTGACAATTCAGATCTTGATATCAGAGAGATTCGCAGAAGAGAAGCAATTGAGGCAAGTAAAGAGATTGCAAAGAGAAGAACTGAGAATCATAAGAATTTTATAAACTCAGTTTATGCCTCTCACAGAGTTAATCCTGATTACACCTTTGACAAGATTCAGATGGATCAGTTCAATAATCAGGCCATAAATACCGCTCAGGGCTTCTGTGTGTCATCAAGCATGGCTGCTCAGATGGACTCAGAACCTCAGCTGTTTCTTCTGCAGGGCAATCCAGGATCTGGTAAGACCGTTTTATCCAACTGTATTGCCAATTATTTTCTGAACAAACTGTGGAAGGATGTTGAACTGTGTTCATATCAGGAAATCAAAAGATTCAGAACTCCTAGCTCTACTGATACAACTGTAGATGTTGAAGAAAAAACTAACAAGTGGGAGCGTCTGTGCTCAGTGGATCTGCTGATAATCGATTCTCTATGTCAGAACAATGAAAAGATTACTGCCTATGACAAGCAGGTTATACCTGATCTTCTGAGATCTCGCCGTGCCAGAAGACTTCCTCTGGTAATCACAACTACAGTTCTTCCTAATGCGCTTCACGCAATGCTGGGGGATGAGATTTTTGAGTCATTAAAAGAATACAACGTGATGGGAGCAGCTCTGTTCGGTAATTCTCGCAGAGCACCTATCTCTTTTGCCGGAGCAAACTTAATGTGAGTACGATTTTAGCTTTTGATTTTGGAATGAATCATATTGGAGTTGCTACAGGAAATACAACAACCAAAACCTGTTCTCCTCAGAAATCATTAAATGCCAGGGATGGAATTCCTGATGCCCAGGCTTTAGACAGACTGGTTCGTGATTGGATTCCTTCCTTATTTGTTGTAGGTCTTCCTTTAAATATGGATGGCTCTGAGCAGGAAATGACCTTTAAGGCCAGAAAGTTCGGCAACCGTTTAAAGGAAAAATATAAAAAGGAAGTTGTTTTTATCGATGAGCGTCTTACATCTGCGTCTGCAAAAGAAGAGATCTTTGGTCGTGGAGGCTTTAGAGCTTTGGCAAAAGATAAGGGCGCAATTGATTCTCTGTCAGCTGTAACCATTCTAGAACAGTATTTTTCTGAACATGCCTAAACTAACAAAAGAAGCAACTATTATTCTGACTCTATCTGAAATTGAGAAAGAGCTGAAGAATCTCAAGCTCTGGTCTGATGGCAAGAACAGACCTGATGATAGGGCATTTTTAAGTGAAACCCCTTTTTTCATGGATACCATGGAATTTCATCAGTGGCTGGAGTTTGTGCTGATTCCACAAATGATTCAGCTTATAAACAGTAAAGCTCCACTTCCAAAAAATGTGAACATCCATCCTTATGCTCAGGAAATATATAGAGGTAAGTGGCAAGAATACAAAGTTCTGATTCAAAAAATCATGGAGTTTGATAAACTCTTTCAAGACTAGGCACGCAATTTGCTCTAAAGCGTGTAGATAGTAGTCTTGACGGAATTTTGACACGTGGCAATTAAAGATAAAATAAATTTTCTAGGACCAGCACTTACAAAGGCAAAAAGTAATAAGAAAGTAGCCAAAGGTCTGGAAATTGGCTCGACAACGATAAAAAGAGTATCAATGCTGAAGGTTGGTACTCCTATACTTGTCCTATCCTGTCTGGCCATGATTACTCTTCCAATGCCACCTTTTCTTCTGGACATCCTTTTCTCTTTTAATATCGCACTGTCCATGATTGTGCTTCTGGTTTCCATCTATTCCCAGAAGCCTCTTGATTTCGGTTCTTTCCCTGCAGTTCTGCTGATGGCGACAATTCTTCGTCTTTCTCTGAATGTTGCCTCAACACGAGTTATTCTTTTAAATGGTCAGAACGGAACTGCCGCTGCAGGAAAGGTGATTGAATCCTTTGGTAACGTGGTAATGGGCGGTAGTTATACCGTAGGTATCATTGTATTCGCCATTCTGATTATTATTAACTTCAAGGTTATTACTAACGGTGCTGGAAGAATTGCGGAAGTTTCTGCCCGTTTCACTCTGGATGCAATGCCTGGTAAGCAGATGTCAATTGACGCCGACTTGAATGCCGGTATCATTGATCAGGATCAGGCACGTGAAAGACGTATGGAAGTTACGCGTGAGGCTGATTTCTACGGCTCCATGGATGGTGCCTCAAAGTTTGTAAAAGGTGATGCCGTAGCAGGCCTTCTGATTATGGCCATCAATCTTGTTGGCGGTATTATTATCGGTACTTTCAATTTTAATCTTACTGTAGCAGAATCCGCTTCTATTTTTACTCTTCTCACCATTGGTGATGGTCTGGTTGCTCAGATCCCTTCGCTATTGCTATCTGTTGCTTCAGCTATTATTGTCAGCCGTCAAAGCAGTTCAAAACAGGAAATGGGACAGCAGGTGGTAGGCGACCTTTTTTCAAAGCCTAAGACGCTGCTTATCTCCGCAGGTATTCTTTTTGTTATGGGTATTGTCCCAGGTATGCCTCATGTCGCCTTTCTGCTTTTATCTTCTATTTGTGGCGGAATTGGCTGGGGGCTGCATTATGTTGAAAAGAAAAAGGAAGCACTCGAAAAGGAAAAGTCTACTTCTGTAGCTGGAGCAAAACCTTCTCCTGATCTTAAGGAACTTTCCTGGGATGATGTATCTGAAGTTGATGTTATTGGACTGGAAGTTGGCTATCGTCTGATCCCTATGGTTGACAAGAATCAGAGCGGTGAACTTTTAAACCGAGTAAAGGGTGTGAGAAAGAAGCTTTCTCAGGATTTGGGATTCTTAATTCCACCTGTTCATATTCGTGACAATCTGGATTTAGGCCCTAATTTCTACAGAATTACCCTTATGGGCGTAACCTATGGCGAAGCAGAAATTCAGCCTGAACGTGACATGGCAATCAATCCTGGTCAGGTATTTGGTGATATTCCTGGCCTTAAGGCTAAAGATCCTGCTTTTGGTCTTGATGCTGTTTGGATCAGCAAATCAGATAATGACAAGGCCTTAGGATTAGGTTATACCGTGGTTGACTGTTCAACTGTTATTGCTACACATCTATCTCAGATTCTAGCTAACAACTGTGCCTCTCTGATCGGACAGGAAGAGGTTCAGAATATTCTCGATATTGTGGCAAAATCTCAGCCTAAACTGGTAAACGGTCTTGTCCCATCTGTTGTAAATCTTGGCCTACTGACTCATATTCTTCAGAATCTGCTAAACGAGGGTGTTCCAATCAGAGATATGCGAACTGTGCTTGAGACTCTGGTGGAATATGGTCCTAAGAGTCAGGATCCTGAAGTTCTGACCGCAGCCTGTAGAATTGGTCTGAGACGACTGATTATTCAGGACATTGTTGGTTCTGAAAATGTTATCCCAGTTATTACCCTTGCTCCTGATCTTGAGAAGGTTCTGCACAAGTCTCTAGAGACTGGCGGTTCAGAGGGTATAGGCATTGAGCCTGGTATGGCTGACAGAATTCAGAGATCTCTTATGGATGCAACTCAGGCACAGGAAATGGAAGGAGAGCCTGCGATTCTATTAACATCAGGAATTCTTCGTTCAACTCTTTCTAGGTTTGTAAAGAATACTATTCCTGGTCTTAGAGTGCTTTCCTATCAGGAAATTCCTGATGATAAACAGATTAAGATTGTATCAGTAATCGGAAACAATCAGAATCAGCAGAATATTGGAATCGGACATTAGTAGAAACCATGTTGCCGATTTTTTATTGAAATTTTTCGAAAATGTACCATTTTTCGGAAGAATAACAAATATATTGAACATTAATTTGCAATTGCTTAATGCAGTTAACAATATTGATATTATTACAATTTGCATTTATTGACTTGTTGTAATTTTTTAATGAAAATCGTAACTAGATGAAAAACAAAATTTTTATTTTATAATTATTAAAATAGAATAAGAAAATTTTTTGTAAGATACAAAACACAATACTGTTTGAATTAGGAGGCGGTGTGTTTTTCTCAGTCGGTTCAGAAAAGCATACTGATATAGAATGAAACTTAAGCGCTTTGTTGCAAAGGACATGCGAACTGCACTGGCTAAGATTAAAGAAGAGCTAGGTGCAGAAGCTGTAATTATGTCAAACAAACGCGTTGGACCTAACGTTGAGATTATTGCCGGTGTTGAAGGCGATATTCCTGTTGCGCCGGTTAAGACGCAATCAAGATCAAAGGGGCAGATAACCTCAAATATTCAGGAAGATTCTCCTCTTTCCAGAATTATAGCTGATGATGAAGTTACCTTAAGTTCATCCAAAAACAAATCTGAAGTTAAACCTGTTACAAAGAGTGTCGGCGGAAGCAAATCGGAAGCTTTTGCAAAGAGTCTCCTAGAGATTTTAGAACGACAGCAGCAGTCTGCTCCTGAAGTAGCTACTGAGAAAAAGACAGCAAAGACTTCAAAGGTCAAGGCCAAAGCTCCAGCGCCACTGTCAGAACAGACTGGTCTGCGAGATCTGTTTATAAAAGAGGAAGAGAAGAAAAAAGAGAAGAAGGTTGAGTCTTCCCACGGAATTTCCTCTTATATTTCCAAAGAATCAGAATCTGAAAAAACTGAAATCGAGCAGCTTCGTCATGATGTGGATTCCATAAGACGTCTTCTGCAGTTTGAGCTGGCAGGTCTTATGTCAGATACCAAGAAGCGTGAAGAGCCTGTAAGGGCAATGATTTATGAACTTCTGCTTTCATCTGGTTTTGATAAGTCAATTTCCAACGAACTTTCGGAGAGTATTGATTCAGACGCCTCCTTCAATTTTGCCTGGCGTCAGCTTGCACAGAATCTGGAGAGAAGAATTAAGACCGGTAGTGATGAAATCGTAACAGATGGTGGAATCGTTACCCTTATAGGCCCTGCTGGAGTTGGAAAAACTACGACTATTGCAAAACTTGCTGCAAGATTTGTAATGAAATACGGTGCTGACAGGGTTGCACTGATTACAGCTGATCATTACAGAATTGGAGCTGTCGAACAGGTTAAAACCTATGGTCGTATCATGGGATGTTCGACCTTTGCCATCAAATCAATCGACGAACTTCCTGAAATGCTCTATACATTAAGAGATAAGAGTCTGGTTTTGGTTGATACTGTTGGAGTCGGACTTCATGATGAAAGATTTGAAAGTCAGGTAAATGCTCTAAAGAAACAGTCAAGATTAAAGATGAAACATTATCTTGTTCTTCCTGCAACTGCTCAGAGAAAGGTGCTAGAGCATGCATATGAGCATTTCTCAAATATAGGTCTTAAAGGAATTATTCTAACAAAAATTGATGAAAGTGAGTCTCTTGCTGATGCGCTGTCACTATGCATCAAACAGAAACTAATGCTTTCATATGTAACAGATGGACAGAGAGTTCCTGAGGATCTTGAGGTCCCAGATGCCAGAGCTCTCGCTTTAAAGGCTTTAAGCAGTGTTGAAAGTGATGTGGCTAAATTTGCTCTAGATCAGTCTGTCTTATAAAGGGTTTTATTTATTATTAGAAGGTAATCAAATGGCTATCGACGAAAGAACCAACAAGCGTAAAGTAAAGGTTATCACTGTTACTGGTGGCAAAGGCGGTGTTGGTAAATCAAGTGTGTCCTTAAATATTGCTGTTGCCTTAACTCTTTTAGGCAAAAAGGTAATGCTTTTTGATGCGGACCTTGGCCTTGCCAATATTGACGTTATGCTTGGTTTGAAAGTAGACAAGAATCTTGGACATGTACTAAACGGAGAGTGTGAGCTTCAGGATATTCTGCAGACTGGCCCTCATGGTCTGAGAATTGTACCTGCATCATCTGGTCTTAAGCAGATGGTGGAATTGACTGTCGAGCAGCACGCCGGACTAATTAGAGCTTTTTCTACTTTAAAGGAAGATATAGATTATTTTATTGTTGATACAGCTGCGGGTATTTCTGACATGGTTCTTTCCTTCTGCCGTGCTGCTCAGGATGTTCTGATGGTTGTATGCAACGAGCCAACCTCTGTCGCAGATGCCTATGCACAGATGAAGGTTCTATCAAGAGATTACGGTGTTAAGAAATTCAAGATCATTGGAAATCAGCTTCATTCTCTTGATGAGGGTAAGCTGATGTACCAGAAGCTTGTTGCCGTAACTGAAAGATTTATTGATGCTACATTGGAACTGGTTGCATGTATTCCTGTTGATATGAATATGAGAAAGGCAATCAGACAGCGCTCATGCGTGGTTGACCTCTTCCCAACTTCTCCTGCAGCTAGAGCATTTAAGACTTTGGCTAATAGAATTACAACCTGGCCAATTCCTGATATTGCAGGCGGCCATTTGGAATTTTTTGTTGAAAATTTGATCTCCGCCGACAAGAAAAATTAATAATAACAATTATTCTTATATATATAAGACATTAAGTTTAAAAGAAAAAGAAAGTTTTTATGGCAGGAATGGTAAACGGTGCTAAGGCCTATCAGGCACAGGTCCAAGTAGATATGGCACAGATGGTGGATACTTATGCGCCATTGGTCAAAAGGATCGCTCTGCATCTTAAGGCAAGATTACCGGCCAGTGTGGAACTTGACGATTTAATCCAGTCAGGAATGATTGGACTTATGGATGCGATAACCCATTTCGAAGATGGGCATGGTGCCGTATTTGAGACATATGCTTCCATAAGAATAAGAGGTGCGATGATTGACGAAATGAGACAGAACGACTGGGCACCTCGTTCTGTTCATCAGAATGCTAGAAGTATCTCAAACGCAATAACAAAACTTTCTCACCAGCTGGGTAGAGAACCTAAAGATATAGAAATAGCAAACGAACTTGGGGTAGATCTCGAGAAGTACAACCAGATGTTGCTGGATTCATCCTCTAGTCAGATGATTGGTATTGAAGATCTCGGGGTAACTGACGATGTTATAGCAGAGGGGAATGATAACAGAAAAGATAAACTGTTTGATTTTCTGGCGACATCAAAGTTCAAACATTCACTTGCAGAAGCTATACAGAAACTACCAGAGCGAGAACAGCAGGTTCTTGCGCTTTATTATGATGAAGAACTGAACCTTAAGGAAATAGGACAGGTACTTGATCTCAGTGAATCAAGAATCTGTCAGCTGATGTCCCAGTCTATGGCAAGATTGCGATCAATGCTAAAAGATTGGAGTGGAAAATAGGTTTAATTTAACACTTTTATACTATTTAAGTGGTTTTTTAACGACTTAGGCCCTATAAGTATAGAGGTATACCAATATTACAGGCTTAACTGTAAAAAGGAGACTATCTTGGATAAGAATATCAAGATACTTATTGTAGACGACTTTTCAACAATGCGTCGTATTATAAAAAATCTTCTTCGTGATCTTGGATTCAACAATACTCACGAGGCTGATGACGGAGCAACTGCGCTACCAATGCTTGAAGCTGGTGATTTTGATTTCGTGGTTACCGACTGGAACATGCCTATTATGCAGGGTATTGACCTGTTGAAAGCTATCCGTCAGAGCCCTAAACTCAAAGCGATGCCTGTTCTTATGGTTACCGCTGAAGCTAAGCGTGAGCAGATTGTTGAAGCTGCAAAAGCGGGTGTTAACGGCTATATCGTTAAGCCATTCACTGCTGCAACTTTAAAGACCAAGCTTGATAAGATCTTTGAGCGTTTTGAGTAAGGATTGCTATGTCTAGAGAAGAGCACAGACAACTTACTGTGGCAGATCTAGAGGAAATTAAAGACTTGCTTGAAAGCGGTATGCAGGAGCAGGCTGAAAATAAGCTTCTGGTACTTTCAAAGAACTTTAGTCAGCAGAAAAATGATGAGGTTTATGAGCAGGTTGGTAATCTGACTAGAGATTTGCATGAGGCTATCAAAAAGTTTGCTGAGGACGAAAGACTTAGAGTTATTGCAAACGTTGATATGCCAAGAGCTTCAGAAAGACTGACCTCTATTATTCAGATGACAGATGCAGCTGCCTCTAAAACACTTGATGCAGTTGAGGCGTGTGCACCAATGGTTAAAACTCTGAATGATTCAGTAGATAAACTTCTTCCTGTATGGAACTCACTGATGAAGGGCAGAATTGATAGAGACAATTTTGTCACCCTGTGCAGGAATGTTGATACTCTGATTCATCACACAAAGGATAATGCGGCAAGAGTTTCAGAACAGCTTAATGTGATTCTGCTTGCTCAGGATTATCAGGATTTAACCGGTCAGCTGATTCAGAATGTGATAACTCTTGTATCTGAGGTTGAAGATAAACTGTTGCAGTTTTTAACTCACTTTAGTGATGAGGAAAAGAACTCGATTCTTGAAAACAGTGATGCTGTTAATGGAATTTCTCCACAAGGACCAGCAACAGGTGATGTGCTCAAATCAGATAAAATTGCAGCAACTCAGGATGATGTGGATGATTTGCTTGCAAGTTTAGGATTCTAATAATAACGGAGACCTGAAAATGGATGAGGAAATTCTACAAGACTTTATAGTAGAAGCTGGTGAGATTATAGAAAATCTTAATGAACAGCTAGTCCAGATCGAAAAAACACCTGATGATAAGGATTTGCTTAATGCTATTTTCAGAGGTTTCCATACTGTTAAGGGTGGTGCTGGATTCCTACAGTTAACAAATCTTGTTAACATCTGTCATGCTGCGGAAAGCTTGTTCGATGAACTTCGTAACGCCCGCATTGCAATGTCGCCAGATCTTATGGATGCTGTACTTCAGGCATACGATGAAATTACATCAATGTTTGATACAGTTAAGAATGCTCAGCAGCCAGATCCTGCACCTCAGGACCTTATTGACAGATTACATGCTTTAGCCGCTGGTGGTGCCGCTCCAGCTGCTGCTCCTGCCCCTGCCCCAGAGCCAGAACCTGAACCAGAACCTGCAGCACCTGCCGGTGATGTTGATGATATTACCGAGGATGAATTCGAGGCTTTACTCGACCAGCTTCATGGTAAAGGTCATGCTCCTGGTGCTGATGGGGATGAAAACAATGCTGCAGATGCAACAGATGCCGATTTTGACAAGATGCTGGCCACTGCACAGAGTGAGGCTGCTAAGAATGCTCACAAACCTGAAGCTGCACCAGCTCCTGCACCAGCTCCTGCTCCGGCTCCAGCTCCCGCTGCTCCTAAACCTGCCGCAGCTCCAGCTGCAGCCAAACCAGCTGCAAAACCTGCCGGTAAAGCTGATGCCGCTAAATCAGGTCCAGAGGTTGATACAACTGTTCGTGTTGAAACCCAGGTTTTAGATGACATCATGAATCTGGTTGGTGAGCTTGTGCTGGTACGTAATCGTCTGGTTAATATGGCATCAAGACGTTCTGATCAGGATATGTCAAAGGCAATCTCCAATCTTGATGTTGTAACTCTTGAACTTCAGAATTCTGTTATGAAAACCCGAATGCAGCCTGTTAAGAAAGTATTCGGTAGATTCCCTCGTGTTGTTCGTGACCTTGCTCGTAAGCTTGGTAAAAAGATTGAGCTGAGAATGGAGGGTGAGGATACAGAATTGGATAAGAACCTGGTTGATGCTCTTGCAGACCCAATGGTTCATATGGTTCGTAACTGCTGTGACCACGGTATTGAAGATCCAAAGGATCGTGTTGCTGTTGGTAAACCTGAGACAGGTGTGGTTTTACTTAGAGCCTCTCAGCAGGGTGACCACATTCTTCTGCAGATTCAGGATGACGGTCAGGGTATGGATCCTGATATTTTAAGATCTGTGGCTGTAAAGAAAGGCCTGATGGATGAAGGCGCAGCAGACAGACTGTCTGATTCTGAGGCTCTGAATCTGATTTTCGCTCCTGGTTTCTCAACCAATACCGAAATTACTGATATTTCTGGTCGTGGTGTAGGTATGGACGTGGTTAAGACCAACATTTCCAAACTTAACGGTACAGTTAATGTTATTTCCACCTACGGAAAAGGAACCACCATCGAAATTAAGGTTCCTCTGACACTGGCAATTCTGCCAACCTTAATGATTTCTGTTTCTAACAGAACCTTTGCTCTGCCATTGACCTCAGTTTCAGAGATTTTCTATCTGGATCTGGATTCAATGAGAAATGTTGATGGTCTGAATACTATCGTAATACGTGATAAGGCTATTCCTCTGTTCTTCTTAAAACAGTGGTTCGAGAAGGTTTCTATTAAGGAATATCTTGAGAACAAGGCTCATATTGTGCTTGTACAGGTTTCTGCTGCTCAGCTGGTAGGTTTCGTGGTAGATGAGCTTTTAGGACAGGAAGAAGTTGTGATTAAACCTCTAGATGAGATCCTTCGTCATACTCCTGGTATGGCAGGTGCAACCATTACCTCAGATGGTGGTATCGCTCTGATTCTAGACATTCCTGGCTTGATGAGAGCATATGCTCATAAGGATGCCGAGCGTGTTCCTCTGCCAACAGACAAACACCTAGCAGTTGAAAAGAATGCTGAAGATACTGATAGTACCCCTGAAGTAGCTCCAGAAAATACTAATGATAATAACGAAGAATAAGGATTACCTATGGCTACCAAAGTTTTGATTGTTGATGACTCAAGCTTTTTCCGCAAGCGCTTAAGAGAGATTGTTGAATCAGATCCTACTATGGAGGTTGTAGGTGAGGCTAAAGATGGTAAGGAAGGAGTAGAACTTTCCACCAAACTTCGTCCAGATGTAATTACTATGGACGTTGAAATGCCAGTTATGGACGGTATTACTGCCGTTGCTGAGATCATGAAGAAGAATCCAACTCCTATTCTTATGTTCTCATCTTTGACACATGAAGGTGCTACAGCAACATTTAAGGCTCTTGAGGCAGGCGCTGTAGATTTTATGCCTAAAAACTTTGATGACATTGCTCATAGAAGAGAAGATGCCATCAAGAACCTAATTGGATCAATCAAAGCTGTTTCTCGTAGCCGTGTAAGGGGCTTTAGACCATCTGCTCCTTCTCCAACTATTGCTACGAAGACAGTTCCTTCTTCTGCAACTGTGGCAAAACCTGCTACTGCCACTGCTCGTGCTCCTATCGGAGCTGCAGCAGGAGCACCTGCACCAACAGCTGGTTCAGCAAAGGATGCTTATAACCAGATTAACGCAATGTTGGCAGCAAATCCTGGCACTCCTGCAAGTGCTTTGAAGTTTACATTTGGTAACCATAAGTCAGAGACAACTACATTTAAGAAGTCAGGTAAGCCACATTCAATTGTTGCAATTGGAAGTTCTACCGGAGGACCAATTGCTCTTCAGGATATTATTCCTAAATTGCCTAAGCTGAATGTTCCTGTTGTGATTGTTCAGCATATGCCTGCTTCTTTTACTACTACTTTCGCTGCAAGACTTGATGCTATCTCAAATCTGCATGTTGTCGAAGCAAAGGATGGAGATATTCTTGAAGCTGGTACCTGCTATATAGCTCCTGGCGGGACTCAGATGATTTTTGAGAAAGTCGGCATCAAGGTAAGATGTCGTGTTATCGCTGATACTGGAAGGACTACCTATAATCCTTGTGTGGATGTTTCATTTGCGTCTCTTTCAAAGATGTACGGTGGAAAGGTTCTGGCAATGATTCTGACTGGAATGGGCTCCGACGGCTGTGAAGGTTGCTCTATTCTTAAGAAACTAGGAGCTGTTATCTGGGCTCAGAATGAAGAAACCTGTGTGGTCTACGGTATGCCTCAGGCCATCGTAAATGCTGGCATTACAGATCTGGTTCTTCCTTTGGGAGAGATTGCAGGCTGTATTGTTAAAGAGCTGGGTTAATAACAAAAAAGGCAGGTCTCAATGAACTTTCTGGGTATTTTTCTTGCGTGCGGATGTATTGTATGTTCTATGATGTTAGAAGGTACATCTCCTGCAATGATGTTAGAGTTGCCTGCTTTCCTTGTTGTGGTAGGTGCTTCATTCTTCGCATGCTGGGTGCAGTTTCCTTTGCCTCAGATTATCGGTGCGTTCAAGTGTATGTTATGGACATTGGCTCCTCCACGTATCGGTTTTGAATCTCAGGTTGAACTTTTAGTTGGTTTATCAACAACTGCTCGTCAGCAGGGATTACTGGCACTGGAAAATTCCATTTCGTCCGCATCTGATGATTATACACGTGACGGTATTCAGATGATTGTCGATGGTGTTGATAAGGATGCTCTAAAGGAAATCCTAGAGCAGGGCATTGCCGTTGAAGAAGCTAAATATGAACCTTACGCCAAGATGCTAGAATCTATGGGCGGTTATTCTCCTACCATGGGTATTATCGGTGCGGTGCTTGGTCTGATTCACGCTATGTCTCTGTTGGACCGTCCAGATGAATTAGGTCCTGCTATTGCGGTGGCATTCGTTGCAACTATTTACGGTCTGGTTCTTGCTAACATTATCTGTCTTCCTTCATCAAACCGAGTTAAAAGTATTATTGCCGAAATGGCTTTATATAAGTACATGACTCTAGAAGGTCTAGTATCAATTGCATCTGGTGAGAATACCATGATGTTAAAGCGCCGTCTTGCAGTTTACACCGGTGGTGATAAGACCGAGGGTGGAAGTTAATATAATAAGAAAATAAGGCAATAATATGAAGAAAAAGCCTCCAGAGCCCGAAAACCTTGAACGATGGATGGTGTCGTATGCTGACTTCATGACCTTGCTGTTTGCACTGTTCGTGGTTCTGTACTCCTTTGCTATGGCCAAGCAGTCTGAAGCCAAATCGATGGTAGAGAGTATTGCTCAGGCCTTCAATGAAACTGCCATTAGTTCTCCTGGTGGAGCTCTTCTTGTTCCTGGTTCACTAGCTCAGCAGCTGGCACAGGAAGTTCAGGAAGCAGTTCAGTCTATGCAATCATCTCAGGGTGATACCGGAAAACAGATCATTGAAGACGGTGGAGTGATGATGAATTTCCAGATCACATCGACTCAGTCTAATCAGGAAAGAGATGATACAACCTCTGGTTCTGATGATGAGATGGATGGTCAGAATAATGCCGATTCTGCCAATGCTTCAGGTGAGCTAGTTATTTCTGATAATCAGACTGTATCTAAGAATGTAAATCCTAAATCCAATGCTCCTGATGGTGGCTCTCAGACAGGTGAGGGTGGATTCCAGGCAGGAGGCTCATCCGATCACTTTGAACAGGGAGGACAGTCTGAGGTTAATGCTGACAGTATTGGTGAAGGTAAAGTTGGTACTCAGTTCGACGCTGTAAGACGTTCAATCTCCGAGGCAATCAGCGATACAGGTATGGAAAAATATATTGATATTGAGGAAAATCCACACTGGTTGTCCATCAATGTAAATTCAGGTCTGCTGTTTGCAGAGGGTAGTGCTTCTATTCTTGCTGCCTCAAGACCAATTATTCAGAGAATTGCAGTTGCAATCTCTAACATAAATAACTACATCAGAATCCGCGGTTATACAGATAATACATTTATACCAAATGGAATTTTCATGAATAGCTGGGATTTGTCCGCTAATCGTTCACTTTCTGTTTTAACCGAGCTGGAACGCGCGGGCATTATTCCTGAGCGTATGGCAATTGAAGCATACGGTGAGTATTCACCAATGTATTCAAATAAGACAGCAGCTGGTCGTGCTATGAATAGAAAAGTTGTTATCGCAATTTCAAGATATGCAATGGAAAGAAAGACTCCTCTTACCGCAACTGATGCTGAGCAGAGTTTGATTAACGGTACAACTGAACCAAGCATTAATGCCGGTCAGGGTGATGTTGAAGTTAAGCGTGGTGAAGGTAATACAATCGAATTGGATTTCGGTTTATAAAAAAATAGATTAAGGAGCCTTTTGTGCTAGTTTGGTCAATTGCAAGTCAAAAAGGCGGTGTAGGTAAGACTACAACAGTCGCATCGTTAGCTGGTTGGTTACAAAAAGAGAACCTAAACGTTCTGATAATTGACACCGATCCTCATGCCTCTTTGACTAGCTATTTAGGTTTTGACTACAATAATATCGAAAAAAGTCTTTATGACCTGTATACTCAGGAAAGTTTTGACAAGGAGAGTGTACAGTCCGTCATTACTCACACTAATTTTCCAAATCTTGATATCATCGCATCTAGTATGACTCTTGCAACTATAGACAGAAAACTGTCTGGACGTTCTGGAGTTGGTCGTATTCTTACCAATGCTCTTAAACTTATAGAGGATGACTACGATGTAGTTCTAATTGACTGTCCTCCTGTCTTAGGAGCTCTGATGGTGAATGCTCTTGTAGCCAGTACCTCAATTCTTGTTCCAACCCAGACTGAATTTCTGTCCCTAAAGGGATTAGAGGGGATGGTTCGTACTTTTAATATTATGCGTAAAGCTGATAACAATTGCATTATTAACTATACTGTTATCCCTACTATGTATGATAAACGTACCAAGGCAAGCAGAACTTCATTAGAATATCTGACCGCTCACTACAAAGATAATTTATGGCAAGGACAGATCCCTGTTGATACTTTATTCAGAGAGTCTTCTCAGAAGGGGCTTCCAATCACAATGCTTGATGAGAAATGTCGTGGTGCATTGGCTTATCGTGAATTATTATTACAACTACTATCGAAAGAGCTAGAGCTTAATCCGGATAAAATATCTCCGAATGCGGCTGCAATTGTTTCTTTGGCTTCAGGTGAAAAAAATACAAAATCTGACGTTAATAAAGATATGGATATCATTGCAGGTGATGTTGATGCTATGCTCAGTTAATTATTAAGGATCCTAGTATGTCATTTAATGATATTGATGACACCCTTGTAGCATATTTCAAGCAGATGCTTGAAGAAGAAAGTGAACAGCAATCTCCAGAGTCGGAATCTCTAGAGGAGCAGAATGCTGTTGCCCAAACAGAAGTTAGTGCTCAGAATGAGAATGATCAGGTTATAGGATCTGGAAACGAAGTTAGTGATTCACAGCCAGAGGCATTACCTCAGGAAAATGAAATTGAAAATCCTCAGGAAGATATGACTTTGTCTGCCTCAGATGGAGCATCTTCGGAGGTTTGCGTTGCAGATGAAACATCTGTAGAAGAATCTTCAGATGAAAAGGATATAGCTGCCGCGGAAGTAGAGTCTGAGATAAGTGAAGATAATTCAGAACCTGCTCCTGATGCTATTGCGGAGGCTGAAGCAGCTACTGAGACAGAAGAAACTGAAGATATGCCTCTTGATGCTGAAGAGTCCTCAGAAGAAGTTGCATGTGAGTCTGAAGAGATCTCGGAAACACCTGTGGAAAATGAGGAATCCTCTTTACAGAATACAGCTGTTGAGACTGATAATTCTGCAGATGATATTGACTATGCTTCAGATGATTATGTTCCAGAGGATAATTCTTCCTCAGAAGCTCCTGTGTTACAGCCTCAACTTCAGAGCGTTGAGGAAAAATCCGAACCTCTCCCTTTTGCCGAACACAAGAGTCTTGAGAGTCTTTTGGAGTCAGTTCCTAAAACTCAGCTTGAAACAGAAGTTGCAGATGAAACTGTTACAGAAACAGCTGTTGAAACTCAGACCGTTGAAGAAACTCAGATTGTAACTGAAACTGCTGTAGAAGAGCAGATTCAGGTTGAACAGGTTACCGCATCAGAATCTGTTGTAGCTGATGAGAGTGCTGTTCAGGTCGAACAGGAGTCTGATAATGAGGAGGCTCCTTATAACTGGACTAATATTGAGATGCCTGATGAATTTCAGGTGTTGTTCTTCCTGGTAAAGGGTATTCGTTTTGCTGTTCCGTTAGTTAATCTTGGAGGAATATTCCAGTGTGATAAGGTGACTCCGCTGTTCGGAAAACCTGACTGGTTCCAGGGAATTGCTGATATACGTGGCAGAAAGATGAATGTTGTGGATACTCTAAAGTGGGTTAAGAGTGATGCTCCTCAGTCGGAAAAGTATGAGTATATGATTTCTCTGGATAAGACATTATGGTCAATAGGTTGCGATGTCCTTGAAGGAAACAGAATTTTAAACAAAGAAAATATTACCTGGAGACAGACCGCTGGTAACAGACCTTGGCTTGCAGGTATTGTTAAAAAGGAAATGTGCGCGTTACTGCATGTAAAAGCCTTGATCAAGATGTTTGAAAATGGAGTTAATCTCAAAGATCTTGATGTACAAATGAGTGCATGATCAAAGTTTTAACTACGTAACCTCTACATTTTGCTAAAGTTTATTAAAATAAAATTAAAGAGTAATTGCGCCATTATCGTGTGTGGTGTGTATAACGAGGATTAAAAGATGTCAAAAGAAGAAGCAATCGCAGAAAATCCAATCGACGTTAATGCAAAAAAAGGTGAATTGCTGCGTTGGGTTACCTTTAAGCTAGGTAATGAAATATATGGCGTCAATGTTATGCAGGTACGTGAGGTATTACGTTATACAGATATCGCTCCTGTTCCTGGTGCACCTTCTTATGTGCTGGGAATTATTAACCTGCGTGGTAACGTTGTTACTGTTATCGATACCAGAGCTCGTTTTGGTATTCCTCCTGCAGAGGTTACTGATAATACAAGAATTATGATTATTGAGTCTGATAAGCATGTTATCGGAATTCTGGTTGATTCCGTTGCAGAGGTTGCAGATCTCAATACCAATGATATTGACGATACTCCTAATGTTGGTACAGAAGAGAATGCTCAGTTCATCTCTGGTGTATGCAACCGCAAAGATGATCTGTTAATTCTGATTGATCTCACCAAGCTGTTTACTGAGACAGAGTGGAAGGAAGTTACCAATCTAGGTTAAACACAACCGTTTTTTTTACTCCTTGACTAATGTATGCGGCATACATTCATATGTCGCATATTTTTTTTGCATCAAAAAAAAAAACACCGGCACAATAATAAGGACTGTACCGATGATTTAATTCCGAGCTTCGTAATTAGTTTTTTTATGGATAGAGCTTTTTAAAATGTGTATCTAGCTCCAACAGCGAATTGAGATCCTGAATCATCATGGAATTTCTCTCCTTTGAATTCAGGTGTACCACCTGCGCAGAATTTTGCTTCAGCCCAGACATTGAAGTTTTCGTTAGCGTTATAGTTTATATATACAGGAATTCTTCTCTCGATCTTGCTTGGAGCTTTACCTTCACCTTCATCCATTGTCTCGTAGGAAGATTCAAAACCTGTATAAACACCTATGCCGTTATCAAAGG
>ONFP01000086.1 GCA_900317105.1 uncultured Succinatimonas sp. | reverse complement strand
GTTATGTTCTACAACAGATTCGTTTCTAAGGTAGAGGCTTTAGAGAATCGCTACATTAACTTCATGGATGAGTTCGCTACTATTCTTAATCGAAGACTGGTAAGAGTTCGTTCTGAAATGAATATGAAGAACAATGAAGTTCCACAGAATAATGTTCAGCCATCTAACGGTTATTCTCAGAAAAGCTTCAATCACCCATTAGGTGAAGAACATCAGAATCAGTATTCAAGAGCCAGAGCAAATACTCAGAGTTCACCTTACCAGACTCCTGGTGTAGAGGGAGATAGATACCGTAATACTTCCCGTTCACCATTACAGGGACAGTAAAAATGCAGATGGCCCGTACCAGACATACTAAATCAAGAGCTAAGGCTGAAATCAATGTGGTTCCATACATTGACGTTATGCTGGTTCTTCTGGTTATTTTTATTGCAACAGCTCCTGTTGTTATGCAGGGCGTTACCGTCGATCTTCCTCAGGCAAAAGCTGAAACAATGAATCAGGACGAAATGACTCCTATTATTGCTACAGTGGATAAGGTTGGTCAGTTTTATGTGACTATTGATACCTCAACAGTAAAAATGGGCAGTCTTGATGAGTTAACCAATTATGTTGCAGCTGAACTGCAAAAAGATCAGGTTCATCAGCGTCCTGTAGTTGTACAGGGGGACGCCCAGGTTGCATATGACAATGTAATTCAGCTTATGAATGCACTGAAAAACGGTGGCGTTAAGAGTGTTGGTTTGGTTACTGAACCAATCTCTAATTAATTAAGTTTTAGGTATTATTGTTATGAAGATTAACATGAAGGTTGCCTTTATATTGGCGGTGATCCTTCATTTGGTTATTCTTGGCGTACTATTGGTCCGTGTTTCATTAAGTAAACCGTCAAAGCCAAATATGGGGCAGGGAGATATAATGCATGCTACCTTTGTCCCTCCAGCAAAGGGTAATCCAAATGGAAAAGCTTCTGCTAAAAAACAGGCACCTGCTCCGGTCGTAGAAGAACCTGATACCAAACAGGAACAACTTCAGAAACAGCAGGAAGCTAAGAGAGAACTTGAAAAACGTATCGAAGAGCAGAAGATTCAGGAACAGAAAATTCAGAAACAGCAGGAAGAAGCAAAGAAGCTTGCTCTGAAAAAAGCTGAGGAAAAGAAAAAACTAGAAGAAAAGAAAAAGCTTGAAGAGCAGAAAAAGAAACTTGAAGCTGAAAAGAAAAAGCTTGAAGAAGAAAAGAAAAAACTAGAAGAGAAAAAGAAGCTCGAAGAGCAGAAAAAAATTGAAGAGAAGAAAAAGCTCGAAGAGAATAAAAAGCTCGAAGAGAAGAAAAAATTAGAAGAAAAGAAGAAAGCAGAGGCTGAAGCAAAGAAAAAAGCTGAGGAAGCTGCAAAGAAGAAAGCAGAAGCTGAAGCTAAGGCAAAAGCACAGGCTGAGGCAAAAGCCAAAGCAGAGGCTGATTCTCTAGAGGATGATATTTTAGGTACTGCCGACGGAGATGAAGTTAACGGTCAGGGCTTAGGTTCAGGCGGAGGCGGTGGTGAAGCCGGATACGGTGACAAAGTCCGTGGTCTGATTGAACAGAACTGGAGAATCGATCCTTCAATGAACGGAAAGAAGGTTGTTGTTACAATCAAGATCGGTTCAAACGGACTCGTATCTGATGAAAGCTGTCAGGGCGATGAGAAAGTATGTAAGAGTGCACTGGACGCAATCAGACTGGTAGGAATGTTTCCTGCACCACCTGCAACCTGTCCAGAATGCTCAAATATTAAAATTTCAATGACACCTAAGCTTTAAATAAGCAAAGGCTGGTTAATATAATGTACAAGGGGAGTTATTAAAGAATGCTAAAACGTTTTTTTGCATCAATTGCTTTTCTCTTAGCTGCTACTACAGCTAATGCAGATCTGCAGATTGAGATTACAGGTGGTATTAATGAAGGCCACAAAATTGCAGTCTATCCATTTACACAGAATCCTGCTGTAAAATTGGATGTTGCTTCAGTTGTTTCTGCAGATTTAATGAGATCAGGTAAGTTTTCTCCAATTGCAGCATCAGCTCTTCCTCAGGGCGCTGTTGCAAACGGCAGTGTTACTAATCTTGATGCAGTTGCAGCAACTGGTGCTGAGGTTGTTGTTTCAGGTATCGTAAACGAGGTTGGTGCCAACAACTATAATGTTGAGTTTGTGGTTACCGGACTTCAGGGGGCCAACAAGGGCAAGGTTTTGGCTCACTTCAAGGGTAATTCCTCAGTTGCAACCATGCGTCAGGCTGCTCACCGCGTATCAGATAGAGTATATGAGGTATTCACTGGTCAGAAAGGCTGTTTCAGAACCCGTATCGCTTATGTTGTATACAAGAAAGGTGCAGCTTTCCCTTATCAGCTGATGACTGCTGATTATGACGGCTATAACGAGACTCCTGTTGTTAAGTCAACTCAGCCTGTTATGACTCCTGCATGGTCACCAGACGGCAAGAGACTTGCTTATGTAAGTTTTGAGAAGAGAACTCCTGCAATCTTCGTTCAGGACATTTATTCAAAGAAGCGTACCAAGTTATCATCATTCTCTGGTCTAAACAGCTCTCCTTCATGGTCTCCTGATGGCAGTAAGATTGCTATGACCCTTTCAAAGGATGGTCAGCCAGATATTTATTACTACGATCTGAATGCTTCAAAGTTCGTTCGTGTAACTGCAAATAGAGCAATTGATACCGAACCAACCTGGGCTCCAGACAGCAAGGCTTTATACTTCACCTCAGAGCGCGGTGGCAAGGCTCAGATTTATAAGTTTGATTTTGCAACCAGCAAGACAGAGCGTGTGACCTATCAGGGTGCACGTAACCTTTCCGCAAAATCAATTCCAGGTACAAATTCTCTGATTGTTATTACTCAGGTTAACGGTTTCCGTGTAGCACGTGTAGATGCAGATGGAAGCATTTATATGCTTACTACATCATCTTTAGATGAATCTCCAAGTGTTGCTCCTAACGGAAGTATGGTAATATACTCAACAGTATATCAGGGTAGAAAAGGTCTAGCCCTAGTTTCAGCTGACGGCAGATTTAAGGCAAACCTTCCTTCAAGTTCAGGTGAGATAAGCGCACCTGCTTGGGGTCCACTTTTATCAAAATAACTTCATAAATTAAGGAATAGAAAATGTTTAAGAAGTATTTGTCAATTTTACTGTGCTCAGTAGCAATTTGCTCTTTAACTGCTTGTTCTACATCAGATGATTCTTCTGCTATGGTTGAAGATGGCTCATCAGATGCAGCTCTAGGCCTAGATGCTGATGGTGCATTAACCGTTGGTGATCCAAATGCCCGTGATGGTTTCAATGGTCCTGCAGAGTTACAGGGTAACAATACTGTATACTTTGCATACAACTCAGAAAACATCCAGGATCAGTACCTGGGAGTAATGCAGGCTCATGCTCAGTATCTAAAGAAGAATCCTGATGCAAGAGTTATCATTGAAGGTCATACTGATGAGCGCGGTACCCCAGAATACAACATTGCTCTAGGTGAAAGAAGAGCTCGTTCTGTTGCTCGTTACATGCAGAATCTAGGCGTTGATGTAAATCAGCTTTCAATTGTAAGCTATGGTGAAGAAAAGCCTGCAGTTGATGGCCACAATGAGGGTGCCTGGTCAAAGAACCGTCGTGCTGTTTTAAATTACTAATTTAAATTCAGATGAATATATAAGGGGCGTAAAAGGTATTTTTACGCCTTTTTAATATGTACAAAAACTTCAGACTGTTATAGTCGGAAATTGCAAAGTTCAGATTTCGTTTTTGAGGTAATTAGGTGAATACAATTATTTCCTTGTCAAAAAGAGCAGTTGCAATCTCTTTAATCTGTTCAGCCGTGGCTGTAACCTCCCCGGTTTATGCTGATGCCCAGACTGATTCTATGCAGCGAGCAATGCTGAACATGCAGAATCAGATTCAGCAGCTTCAGGATAAGCTGGCTGAGTCTCAGGGACAGATAGAAGAATTAAACCATGAGAAAAATCTTCTGGCAGCTGAAAATGAAAAACTAAAGGCTCAGCTATCTCAGATGGCAACAACCGCGCCTAATCCAGCAGCACCTGCAGAGAATACCAGCGTTCCTGCTGATGGCAAGAATCAGACAGTTGCTATGAAGACTGAGTTAGGCGGTGGAAATGCAACCTTATCTCCTGCTAAGAAAGGAACTGTTGCTAAAGCTAATCTTCCATCTGTACCTGCCGAAGCACAGAAACTTTATCAGGAATCGTACGCCTTACTGAACAAGGGTGATCTGGATGCGGCAGCTAAAGGCTTTAAGAGTTATACCACCAAGTATTCTGGCAATGCGTTAACCCCTAACGCCTGGTACTGGTTAGGTCAGATTCAGTATAAGCAGAATAAATTTGAAGATGCAAGAATCAGTTTCCTTAATACAGCTAAATTCAAGGAATCTGATAAAAGAGCAGATGCTCTGTATAAGTTAGGTGTTACTTCAAAGGCTTTAGGTGACAAGGAGAAGGCTAAGAAATTCTTTGATGTCCTTATTAAGACTTATCCAAATGCAAGTTCGTCAGCCTTAGCTAAAAAAGAGCTGCAGTCTTTATAAGTTAGCAATTCACAACAAACAAAAATGGCCAGTAGTGATACTGGCCATATCTCTTACAGATTCTTCTAAAGCTTTTCCTGTCTTACATCATAGTCTTCTGAATCCACCTTTTTGACAAATTCCAGTCTGTTCGTAAATCCTGCTGGCAGATCTTCTGCATGATGTGAAACGAAAAGAATACTTGTTTTTTTAGATTCTACAACTTTACTAATAAACGATTTAACCAGTGCTCGTGCATAGCCGTCAAGTCCCTGAAGCGGTTCATCAAGTATCAGTAGAGGAGGCTGTTTTACAAGAGCTCGTACTATAAGCAGAAGACGCTGTTGTCCAAAGGATAGAGATTTGAACGGCATATCCTGTTTTGTCTGAAGTCCTGCAAGTTTTAGCCATCTTTTGGCTACACTAATTTCCTCATCAGATGGTTTTGAATAAAGACCTATAGAATCATAGAAACCTGACAATACAACGTTTAGAGCGGTTCCATTGACTCTATAGTCAAGATGCAGGGCTCCGGAAACAACGCCAAAATATTTTTTGATATCCCAGATTGATTCTCCATTTCCGCGTTTGAATCCAAATACTGTTACGTCATTGGTATAGACAAAAGGATTATCTCCGGTTATAAGAGAGAGCAGGGTAGATTTACCGGCTCCGTTTGGCCCCATAATATGCCAGTTTTCTCCTTTCTTCACTCTGAAGGTAAGGTTATCTAAAACCTTTCTCTCATATTCGATATTTACCTTGTTGAGCTTAACAATGTAATCATCCTGAATTTCTGGAAGTCGATATTTAACCGGAACTGGTGGCAGAGAGTCCACATTAACAGATATACTGCCCAAAAGTGCTTTTGCGTCCTCATTTTTTTCAATTTCTTCTCTGCTATCCAGCTTGGTGATCCTACAGTCATGAATGATTCCCATTGCAGTGAGGGAAGCTGGTATTTCTGATGGTCTGTTAACAATTAATACTGTAGGTGTGCTGTATACTTTATGAATTTCCTCAATCAGTTTTAAAAGCTCTGCTCGTGTCTGAACATCAAGAGCGTCAAATGGAGTATCAAAAATAATCAGATTAGGCTTAGATGCCAGCGCGTGGGCCAATAGTATTTTTCTTCCTTCTCCACCGGAAAGCTGTCTTATAGGCTTATCAATAAGATTCTGAAGCTTTAAGCCTTCAACCAGTTTTGCAATGGTTTCCTTATCATCATCTTTAAAAATTTTTGCGGGAGTAATACCAATTTCCTCATCTGGAGTAGTGCAGTCTGAATTTCTCATCTGATAATCAGCTTCAAACAGTTCCATCTGTTTTTCAAATGAAACCAGAGTCGGGTGGTAGTTATCAGGTGCTACTCCAGACTTTAAAGGCAGCTCTGCATTGAAGGCTTTTGCAACAGAAGTTTTTCCTGAGCCGTTTCCTCCGATAAGAACGATCAGATCATTTGGTGAAATTTTTATATTGCCTATAGACACATCTTTTGTTTCATTTAAGGCAAATACCGCATCCGTAAAAGAAATTGTTCTCTGTGTCATTTTTTATTCCTAAAACTAATGTGATTTTTATTATAACTTTTATTTAATTCTATGCAATATAAAAATATATGTGTTGCAATATGTGCAATAAAAGTGAATATAAATTTGATTTGCAACAAAAATTGAATAAATTGTTTTAACTTTATGGCTTGATGTCTTATTTTTTTCAAAAAAATCAAACTATAATCGAGATGAAATCGTTGCTAAAGGAGGTTTTCTATGATGACGTCGGCCCCTAAGAAATTTGCAGTTTTACTTAAACCAAGACCATCTCAGCCTGCACTAGATCGTGCTGCTCAGTACGCACGTATGAACCCTGACTTTGAAATTGTTGCAGTCAGAGTAATAAATGAATATGCAGAAACTGATGATAAAGATCAGATTAAAGTTAAGGAAGAATCTGAGTTTGAAAGAATCCGCAGATCATATAGTGTTGATAATATTTCATTTAAGCTGATTTTTAATCATGATGTTGCTGATGGATTTATCAAAGAATGCAGTGAAGGTGGATATGATCTTGCAGTAATTTCTGCAAACAAGCGTAATGCCATTAAAGATCTGTTTATAAGTAATATCGACAGTACTATTATGCGCAAGAGTGAAATTCCTGTTCTTGTGGTAAGAGAGGCTGGAGGCGAGTCTGTTCTTGGAGGCGCTGTTGTTTTAGCTATCGATTTCCTTGAGGTTGCTCATTCTAAGAAACTAGATGAATATCTGTTTAAGTCAGCTTCATCTTTTGCTCAGAGCTTTGATGGAGAACTTCATGTTGCAAACTGCATTGTTCCACATAACGCAGGTACAATGCGAGGCAATATTTCTGAATCTAGAATTGTTGGTGGTGGTATTGCAAGTCCACAGGATGTTACCAACCAGCTCGCTGAGGAGTTTTCAAAGAAGCATGGAGTACCTCTAGACCATGTTCATGTGCTTCAGGG
>ONFP01000087.1 GCA_900317105.1 uncultured Succinatimonas sp. | reverse complement strand
AAACTCTGTTTTGCAGGAGAACAGAGTATCCCAATTAAACCTCATTTTTGCAGGAGGATGAGGTCTTACCCAGCAATCTGTTGCTGGGTTTGTTTTTTTTATAAATAAGGACAAAATCGTATTTACTTACGCTGAAAATGTATTCGTCATCGCATATCGCTAGACATTTTTTATCAAATTGAAATTGACGCAGAAAATTACAATCACTACTAAAAACAGATTTCTCTTTTTTATTCCTGATTAACAATCACCTTAGAATTTTCGTGCCCAAAAATATCATTGCACAATCTCATAACATATTCATATTCAACTGCGGGCAGTCTTAAAGCGAAACACATCTTTATGATCTTATGAACATCCAGCGAAGTATTTAAAGATAAAAGACCGGCTATTTTAAGTAATGATCTGGTAGAAAAAGGAGCTGATAACTGTCTGATTCCATTTTCAAAACCATTCTCTATAACCTGTCTTAAATCATGAGCAAATTTAAGCAGCTTCAGACACATATCTTCATCAATTGAGGGGTACATACTACGGATCATGGCTTTTTCAACATTTAATTTAGGATAAGACATTTCCATAAATCTAAATCTATCTAAAAAAGCCTGATTAAGCAGTCTGACTCCATTATAGAATCCGCTCAGATCTCCATTTCCCTTTGAATTTGCAGTTGCAACCACGCGAAAATTAGGATGTGGTTTAATGATCTCTCCCTGATTGGCAACAATAGTTAGATCTTTTCCTTCTAAAACATCATTCAGTACGGTTAAATCTCCAGGAGACATTAAATCAACCTCATTTAAGATCAGGATTTCACCATACATCATTGCTCTGGCAAGAGGGCCGTATTCATATACCAGTTCTCCATTTTTAATTGAGGAATGACCTATAAGCTCCAAGGATTCAGATTTATTTGAAAGGGTAATCTGTTCTACAGGCCAATTAAGTCTTGCTGCAACCTGAAGCACAAGAGATGTCTTGCCGCAGCCAGATGGCCCGCTTATATAAAGACAGTCTTTAAATGGATGGACCAGAAACAGTAACAAATCATTCAGACTGTTAAGTTCAAATACATAATCAGAATCAAAATTAGGAATATGAGCAGTGTAATTTACAGGACTAAAGTCAAAATCAGAAACTACAAGCTTATCATTACCAAAGATATTACAAAGATTAACCAACCCCATCATCTCTCCATTTTTTTTCATTTCTTATTCTTAAAGGATTTCCTTAAAAAATTTATCTGAATAATAAATGAGAAATTTTTGGGTATGCATTTAACCTATTCAAAATTTGTCAGAATTCGAAATAGCTGATTGATTTGTAAGATATAAAAAAATTTAAAAGAGATGGCAGGAGGATAATAAAATTACAATAGTCCTGACAAAAGCAAATCAGGACTATCCAAACAGACTAGGCAGAAACGGAGACACGAAGTGGTGCTCTTGCTGAGGCGCTTCCCTTGCAGTTATAGGTTTTATTGCAGGTAACCAGATCGCGAGCCTCAATCAGCAGAGCCTGAAGTTTATTAGAAGACTGCATGCACATGGTTATAAGTCTGCCATTGACCTCATTTCTGAAATGACATTTCTTCATCTTGTCTTTGATAATCAGTACCTCGGCACTGTATTTGGTCTTAAGCGTCTGAACCTCAGGATGAAGCTTTAACTTCTGATCATTTGACTGAAGCTTTAGCATAAGATCTGACTTTTCAGTGGATATTCCCTGCAGAAGCTCAAAATGTCTGTCCTTTAATGCCATATATTCTTTGCTGATAACCAGTTCAAGGCTATTAAGTACAGCATTCTGCATCATCAGATAGTCTTTTATTGGTTTTACAGCAGGAGCCTGATTATTAGGAGTTATTTTTTTGAATACAAATCTGTTTGCTGTTTCCATAATCTCCTCCTAAAGAGCTCCGCGCATATCATACATATCGTATACCACACGGGTATCAAGCTCGACTTCTGTTGCATATGTGTCACCCATAGCATACTGTCTAATAACTCTTGCTCCGTGAATAAAACCATCAACCTCGGTATTTACATTATTTGAGGTTTCAACACTGTTGCTGTTAAGAGAATCCTTTGCACTAATATAAACGCCATTTACCTGCTCGGACAGTTCTCTATATGCTTCAATCTTAGATGCGCGCATCGCTTTTATCTGCTTCATCTGAGAAGTTGCTCCTGGCTGTCTTGAAATTGACGCATACCCGGTAGCTCTTAATACAGGGAAAGCGCTAGGCTTTTTCACCCCAGAATCAGTAAAGCTTAGATTTCTTGTCAGAAAAGTTGAAGAGCAGGAGGTCACTGCCAAAGACATGGCAATTGCGACTACAGCTATCTTTAAAACCTTCATTTTTCGCCCCTCCTAATCACTTACTCTTGAATAATGACTCTCGTCATGAACGTCTCTAGTTAGTCTATCCTTGTACATATAGGATTGTGCTGGATAGATAACAGAGGATTTACCCGATGTACCGATTGAGGATTTTTTCTTCTCGTACATATATCTCTCATAATTTCCGGTAGATGTTCCAGGAACTTTTGCTCCTTCCACATAGTACTTGGAATTAAAATCCTTCTTGTCAGTTGTATAGTAGTTATTTATAAATTCATCTTCCTTTCTCTTCTGAACTATTTTCTCCTGTTCTGGAGTCAGAGTAGAGCTATATGAATAGGATGAAACGTGGACACTGCTAACAGTATCGGCTACCCCATTACCAGTCTTCTTAGTACTGTTAGGAAGATAATACAGATAAGATGTGGTACCGTTGATTGAACAGTTTTTCTCCCCCGTTCTGTAGCAGTAAGGAAGTCTTTCATAAGGTATAAAACCGGTTGAAGATCCGACAACAGTTGAATTTGACATATTAATGATACGTCCAACAACTACAATACCTTTATCGTTTCGTGTAATGGTACCAGCCAGAATGTGACGTACCATCGCCTGACGGGCAACCTTCTTCCAGTTACGGGAGAATACAAACTCACCATCCTTGGTAATGGATATTGAACCTGTTAGTTTGTAATCAAAAACCTGGATACCTCTGCGGTCAAGCTCATGAACAAACATTTCAGCCATTGATCTGCCTAAATATCCTGCATTCTCATATGTATCAGTGTCAACAAAAGATGTTACAGCAACTTTTGGAATTGACGGATTTCTGACAGATCCTTTACCGTTAGCTGCATCAATTGCCTTCAAATCAGCAATCATTGTGGCATATAAGGTATCAGCCATTTCGGATACAGTCTTACTGATCTCCATGCCTCTCTGCTCATATACCTGAGCTCCTCCATTGCCACCAGGGGCAGGATTTGCCGTACAGCCAGAAATTGCAATCAATGCTGCAACACTTAGCATTTTTAATAACATTCTCTCCATCCTGACCTTCTTTTGTACGTATAATCAACATATTACTGCAGAAAGAATTTCGTTATAAAAATAACGATTTCTAAAATCTTGGTGTGAATAATGCAATTTCAATGCCATATGACAAAATTCAAACATCTGAGGTTTATATGAAGTTTTCTAAAATAGCAAAAGTATCTGTCACTTTATTTTTAGCTTCGATATCGCTTCAGTCATACGCAAGCTGGCAGGTTGCCACAGGTATTGGACAGAATCGCGAGGATGCGGTAAATGATGCAATTCACAATCTGCTGATGCAGTCAGGAGCAGATATAAGATTAGAACAGTCATACAAAAGCGGAGTTCTAAATGGAACTTCCTATGGACCTGCCTCACAGAATATAATCAAAAAGCTGGTTGTATTGGAAACACAGCACACCCTCAACAGAACCACCGTAACTATTAAGGCATTTATTGACGATAAAAAAGCTAAAGCAAAATGCTCTGGCTCAACTGTTAACAAGTCCATATTGCCTCTGTCATTCAAGTATGCTGACTCACAGGCTTTCCAAGGAGCTTTAGGAATTGAAGATACCAGCAAAGAACTGGATAAAATGCTTTACGATCAGCTGAATAACTCAGCAACCTTCAATACACGACCTGTACTAAGAATGAATGTTGTAAATGACAATGGCAAAAATGTTCCAAATAAAAATAAACTGGACAATCTTAAAGCCATCTCAACACAGTACGGCAGTCAGTATATTATTACAGGAACCATAAATTCCCTTAGCAAATCAAAAGTAGGCAATAACGTTATAACCAATATGCTGTTTGTCCCAACCAGAACAATAAATTTTGATATAGAAGTTTTTGATGCAATAAACCAGCAGATAATCTTCCATAAAAACTACTCTGGAGAAACCGACTGGCCTTTTGATTCAAATGAATTTTTAGACTTACGCTCAGACAGATTTAGAGGTTCTGATTATGGTCAGCGACTATATGATCTGACTTCAAGTGCAGCGAAGGATCTGGTAAGAGAACTGCAGTGTGCGCCTGTATCGGCAAGGGTTATTGATACAAAAGGAGATGATGTTATCATCAACATGGGAAGTGATAACGGGCTTAAGAAAGATATGAAATTCTCTCTGGCTCAGTCATCAAATATGATCAGTTCAGTTGGAACGGAGTACGAAATTCATGAGAATGCAAAGGGACTGTATCGTGTTACTGCTGTTTATCCTCACTCAGCAAAGCTTAAGCCACTTGATCTGCAGAACAATACCCTAAATGTGGATGTTGATGATATAGTCACCTTAGAGTAAATCTTTAACAAGGTTATGGTAGAGGATCTTTCCAGATTCATTTTTAGGAATTTTCTCTACCACAGCTGTTTTTATAGCATTGTGATTAAGCCCTAAACGTTCCTCAAGAAAAGACCTGACGGCAGAAGCATTACCATCTGAGAGCATACATACCATAATCAGATCATCTCTTCCGATAACAGCACATTCAAGCTCAGAAAACCTTTCCTTTAAGCTAAACTGAACTTCGTCAAGATTGACTCGGTTACCAAACACCTTGATAAATCTATTGTTTCGTCCAGTAATATAAAAATAATTATCCTCATCAAAATAGGCTAAATCACCGGTGCAGAGTCTGCCGTGTCTTTCATCTCCTAAAAAGAGCTCCTTATATCCATGAGCATAGCCTAAAGTTACATTATCCCCCTCATAAACAAGTTCACCTTCTACGTTACACTTATCTATTACATTGCCATCTGCATCAATAAGATAATATTTGCCTCCTGGTATTGGACCACCGATAGAACCGGGTTTGTCCAGACATTTCTCCCATGGAAGATACCCCATTCTTGAAGTAGCCTCACACTGACCGTACATTACAAAAAAATGTCGATTAGTTTCAAGGGCGTATTCAGCAAAATACTGCTGCAGTTCCACAGACAGTTTACCTCCAGCCTGAGTCATTGTTTTTAAAGCAGGGAGATCCATTGACGGAAACCTTAGTCGTTTGAGCATCTCATAGGTATAAGGAACCCCGCTAATAGAGGTAGCCCCGTATTTCTTCATAAAATCCCAAAAATCCTTCTGCATAATTGACTTATCTGTCAGAAGAATTGTTGCGCCAACTTTAATATGGGAGTTTATTACCGATAAACCAAAGGTGTAATGCATTGGAAGAGAGGTTATGGCTCTCTCTTTTGAATGTAATTTCAAATACGAGATAATCGATTCCGCATTTGATTTGATATTAAGATAACTCTGTCTTACATATTTTTGACTTCCGGTAGTTCCAGAGGTTGTGAGCAGCAGGGCCAGATCTGGATATAATTCGTAATCGGACGGATAGTCTGTTTTTAAAAGAGAATAATCATATAAGCTGAAGATTTCAGGATATTCAGAAAATTCAGAGCACATCTCCGATGGCAGCCACAGATATGACGGATGATAGCAATTGAGAAGATGTTTTTTCTGCTCAACATTCAGGGCAGAACTTACCATCAGAGGAACTGTTTTTATGTCAAGAAAAGAGATATAGCCAATAAAAGAGCCAAGGGTATTTCTGGCCAATTGCATCACAAGAGATCTTGATTTAAGGTGAGAACAAAGTTCATTTCCATAGGATTTAAGACCAGCATAGGACAGCTCATTTCCCCTGTCATCTATAACTGCAGTATTCTCTGCAAATCTATCTAGATCCCACATAAAAACCTAAAAACTTAACAAATTCAACAAAAAACAAACTACTACACCAAATATACTGTATAATGTTTAGCTGTTCTTTATGAAGCTGTCCCTGTAGCTCAGTTGGATAGAGCGTTCGCCTCCTAAGCGAAAGGTCGGCGGTTCAATTCCGCCCAGAGACGCCATAAAGTCAGAGCATTAGCCCTGACGAAATAGAGATAGAACATCTCTTCATCAAATCAATAATTGAACTCAGCTTTGCGGTTGTAAAGTTATTGATAGTTCCTACCACCGATATTGCTCCAATAAGATGATTATCCAGATCAAAAATCGGCACAGCTATACATCTTAGTTCAAGTCCGACCTCAGCATTATCAAAAGCATATCCTCGGTTTCTGATCTGAGCCAGTTCCTTGCGTAGTGCCTCTGGAGTAGTTATAGAGTTAGCTGTAGCAGGAGTGTAATCCAGGGTTGTTACAAGTCTTTCTCGAAGCATACTGTCCTGATAGGCAAGAAGACACTTTCCCAAGGCAGAATGAACAAGCGAAACTTCTGCTCCTTCTCTGGAGAGAATTCTCATACCTGATTTTGAACTGGTACGTTTTAGGACATAATAGGCCTTGTCATCATCCATTATGCCAAAATGAACCGCAAGACAGTCCACAGATGAAATAAGCTTATCAAGATAAGGAGAGATCATCTCCTTGAGATCAAGAGAGTCTGAGGCAGAATTGCCCAAAGATACGAGTTTCATCCATAGCTGTACTGTCTTGTCAGAGTTCTGTCTTAAAAGACGAAGCTTAACCATATCATCTACAAGAACATAAACAGAGCTTCTTGGAAGCCCTGTAATAGATATAAGTTCTGAGATTGTACAGCGATGATGTTTTTGAAGAACCTCAAGTATATTAAGAGCTCTTTCCAGAGCTGGAACTCTAATTTTTGAGGCCATAAAAACTCCTTAAATTCGCCTTTAAGCTGCA
>ONFP01000195.1 GCA_900317105.1 uncultured Succinatimonas sp. | reverse complement strand
ATATATTCAACAAATATATTTTAAATAATGTAAAATAATAACCGATATTTTTATTTGCTAACGGAAGCTCCTCTTCCAGAGAGGAGTTTTCAGATCAACTGAGGCTTTGGCCTTAACAATCTCTTCTGGCAGGATATGTAGTTCTGCAGATCCATAAAGATTCAAAGCTGCTTAATAGCAGCACTCAATAATTTTAAAGTCTATGCGACATGATGCCGCAAAAGAGTTACAGCTGTTATAACACCTATAACACTCTACGAGAGCAATTAGAAATTTCTCCAGGTAATCTCTAATTGCTTTTGCAGTAAGGATTTTTCGTACTTTTCAGTACGTAAATCGTGAGTACCCTACGTAAGTGGTATAAGGTCGGCAGTTATCTGCCATTTTCATTAACTGGGCATGTCCAGTACATGCTCAAAACTCCTTTCCTGGTAGTTGTAGGCATGTATTTGCTGCCTGCAAACCGAAGATACTTTTTTCCATAGGTATCTGAGGTTCAACTGCCGTGAGGCAAGGAGTCAATTATGGAAAACAAACAGTACTACTCTAAACTCCATGAAATCATGGAAACAGAAGAAAGAAAGGACAACATGATTAATGCTGTTCTAAACTCATCAGCTATTGAAGTCTCTTTAGAACAGAGAAGTCAGGAATGGCTAGCGTGGCGTAAGGAGGGGATAACAGCTACAGAGGCTGTAGTAATCGCTCGTGGAGAGCATTTTGGCAAAACAGAAGCTGATCTTTTCAATGAAAAGGTTGGGTTAGTTCAACCTAAAGTTGTCTCCAACAAGTACATCCAAAGAGGTGTACTATACGAGGACTCTGTTATCTCTTTCTTTGCCACAAACAGAAATGTTTCTGTTAAACATTCTGGCTGCTACCAGAATAAGGTTTTGCCATTTCTTAAATGTTCCCTGGATGGGGAATGTAATTTAAACGGAAAACCAACTGATCTAGAAGTTAAGTGTTTGACTGAAAAGTCGTTTACTGAGCTTTTAGAGCAGGGTATAAGTTCTGAAACCTACAGGAAATACTGGGTACAGATCCAGTATCAAATGTTAGTGACTGGCATTAGGCAGGCATTTTTGTGCTGCGCATTAGTAGACGATGACGGCATGAAGAAGTATGTGGAATTTTTCATCTCTAGGGATGAAAATTATTTGCGAACCCTTTTAACGAAGGTAGTTACTTTTTGGATAAAGGTCGCAACCTATGATCCTTCTTCTGCACCAGAACCTGAGCCAAAATCTGAAGAGGTTTCTGCAACAACTCAAACTCAAGATCTTGACGAGTTAAAAGCTCTGATATCCCAAAAGGGAGATCTGGAGAACCAGTTAAGGGAAATCCAAAAACAAATCGACGAAAAATTTTCTATCATCCAAAAAGAAATGAATGAAAATCATTTGTCAAAAATTGACTTAGGATTTGGAACCTACACTAAATCAGAGGCGAAGGGAAGTTTTGACTACAAGGCTTTCTTAGCCAAAAAAGGAGTATTAATAACTCCTGAAGACGAGAATCAATTCCGCAAGAAATCATCAATAAGATGGAGTTTCAAAGCGGCTTAATTGGTCTGTTAAGCCTCCTTCAGTGGAGGCTTTCTTCTGTATAAAGGAGTTGTTATGCTAAAAAGAAATGATATTTTGTTGATGGCTGAAGGTAAGTGGGAATGCATAATTCCTGCTTTGTCCGGAAGGCAGATAAACATTAATCATAGAAAACATTCGCCATGTCCTGTACATGGCGGTAAAGATGGGTTCAGAGTCTTTAATGATTTTTCCCGAACCGGAGGAACAGTTTGTTCATCCTGTGGCTGCTTTAAAGACGGAATCGCCACTTTAATGTGGTTGAATGATTGGACATTACCCCAAACCTGCAAGGAAATTTATAACTTCTTGAATGGTGAAAGGTTCGATGTCGGTGAAGTTCATAGTAGCCCAAAACAGGAGGAGCCGAAGAAAAAGGTAAATCCTATATACCTGTGGAATACAGGGAGTTGTATAGCAGATACGGTAGTAGAAAATTACCTAAACAATAGGGCAATTAAACCTGGAGATTTTTCCTTTGGTCTCAGGTTTAAGG
>ONFP01000199.1 GCA_900317105.1 uncultured Succinatimonas sp. | reverse complement strand
GCAACTCTTGTTTTTTCCTGTAGCGGCTCCGAAACACCTGCCTTTTCCGCGGCGTCCTTCATCTTAAGCAGCCAGGCCATATTTCTTGCAAGATACCTCAGAGTCTGCAGTCCTTCCTCATCCTGCCGCACCTCTTCCGGTGTGTTTCCGTGTACCATATTCCAGTAGCGGGATGTCGCTATGGGCATCTGCTGATGCAGGAAATACTTATTGATCTGATCCAATGCGGAAGTCGTTCCGGCTCTTCTGGCTGATACGACGGCCGCTGCCGGCTTGAACCGGAATGGATGCGGGGCCTGGGCGGAGGCAGAAAAGAACGCCCTGTCCATAAAACTCATCAGACTTCCGTTCATTCCTGAATAATAGACCGGAGAACCGAAGATGAAGCCGTCATATTCCGCCGCCAGCTTTGTGAATTCATTGATCTTGTCATCAAAAACACATTTCTGCTTCTTCGCACATTGAAAGCATCCGATGCATCCGCCGATCGGCTTGTTTCCGATCCAGTAGATATCCGAATCAATGCCTTCCTGCTGAAATGTATCCCGCATTGTTCATGATCTCTGCGATCGTCTCCGCATTCTTTAAGCTTTTATCCCCGAGGATGATCTTTTTGCCAAATCCACATATTGAGTTTTATTAACAGTAGATTTTATTGAATATGCAGAAGAACTGCCATCAGAGATACCTTTTATAAGTGTAATAGATTTCCTATTGTTAGAATTAAGGTTGGAAACTGCTTTTGATGCAAGATAGGAAAACTCGGATATCTTAAGAGTTCTGCTACCTACCTTAACACTGGTTGGCAATTTCTTGTTTTTTGAAACATAATCCTTAACAGTTGTAGCCGCAGTTTCAATTTGATTAATGCTAAAAACATTAGGATTATTCTTTACAGTTAAGTATACAGTCTTTTTAGCAGATTTGTAAACTTTGGATCCTGCATAAGAACAAACCATAACATATTTACCTGCCTTCAAATTAATTTGAAGATAGGTAGAACCTTTAGCATCTGTTGTTAAAGTATAAGTCTTGCCATTTATTTTGTAACTGAGCTTTTGACCTTTCAATACCTTTCCATTTTTATTGGTCAAGGTAAGTTTATAAATTTTACCTCTATAAATGGTATTTTTACTTGTTTTTAAAACACTAGGTTTTTTAACAATTTTCTTTAAGTCAGAGCTTTTGAAACTACAATAGTTAGGCAAATACTTATCAGTTTTATGGAAAGCTAAAATTTTAGCAAAAGCAAAAGTGTATACATTTAAATTTGCGTATCCTGCTAATTTATTAGTTCTCTTATATACCGCAACAGAAGCAGGAGGTACTTTTTTAGATTTAATTTTAGAAACCACATTTTTTGCTGCGGAAACATATTGCTCCTTATAAATAGTAGCTTTTAATGTTTTAGAAGAAGCTTTACCATTGACAATTCCTTTCAATAAGACAATATCTCCCAATTTATTGGAGTTAATATTGTAAATTGCCTTTGACGCAAGATAGGTAAATTCAGATATTTTTAAAGATTTTGAACCTACCTTTACGGTTTTTGGTAACTTCCTGTTCTTTGAAACATAATTCTTGACTCTGCTTGCCGCATTTTCAATATCCTTAAGAGCAAATGAATTTGGATTGTTCTTGACCTTTAATGTCACAGAAAAGCTTGCAGCAGCATAAGCAGCAGATCCTGCATAGGAACAGCGCATGGTATAGCTACCTGCCTTCAAATTGATTTGAAGATAGGTTGAACCTTTTGAATCTGTTGTCAAAGTGTATGTTTTACCATTTACAGTATAACTGAGCTTTTCACCAGTTAAGACCTTTCCATTGGAATCAGTTAAGGTAAGAACATAATTCTTGCCTCTGTAGACAGTGCTTGAACTTCCTTTTAAGGTAGTTTTTTTCTTGCTTGCCTGTACGGTCTCTGGTGAAGAAGCTGATAAAACATTCTTATGTTTCAAATCGGAATCTTCTACAATATTATCAGTACTTAAAACTTCATTTTCTGAA
>ONFP01000201.1:1922-2635 GCA_900317105.1 uncultured Succinatimonas sp. | reverse complement strand
ACCCCCTCTTTTGGAAAGAGCATTTAGGTTTTTAGATTATTATAAGTTGATGACATGCCAGTTTAAATTGGTGTGTCATTTTTTTTATGTTCATCTTTCTTCGCGGAAGAAAGACGAACCAGAAAGAAACTTCGGCGTCCGCTTTCAAAGGCACGCACACAAGTTTTTTTTATTACTCAATGAACTCGCTTCGCTCAAACAGCATTTCGTATCTCGTTGCTCAACCAAAGGTTGAGACTCGATATAATCAAAAAAACTTGCATGCTTTTTAGCCTTTTCGTGCGGAACCAAAGGTCATCGACCGAAGGGAGATAATGCCGACATGCTTCCGGTTTGCGTTTCTTGCGTTTTTTTTCTTAAAAAACTATTCTTTCTAATTTTCTACTGAACTAGTAATTGAATAACTCTTCATCGCGAAGCGACTAATTCGTAATCTGTAATTCGTAATTCCAAATTATTTTTGTAACTCTGCGCTCTATGAGCGCGAAGTTTCTATGCACTCAGCATAAAAAATAAACGAGTTTATTTTGTTCTGCTTTCGTTTTTATGTAACTTTAGATAAGTTACAATGCACTCAGCATAAAAAATAAACGAGTTTATTTTGTTCTGCTTTCGTTTTTATGTAACTTTGGCTTCGCCGAACTTACTTTGTCTCGGAAATTAAAATAAAAGCAAGCTTTCATTTTGCATTTCTCTCGACTTTATGTAACTTT
>ONFP01000201.1:0-1906 GCA_900317105.1 uncultured Succinatimonas sp. | reverse complement strand
TGTAACTTTGCAAAAAATAAATGAGTATATGAAGAAGGTAACTCCAAAGAAGAATTTAGGTCAGCATTTCTTGATTGATCTTGGTATAGCTAAGCGCATTGCCGACACGGTGGATGCTTGTCCTGATATTCCTGTGTTGGAAATAGGACCGGGTATGGGTGTGCTCACTCAGTATCTTGTGAAGAAAGACCGTGATGTGAAGGCGGTGGAGATAGACTCTGAGAGTGTGGCATACTTGTATGAAACATTCCCTGAGCTTCGCGATAAGGTTATTGGCGAGGACTTCCTTCGTATGGATCTGACTAAGATTTTTGACGGTAGGCAGTTTGTGCTTACTGGCAATTATCCTTATGATATTTCTTCGCAGATTTTCTTCAAGATGCTTGACTACAAGGATCTTATACCTTGCTGTACGGGTATGATTCAGCGCGAGGTGGCTCAGCGTATTGCAGCTCAGCCTGGTAACAAGACCTACGGCATCTTGAGTGTACTCATTCAGGCTTGGTATGATGTGGAATACCTGTTCACCGTTGACGAGAATGTGTTCAACCCTCCACCAAAGGTGAAGAGTGCCGTTATCCGTATGACTCGTAATGATGTTCATGATTTGGGATGCGACGAGAAACTCTTTAAGCGTTTGGTGAAGACGGTGTTCAACCAGCGCAGAAAAATGCTTCGTGTGAGCATTAAGCAGATGTTCTCGAAGGAGACTATGCCTGCTGCTGATTTCTTCACTCAGGAGATTATGACTCTTCGTCCAGAACAGATGACTATTCAGCAGTTTGTTGACCTTACAAATCAGTTGTCGGCATTATATTAATTCTTTTCAGTTATCTTTTGAGATGAAAGAAATGTAATGTAATTTACAATAAACGCATTTAAAAATCATCTCGAACGCATCTAAGACTCATCTCGAAGGAATCTCGAAGGGTGAGAACGAGGAAAATGTTAGAAAAACGGAAACTATAAAATACTTATCAGGAATAGTATGAGAGAAAAATATGAACTCTTAGTGCAGCAAGTTGCGGCACTTATACAGGGAGAGAAAAACAAAGTTTCGGTATTGAGCAACGTGAGTGCAGCTCTTCATGAAGCATTCCCTGAGCGATTCTTCTGGGTAGGCTTCTATATGGTTGAAGATGGCGAACTGCAGTTAGGTCCGTTCCAAGGCTCGGTAGCATGTATGCACATAAAAAAAGGCAAAGGCGTGTGCGGCTCCTCTTGGGAAAAAGCCGAAACAATAATTGTTCCTGATGTGGAGCAGTTTCCAGGGCACATAGCTTGCAGCAGTTTGAGCAGAAGCGAGATTGTAGTGCCAATGATAAGTAATGGTGAGGTGATAGGCGTTCTTGACATCGACAGCACATCAACCGATACCTTTAATGATACCGACAAAGAATATCTCGAGCAAATAGTTAAAAAAATAATCGAAACTATTGTATAATCCGAGAATAATCTATAATTTTGCCGATAACTAAAGACAAAAACCCAATTATATATGATTGACGTAAAAGCAACATTAAAAGACGCCGGTGAGCGTATGGAGATGGCGGTGATGTATCTTCAGGAAGAACTGGCCCGCATCCGTGCAGGACGTGCTAATGTAGCAATCCTCGATGGTGTACGTGTTAACTCTTATGGTTCTATGGTTCCACTGAACCAGGTAGCCAACGTTTCTGTTCCTGACGCCCGAACAATTGCTATTCGCCCATGGGACAAGAAGCAAATTAAGGATATTGAGAAAGGCATCATGGACAGCGATGTAGGTATCACACCAGAAAACAACGGTGAGATGGTACTTCTTCACCTGCCACAGCCTACAGAGGAGCGTCGTAAGGAACTTGTTAAGCAATGTAACAAGATTGGTGAAAACACCAAGATTCAGGTTCGTAACATCCGTGCAGAT
>ONFP01000202.1 GCA_900317105.1 uncultured Succinatimonas sp. | reverse complement strand
TAAAACTTTCCTCAATCCTTGTACTATGCATTAGCCCGTAAGGAGAATCCAGAAAGGATTTGAGCCTATCTTCATTGTTCACGATATACACAATAGCTGCATGAAACTTTTCAGAACAGCTTCTTCTGGCTTCTTCATTTTTGGTTGACTTAATGTCTGGATAAATTCTGTTTGCTTCAGTACAGATTTCCTCAATTATTGGTCTAAGCTCTTTATTTTTAAGCTCTACAATATTCAGTCTGCTATCTTTCTTGCATTTATCAGTAAGCTGATGCAGTATATGGAATGCATTGGAAATCTTATCGCAGAACCAGCGACCTTCTTCAATGTCTTTCTCCCAGTGACATTTGATAAATGCATCGATTGGTGTGTCATCTGTCTTAGTGCCATAGTTCATCAGTACACAGAAGTTTCTTTTACAGTGAATCCAGCACCAGCCATGCTGAAATAGGATTTCATCATTCTCATCACGGTTGAAGCCACCTCTGTAGAAGCCATCAGTTTCTACATAGGTATTTATGTCTATGCCGTTCTCCAGAAGTATTTTCTTTGGAATATCATAGTCTCTGCAAATATCATGGTTGAAGATGCAGACTCGCTCTCCTGCAATCCCATAGATATAGCTTCGCATACTTTTGGACAGTGATTTCTGGGCTTTACGTTTGCTTCCCTCAGAGGGCGGCTCCTCGATTCTGGATTTAAGCTTCTCTCTGCATTGTTTATATGCTCATACACAGGCTGAAGCATAAACGAGGTAATTCCTACATCCTTATACAGCTGCTGTCTTGATAGCTTTATTCCGTACTCTGCAAGTGAAACTGCTACTCTGTTGAGGGGACTTTTCAGTCTAATCCAGAGATAAATGATATGTGACATCATGTTTACACTGACTGAGGTTTTCTTGAGAAAATCTGTTTTTGCACTTAATGCTGTTTGCCTTAAAGTGCTGATTTTCTCATTTCCTTCATCATCTACTTCAATATATTCAAGCTTGTAGTACTGAGTCTGTATAAGCCTGATTTCAATTTCCTGCTTTACTGAGGAATTCAGTCTTCTGGTGTAACGGTATCTTTTACCGTCATCACCAGTGAAGGTGGTGCCAATAAGTTTATCTGCTTCTTCTGTAGATAGCTCTTTTCCCTTATAGCCTATAACTCTCTCACGGTGCTCTATTTTGAGCTCTTTCTGATTGGTCTTTTTCTTAGAGGATAGATTGTCAGCTCGATTCTTATCAGAGGAATCTACTCCTTTCTTCTTTTCTGAACGTTTTCCGTTTATATTTTCATCTGCGACTCTTTTATTTGAGAGCGTCTTATTTGCCAGCTGTTGCTGCAGAGATTCTACAAGTCCAAATAAGAGCTGCATTATTCCCAGCAATGCAACGAACAGGGATGCCTGTGCTGGATTTGATTTAGTCTCCTCCTGTAATTGTTTGGCAATCTTTTCGAAGTTCGCTTTCAGCTCTTGTAAATCCACTTAAATGTCCTTATTACATCTATCTACTGATATTATAACAAACTCATTTTTAAGGATTTTTATGGGCTGAATCTGCAATTCCTGAAGTGCTTCAGAAGATCTCAGAACGCTCTGTACAGATCCACAGAGATCGATGCCATGAAAAAATGACAAAAACCTTCACCAGAAAAAAGAAGCTCATATAATGACTATACGTTTCAATAATGAAGCTAAATTTCTGTCTTCAAGAAAAAGCAAATATTGGAGATACTGTGAATTCAATCACATTGAAATTTTAAAGAACTCATCAACCGTAAAGGTTGACAGGTTAATGCTTGCCAGAATTTATTTCTGACCATTTACAAAATTTTGAATATTGCAAAATTCTGCGTATCTAAAACAAAAATGGATAATCCAAATTTATCTGTAATGAAAGAATCAGATTCTTACAAACTATGGAAAGAGTCAGCTAATTGCTTATCACAAAATGGATATGATGATTTAAATGTAGAAGTTGATAAAAAAACAAATCAATTAAAAGAAGTTTTGCAAAAGGAAGGTTTTTTAAAAGTACAGGCACAAGCTGAGGTTGATAATTATATTAAAAATGTTGAATCTAAATATAGGGAACTTTTTCTTGAAGTTTTTCTCGAAGAATAAATAAAGCATACCAATAGACAGAAATATAAAAAGCAATCGAGAGATTGCTTTTCTTTATAAGAATGTAATGAACTATAACTATTAGACATTATAAATCTTTATTGTGTACTATTTTGTTAAAAGATGATTTTGACAATTTGTTTTTAGAGATTGAAGTTATGGAATATATAAACGGATTTGAATTTTCAAAAATTGATAATACATTTGTTATTCCTAAAATGAACAAAAGAGATTGTTTTTCTGAAATTATGAAGTATCTAAATTCAGAATTTAATAAT
>ONFP01000203.1 GCA_900317105.1 uncultured Succinatimonas sp. | reverse complement strand
TGATGCTCCTGAACTTCCTCCTCTCCTGTTCAACAGAAACGGTAAATATACTTATGTCTGCTCTTATGAGAATGCCTGGGACTCTGAACGACATATGTCGGTCAGAGTTAAGGGAAAGACCTATACCGTAGGTAAGATTATTGGCGGTGAACTAACCGGGACTATCGAATGGACTGAGGATTTTTTGAATCAGTATCCAATCCTTGAGACCTTAAAGACAACAAGAGTAGTAGATCATCTAAAATCTAAGGGTAAACTAACCCGCTATAAGCTTGAATTTTCACAGGCAGACGATATGGATGAAAACTCTTTGTTCATAAGGAAGGCTATCTCTCTAAAGGTTCTTCATGCAGGAGCCACCTGGCTGCTTGATCAGGTGGTTGCATCTACACCTTTGTCAAAAGCTCTGGGGAGAGCTTTTGATAAGTATTACGGAGCTAAGAAGCTTCTGTCTCTGGCTTATTTCAAGGCAATTGAGCCTGATAAGGGAATGTACCTGTACGAGGACTTTGCATCAACTACCAGACTTCCATACCACAGACCTCTTGGAATAAGCAGCATCACTAGATTTCTACAGCATATTGATCAGGACAGAATTGATGTTTTTCTGAAAAAGCTGAATGAGTGCTGTATTGAGGAAGAGGATAAAACCAAAGAAAATGTTTACTATGCTCTGGACTCCACATCTATCTCCACCTGTTCTGACAACCTTGAATTCGCTGAATGGGGACACAACAAAGACGGAGACCAGCTTAAACAGATAAACGTGGTGATGCTGGTAAATCAGCGTACAGGCTGTCCACTTTATTACAGATACTATGCAGGCTCAACACCTGATATATCTACGTTTAACCATCTGCTAAAGGAATATGCAAGGATGGGATTAAATCGTAGAGCTGTTCTGGTTGGAGACAAGGGCTATGGCTCAGTCAAAAATATCCATAAGCTCTATCAGGACAATCAGAGCTTTATTCTTAACATGAAGCTCTCTTTCGGAATCTGTAAGAATCTGATTGCAAAGAATCTCTCCTATCTGCTTGATGACTGCAGCTATAACAGGAAACTTGGACAGAATGTTCTGACTGAGGAGATAGACTGGAGCTATCCTGGTAACTTCAACAAGGACTCTGCAAGATGCAAACGTGAGAAAGGCAGAATGTTTATTCATATCTACCTCGACCATGAAATCAGAAATGAGGCTGAAGATAAATTCAGAGCCAGAATAGCAGAGCTTCTGGATAAGCAGAAGGATGAGACTGAGACTCTTACTCAGGATGAAAAAGACTTCCTTTCAACCTATGTTACTGAAGATTCAAATGGCAGAAAAGTAATCAACAATACTCAGAAATTTGAGTACATGCTCTGTAAGGGTATAAGAGTCCTGCTGTCAGACTTTATAAGTGATCCGGTTGAAGCGTCACGTGCCTATACAGAACGTAATGAGGTTGAGGAGAGTTTCCGAAAGCTCAAGGATTTCACTGGAGCAAGAAGATTACATGTCTCCTCATCAAAAACTCTTTGTGGAAAAATCTTTGTGCAAAAAATCTTTGTGCATTTCCTTGCCTGCAGTATTCTCTGCATGCTAAGACATCATATTCATAATGCAGAAGCAAAAGGCATTAAGCTTCCATTTGACTCAGTACCAAAGATGCTGGCATCCCTGTCAAATATTACTCAGACAATATTCCCTGATGGAGGATACTTCTCAGAAATTGTAGGAAAGAAGAAAGAACTATTTGAAGGTTTGAATATTCCATTCCCTGAGGTTGAGATGAATATAGAGTATGAGGAAGATATTGCTGCGGAAGCAGAGGATGGTTCGTATTAACCGCATAACAAAATCCCCAGCCGTAGTAGCTGAGGATTTATTGCCTTGCCCATAGTTACACAAAAATGTGCAAAGAATGGGTATTCTGAGCTTTTTAATTCTATTATGACATCAGATATTATTTAACTTCTGATTTCTGCTTGAACTCTTCTTTTGCAAGCTTTAACTGAGCATTGAAC
>ONFP01000204.1 GCA_900317105.1 uncultured Succinatimonas sp. | reverse complement strand
AACTGAACCTACAGATACATCAATCTCTCCAGTTAAAATTACAAAGGCAGAGCCAACTGCTAAAAGAGTAAACACCACCGAGTCATTGAAGCAGTTCACCACGGATTCACCGGTCAGAAAATCTGAATTTACCAGAGAAACCATTACAAACATCAGAACCAGAAAGGCAAAGGCCTTTGACTCATAGCGGCTTATTATCTTTCTAAACATTGGCCTCCTCCTTATAGATGCCGAATGATGCAGATGTAATGTTCTGCTGATTGATCTGATCCTTCTCTAAAACCGCGCTCACTCTGCCACGACAGAATACAATTGCCCTGTCGGCAAGCTCGATAATCTCTTCCGTATCAGAAGATATAACTATCACCGCCACGCCTGTCTGACTTAATTCCCGGATAATCTTATAAACATCTCCACGTGCACCTGCATCAATACCTCTGGTTGGTTCATCCAGAATTACCAGTTTTGGCATTGTGGATAAAGATCTGGCAATCACAACCTTCTGCTGATTACCACCTGATAAAGATCCTGCTTCCTGATAAGGAGAGGTTACTTTGATTCTGAAATCCTTAATATATTTTTCGCTGATTCTGACTTCTTCAGAACTGTTCAGAACAACCTTACCGGTAATCTTAGAATCAAGTAGTGCTGAAGTTATATTTGCACAGACAGGAGAAATTCCAAAAAGACCATTACACCTTCTGTCTTCTGGCACATAGTTGATACCCATTCTGATGACATCAGAGGTACTGCGGCCGGTTATATCCTCGCCATCCAGAATAACGTTTCCCCCTAAAGGAATTTCCTTTCCGAAAATCGTATTGGCAAGTTCGGTTCGGCCTGCTCCAACTACACCTGCGATGCCAACAATTTCACCTTCCAGAACATTAAAGGAAATATCTTTAAAGCCATAGCCTGAAAAATTCTTAAGCTGCAGAATAGGCATATGCTTACGGATCTTTTTCTCAAGTTCAGTTCGATTCTTAGGTGCAGGAGTAAAGCTTGGAGGGAGTAGAGCTTCAACCAGCATTTCTCTGGTGAATTTTGACGTTTCACCTCTTAGGGTGATTTTGCCATCTGCCATAATACAGATACTGTCTGCCAGCTCAAAAACCTCAGACAATCTGTGGGTAATATAGATAATGCCGATACCTTTTTTCTTTAGGTCGCGCACAATCTTAAATAAAGTCTGAACCTCATCAAAGGTTAGTGAGGATGTTGGTTCATCCAAAATCAGAATCTTACTTTCACGCATCAGGCCACGGAGAAGTTCAACCATCTGCTGTTCTGCAATTGATAAGGTCATGCCAAGACGGTTTAAATCGATTTTACAGTTAATCTGTTTATAAAAATGGTTAAGCTTTTCGATAAGCAGAGATTTCTTGCCGCTAAATCCTATAAGAATGTTATCCATAACAGACATATGAGGAAAAATCATACATATGAGGAAAAATCATAGGTTCCTGAGGAACCATATAGATTCCAGCTTTCATGGATTTTTTAGGATTGAGATGATCAAGGCTTTGCCCATTGATTTTAAAAACACCGTCATCCGGTTTATAAATGCCCATCAGAATTTTCATCAGAGTAGATTTACCAGCACCATTACCTCCAATCAGGGCAACAACCTCTGAACTCTTCAATGTCAAAGTAATTCCTTTGAGGACCTGATTAAGTCCAAAACTCTTATGCACATCGCGAGCTTCAAGGAGGAACTGTGACTCAGACATTTTTCAATTCCTTTTACAAAAGTAAGACAGCATTGACAAAAAATTTTTTTTGAGACTATTGTTAATTTATACTGTTTTTTCCAAAAAAATACTGAATTTTTGCAAAAAATAAGCGTTTTATCTCACTTTCTAAAAAATAGGTTATTTTTTTGTATTTGCCTTTTGATTTACAAATGTTGAAGATATAAACTTATGTGTAGAATTTGTCTAAACAGATTTTCTATGACAAATATATTTAACGAAACATGGGTAAATACTATGTCTGAAACCGCCGACCTTCGTTTAATTGAAAAAATCTGCTGGTACTATTACTGTGACGGAATGACTCAGCAGAACATAGCAAAACTCTTAGGATTAAGCAGACTAAAAGTTATTAAACTGCTTGAAGAAGGAAGACAAAAAGGCATCGTCAGTTTTTATATAACAAGACTTGATAACAATAAACTTGATTTAGAAAAAAAGCTGATAGAAAAATACGCTCTTGAAAATGCTTATGTTGTACCTGAACCAGAAAACAGCAAAAACATTACAGAAAGTCTTGCAAGAGCAGCCTGCTCTTACGTAAATCTCAGACTCACCAATGATTCCGTAATTAATATCGGCTACGGTAAAACTCTGTCTTTAGCCTTCAACTATCTTGCCTCCGAAAGTCAGTGCAACTGGACTGCGGTGTCTTTAACCGGCGGTGTTAATAACTATCTGCCAAATGCACGCTCAGATATTTTCAAGGCAAAGATGTACCTCTACCCTGCCCCTCTGCTTATGAGTTCAAAGGAACTTTCTGACAAGCTCTGCGAACATCCAGATTTGCAATGGATAAAGAGAATGGCTTCAACTTCGTCAATGACTCTGTTCAGTGCTGGTGGTCTTGATGAACACGCAACTGTAATTGAACAGGGGCTGTTTGATCGTTCTGATTTCATTTATCTGAAGAGATTGGGAGCGGTCGGTGATATTCTCGGCCACTTTATCAATAAGAATGGAGAAATTGTAGATAAGGATATTGATTCAAGACTTATCTCCACCTCACTTGATACCTTAAAGGACATGCCTCAGACAATCATGGTGGCAGGAGGTGCAGAAAAGTTGCAGATTATTACAGCCGCTTTAGCAAAAGGATTATGTAAGGTTCTTATCACCACAGAGAAAACTGCAGAAAATATGATGTAGCAATTATTACAAAGGAAGCTAAAACTTCCCCCAAAAAATAAAACAACTAGAAAACAAACATAAAGAATAAGCACAGAGTACCAGACAAAAATTATAAACAAGA
>ONFP01000205.1 GCA_900317105.1 uncultured Succinatimonas sp. | reverse complement strand
TCTGAACGGCGCTCATACCTCAAACGTACCTGCAGCCTTCCTTGCAGGTCTTGATACCGTTGATCAGATGATGACCGATAAGGTTACAGGTCCATTTGCCCGTTCTGTAATTTATGACGAAATCATTCCTGCAGTAAAACTTGATAAGGGAATGTTAACTGAATTTGCCGATGCAGTTGTCGACAGATTCATGGATCCTTCTCTTCACCATCAGTTGGCATCAATTCTTATGAACTGCGCCTCAAAGGTAAAGGCTCGTGTTCTGCCATCTATCCTTGATGCAAGAGCCAACGGCACTCATCCAAAGAAACTGTATTTTGCACTGGCTGCCTTCTTTGCTCTGTATAAGAATTCAGACGGAACCTCCCCTGTTCAGGTTACAAGAGCTGACGGCAAAACCGGTCAATTCCAGGATGATGAGTATGCAGTAAAGACTATGGCTAAAGCCTGGGCACTTTATAAGAATTCAGAGGAGAGTGCAGAAGACACAGTAAAAGCCATTCTTTCAGACGTTAAACTCTGGGGAGAAGATCTTTGTGGCAAGGTCGATGTAGCGCAGATCGCTCACCTGACCCACAGTGTCGTTACCAACGGCGTTAAATCTACCATGTCAAAATGTTAGGAGACAAATAATGCAGTGCATAGTGATCAACCCTAAAGAGGATGTTGTCGCTGTAGCCCTTGAGGATCTAAAAAAGGGGCAGACTGTAAAAACCACCTTAGGTGATGTATCTTTAGTAGATGACATTCCACGTGGACACAAGTTTGCTCTTCATGATCTGAATGAAGGCGATCAGATTATTAAATACGGATATTCAATCGGTCATGCTACCTGCAGAATCAGTAAAGGACAGCATGTTCATTCACAGAATGTAAAAACCAATCTATCCGGAACCAAATCATATACCTATAACAAGACACCTCTGTCAACTTTAAAAAAGGTGGACAGAACCTTTGAAGGCTATGTTAGAGCTGACGGTCAGGTAGGAATCAGAAACGAAGTATGGATCATCCCTACCGTTTTCTGTGTTAATCACATAGCAAAAGAGCTTGAAGCATACGCCAGAGAGAAGCTTTCTGGCTATGAACATGTCGACGGCTGCTATGCTCTGACTCACCCATACGGTTGTTCTCAGATGGGAGAAGATCAGACAACCACCCAGAAGCTGCTAGCCTCACTGACACGCCACCCTAATGCTGGCGCGGTTCTGGTTTTAGGACTTGGCTGTGAAAACAACAATCTTTCTGAATTCAAGAAATTTTTAGAAGTGTCTGATGAGAGACTGATGTTTTTAAACACTCAGGAAGTAAAGGACGAACTTGTGGCTACGGCATTATTGATACTCTTCTTAATCTGGCTAATCAGGCAAGAAGAGAAAGTGTACCTTTATCAAAGCTTAGAATCGGACTTAAGTGCGGCGGCTCTGACGGTCTGTCAGGAATAACCGCAAATCCTCTGATAGGCAGAGTAAGCGACTTGATTGTAGGTTCCGGTGGTACCTCCGTTATGACCGAAGTTCCAGAAATGTTCGGTGCAGAACAGATTCTGATGAACCGAGCAAAGGATGAGGATACCTTTAATCAGACAGTAAATCTCATCAATGACTTTAAAGGTTATTTCAAATCTCATGGAGAAACTGTTTCAGAGAATCCTTCCCCTGGCAACAAGGCAGGAGGCATCACCACTTTAGAGGATAAGTCTTTAGGCTGTGTACAGAAGGGAGGAAAGGCACAGGTTGAAGGAACCATAAAATACGCTGAGACCATCAAGGGAACTGGACTTAATCTTCTGAATGCTCCTGGAAATGACGGTGTATCCTGTTCTGCTCTGGCAGCCTGTGGTGTAAATATGATCCTGTTTTCCACTGGAAGAGGAACTCCATTCAGCACCGTAGTACCAACCATCAAAATCTCTACCAATAATGCCCTTTACGAGAGAAAGGGAGGTAACTGGATCGACTTTAATGCCGGTGTGATTGTAGACGGAAAGGATTTTGATGCTCTTGCTGATGAGCTTTTAGATTACATTATCGACATAGCCTCTGGAAAGAAATCTGTCTCTGAGAAGAGAGATTTCCATGAGCTTTTAATCTGGAAGGATGGTGTAACCCTTTAATTAAAAGAGCAGAATATATATCGATATGACACAGGCCTACTTATCAGAGAGATGTAAGAACAGAGATGACTTTCGGGATCTTTGTATACAGCCTGTAAAGATATTCTCAAAAAAGTTAAGGATATAAGAGCATAGAGTTTTTTAATGTTGTTCTTTCTTCTAACGGATACAATTTAGTATCCGTTTTTTTGTTCTCCACTGCTCCAGATTGTTTAGGAAGATCTAGCCGAATGTAGTTCACAAAAAGTCCTACGACTTTTGCAGGTAAAACGCAAAAAGACATAGGACTTTTGTAAAAGGATATAAGTTTTAACTTTGATTCTTTAAATGATGTGAATATTAGCAGAACACCTTCTTAAAAGGACTCAGGGCATCCTTTAAAGTATCTCTGGTACAGGCAAGATTTACTCGAATAAAGCTGTTCATAGGAGAATGATACATCTCACCATCATTGATATACAGTTTCCCTTCCCTTATAAGCTTATTCTCCTGTGTTTTGCAGCAATAGGGGTAAAAAATAAGGCTCAAGCCTTGTCAGATAAGGGATGAGCCATTTTGATTTTGCACGTATAAAATTATTCAGCTGAATTCGGTGTAAACAGTTCCAGATTCTTAACACCAAATACCTTTCTTAAATCTTCATCGGAATTATAGTGGTTCAGTTTACCTCCATCTATTACTTCGGTAAGCAAGTCAGTCACATTCATCTTGTATCCATTAACC
>ONFP01000206.1 GCA_900317105.1 uncultured Succinatimonas sp. | reverse complement strand
TCCTCAGTGTCATTTAGGCTAGAATAATTGAAACAGGTCCCCATTGATCTTAGATCAGATCCTGACCAAAAATCGAGGTACCTAATAGTTCACTGTTACTTTTGATTTTTCATTTTTGAGCTTGCGGAACATATCGAAGCTACAGCTTAACTGAACCACGATGTCAACTTTGTGTTTCCTTTCTAAGACTGCTTTACAGGCAAGTTCCAGACAGTCCAAATCATTCAGATTGTCCGTGCAGAGCTTATAGATGGAGTTGCAGATCTTTGTTCCAACCTGATTAGAACGGGAAGTTATCTCAAATACCCAGTTTATGAGCTGCTGAATGTTATCAGTAGCCTTTTCTATCTTGGAAAATTCAGAGATAAACCACTCTTTTGTTCGAGAAGTGACTTTTTCTGATTCAGTTTTAAATTTATCTGCTTTATGATGATTTCCAGGGGGAATGCAGTTTCTGTCTAATTCATATTCGACAATAGAGCGCAATGTCTTCTCATGTCTTAGAACAATCTGCTTTCCCCTCATGTTTTCAATCAGAATAGTCTTGCCGACGTTATCTTTGCCTGCATAATAGTAGTTGCGCTGGTAGTTAACGTAGCCATCCTTATGGACTACTGCATAAGATATATAGCGAACATCAGGTCGGAAAACCTCAATGCTCGATAGCTGACCGTGGTTTCTTGGCAATGAATTGATACGGAGAGTTTCTTTTTTTATCAGCTCATTTAAAGCATCGAGATTATCTGCATGTATTTCCTTGCCGTACGATGTACCCTCGAAAAAGTGCTTCAAGGCAAAACCATTGGCTCGTTCATTGCTGCCTTTATACTCTGGTCTTCTTGGTGGACAGAGGTCTGTGATAAGACCAAATTCATTTATAGTGAATTCGATAGAAGCCCTTAACTTGGTCCTTTTGGACTTGTTACCGTGGATCACTAGTGCAGAATCATTGTCACATCGTAGAACTTCAGGTACTCCGCCAAATGAATATAAAGCGTTGATAATGGCTCCTGCCCAGCATATACCTGTACCAGAAGGCATCGCCTCTGCATACAGAAGTCGTGAATACTTGAGAACTGCTGTAAAAATAACTGCCTCATGCTCATTGTTATCAGCATCCAGATACTTTAATCTGTCACCGATGGTATCGATTTCTACTACCGAGCCTGGCCCGAAATTATTGTTTGGATTTGCTTTGTGCTTCAGTAAATCAAGACCTTTGCTATGCAGGTATTCGTCGTATCTACGGCAAAAGGTTCGCTCTGACATGACACCGTCAGGTAAATCTCCTGTAACATAGTTAGGGAAAAGTTTTTTGAGGTAAATATATTCCCAGGCGCTTTTAATGGTTGGAAGCATCTGCCCCCAATGACCTTTCTCCTGCAGGTATTTACGTATCTCATCCCAATTCGGTTCGATGAAATCAACCTTTCTTGATTTAAGCTTGAAAAGCTCAATGATAGACAGATCATCCATTTGCATGATGTACTCAGCAGTATAATTAAGCTTTTTGGCAAGTCTCTTATATTTGCCAATAGTTGTGTGACCGATACCTAGCCTCTGCTCGAGCTTTCGTTCTCCTAGAGTTGGATCTTGAAAAGAAAGTTTGAAAATAGATCGGATCTGATCTGGTGTAATATTACTTTCCATTTTTTTTATCCTATAAATCACAACGAGATTGTTGCAACGTTATATTAAAGTGGATATAAAAATGAAAGATTGAGGAGAAAAATAAAATTAAACTTATGGAATGATGAAATTGAGTGCCCGAGGAGCTGTCTCGGGTGGTGCCCAAGTTTTGTCGTTCACTGCCCGCCTAATTGGCGGTAGACATAAAGCAATTGTCGAATTCGACAATTGCTTTATTTAGACTAGTTACTAGGTACTAAATATTTAACAGTTACATAAAGAAAAGTTAAGCATGGAGGAATCTATTAAAGAGGCACGATGTGCTAGGAATACTGCGTTTGATGAAAATGAGAGCTTAACAGAATCTATCGAAAAGTTAAAAGATCAGATCCTGCAGTTACAGCAGGAGCTTCAATACACAAAAGAATCAAAGGAAAAATTGGAGACAAATAAAAGAGAGCTAGAGTT
>ONFP01000207.1 GCA_900317105.1 uncultured Succinatimonas sp. | reverse complement strand
CTTTAAAAAAGACAATGAGCCATGGCTATACAAGGGAATCGTCTCAGGCTGTCTGCGTGTAGCCCATCAGAGTGTGTTTACCGATGCCAATAACTTTACTACCTTCGGTATGAATGATGAACCATATACAGGATTCTTTGGATTCACAGAAGAAGAGACAGAAAAGCTTTTGTCAGACTGTGGACTTTCAGATAAAGAAAGTGAGGTTAAGGAATGGTATGACGGCTACAGATTTGGCAACAAACATATCTTCTGCCCATGGAGTCTAATCAGTTACTGCTATGCTGCGACTCAGAAAGACATCTATGCTCCTCAGCCATTCTGGGTAAACACCAGTGGTAACGACCTTATCACCATGTTTACTGACAACAGTATGGAAGCACACAATGCAGAGATTTACCACCTATCCAGACCTTAGAAACAGAGTAAGCTTTGATGTCTTTATGACCATGATGCTGCATACAGGCTATGTAACCTTTGCAGAAGGTTCAGATATTATTGGCAAGGTAACTGTAAGAATTCCTAATCAGGAAGTGCTGGCATGTTTTAATGAGAAAAGAGAATATCTTTACGGAGAAGATAACCCATACTGGTACAATCAGGCTCTAAAGCTGGTGGATTTGCTCATGGTAAATAATACTGATGATGCACAGATGCTTATCAGCACCATGCTAAAGGAGTTTTTAAGTATCAGAAACACCGGAAATGAACTCTACTATCATGGCTTTATGACCGGTATTCTGGGACTGGCTTCCGCAACAAAGAATTTTAGATATCTCGAGGAAATCGAATCCGGAACCGGTTTCTCTGATATTATCATTGATAGCTTTGATAACAAAACAGCCTGTATCTTAGAGCTGAAAAAGACTGAAAATCTTGAAGACTGTTATGATGCAGCTCAGGCTGCAACTAAGCAGTAGCTTTGATAACAAAACAGCCTGTATCTTAGAGCTGAAAAAGACTGAAAATCTTGAAGACTGTTATGATGCAGCTCAGGCTGCAACTAAGCAGATAATTCAAAAGAACTATGCAGCAAAATTTATTTCCAGAAGATATAAGAAGGTCTACGGAATAGGAATTGGATTTGCCCAAAAGAGCTGTGAAATTGTTTCCCTTGGAAATCTGGTAGAAGATTCCGTTAATAAGTAGAGTTTATTTGATTCTTCTTAAACCTTCAGAGTTCAATGCGCATTGTTTTTTTTGTAATAGGCTCTTCCGTAAATTAGCAGTAAAGATCTGGCAACTTCGCATAATGGTTATGTTAATTTTTTGGGAGAACTTACTGTTCTGTTGGTGTTTTTCTGAGACGCTTTTGTGTTGTAAAACTTGTTTATGCCTGCCTTTATCCTACTCAATTCTTCCTCAGAGGAAAGCAAAACTTATCACTAAATAATGAGCCAGTGCTCTTTAGCTTTTGAAAAGCTCAGTCTCACCTACCTGTAACTAATTATGACAGGATTTGCTCTTCCTTCACTATCTGGCTAAATTCCTGTGCTAAAATTCCATTTAGAAACAGTAAAGAGGCGTTTATGAAGAAAGATGTTTTATTTATGACCGGTAATGAGGATTTTTCAACCATAATTGAAAAGAATGCATATTACGTAGATAAGACATCATATTTAAAAGAACTTTTCATGAGCAGTTCAGAAGTTATGAATGCTCTTTTTATCCGTCCTCGCAGATTCGGAAAAACTCTTAACCTGAATATGATTAAGACATTCTGTGAGCTTAACTATCAGAATCCAGGAGATAAATCATATCAGCAAAAACTCTTTATAGATAACGGCAGAAATTTTGCTGTTGCTACTGGTGACTACAAAGAACTTCGAGAGAAAGTAATGGGAGAATATCCTGTCATCAGTATCTCTTTTAGAGGTGTTGAAGGAAATACCTTTCAAACTGCCGTATCAGGACTGTTGGGAATAATAGCAGAACTCTACGATCGTTTTTTGTTTCTTCGAGAAAGTGTTAAGCAGTCAGATGAGAGAATAAAACAGTTCAATGCGATTTATACTTTTTGTACCGCAAAATACAACAAACTTTCAGAGCCTGATAATTTGAATGAAGCAATTGTTATATGTGGTTCATTCCTTGCAACCTTAGCTGAAATGC